>NZ_CP013023.1:3757500-4071666 GCF_001421015.2 Paenibacillus bovis
GAGCTTTTGGAAATGGCATAGCTCTTGTCGGCCCAGCCTACCGGACGAACGCCACCGCTCCAGGCCTGCTTGCCTACCGGCAGTACCATGAACCCTTTGCCGTCTTTGGCATACTTGGCATTGTAATCGCCCATCGCCCAGGTAGCCGGTCCGAGAATGAATTGTCCGGCTGTTGCTTTGGCCATATAGTCGTTATTTTTCATCGTCAGGGCATCCGGGTCCAGCAAGCCCATCCGGTAAGCCTTGTTATAAAAGTCCATCGCGACCCAATAATTGGAGTTCTCGTCGGTCAGTACATTGATCAGACGGTGCTCACCGAGCGGCTTGGCGAACAGATCGGAGCTGCCGATTGCACTCTGCTGGGTAATCCATGTAAATGGAATAATATAAGGCCACAATCCCCAATCCTGCCACATGGATACGCCGTAGATTTTTTTGCCTTCTTCGGTAGTCGGATGCTTGGCAGAGATTTGCTGAAGTACATTCAGCAGGTCATCGGTACTGTTGATAGGCGGGGTACCTGCTTCCTTGTAATAATCCCAACGCATAGTAGGTCCGATTGTCAGATTGGGATAAATGGGACTTGGATCAGCCTGGATTTGCGGTGGCAGGAAATACAGCTTTTTCTGCCCTTCACTCCAGTTATCCCTGCTGTAATCGACTACTGTAGGAATCGTCTTCTCAATATCTTTGCCGTACTTGTCCAGCATATCATCCATCGGGATGATCAGTTTGCCATCAATCAGTTGCTTGCCATACTGGGTAGGATCGGCACGTACAATATCCGGCAGATCACCGCCAGCGAGCAGCACATTCATTTTGTTGGCATCGGCTTCGACGTATTCGATTTTCACGCCGACTTTTTTCTCGATTTCTTTGGCAATATCGCTATCCGGATACGTATTCCAGTTCGTGCCGGTCTCGTTGACGAGTACACGCAGCGTTACAATTCCATTTTGGTCTGCTGTACCGGCCTGGCTGGCATTACCGGCCGTATTATCTGCTGCACCCGAACAAGCTGTAAGCGTTACCATAAAAGAAAGTAATAATGCTGCCGCTGCTCTGCCTTTACCTGTTCTTCTCATATTCCAACCCCCTGATATAGTTATCTTACCTGTCTTAAAAGAGGTGCGCCAGTCTTATCCTTTGACTGCGCCCATCATAATACCTTTGACAAAAAAGCGCTGCAACATCGGATAAACGACTACGATCGGCAGAGTAACCAGCATGGTAATCGTCATCTGGATCGACTGCGGCGTCATCGTTCGCACTTCTGCCGAATTGGTCATTTCCGCTGCACTCATACTGGAGATACTGTTGGACTGATTGAGGAAATTGTACAGCACCAGCTGAAGCGTCTGCAGATTCGGATTTTCCACCAGAAAGAAATTATCGAACCAGGTATTCCATTGCCCCAGGGCAGCAAATACAGCGATTGTCGCGATAATCGGCGTCGACAACGGGAAGATTACCCGGGTGAAGATTGTAAAGTATCCTGCTCCGTCAATCTTCGCAGATTCTTCCAGCGCTGGCGGCAGTTGCTCGATAAATGTCTTGATCAGAATAATATTGAATCCGCTGAGTGCTGTCGGCAGTACATATAACAGGAAATTATTTTGTAGACCATAAGCTTTCATCGTCAGATACCAGGGGATAAAGCCGGCGTTAAAGTACATCGTAATAAGTACAAAGCGGTAGATCAGCTTACGCATGGGCATCTCCCGCTTGGTAATCAAATAGGCAAAAAAGGAACAGCAAAGTACGGTGAGCAGCGTACCGATAATGGTCCGCAGAACGGAAACGATAGCTGCCTCCTGCAATCCATTCAGCTGCAGGGTCGCCCGGTAACTCTCCAGCGAGAACCCGGCAGGCCACAGAAACACACCACTCTGTGCCTGAAATGAATCACTGATCGAATAGATAAAAATATAATAAAACGGATAAATCGTGATGATCAGCAAAATGGTCAGTAGCGTATAATTGACCACGCTAAAGGCCATATCCGACCAGTTGATCGGCTTGCGGGTACGCACTCCGGCTGTCTTTTCCATACATATTCCTTCCTTCCGGCTGTAATTCCATACTCCCGGTTACCGATGGTACCAAATACAAGTATGGCAATAATGAGATGAACAGAGCGAGCCAGATTCGTATACATTGACGGATTCACTATGACTTATTTTTATGATTAGGCGCTCATAACTTTCAGCCTATTACAATTGCTGTTAGATAATACTTTCGCCTCTGACTCTTTTGGACAGGCTGTTAATCATGAACAGCAGGATAATACTGATTACCGACTTGAACATACCGACTGCTGTGGAGTATGGATAGTCATTGGTTACAAGTCCCAGGCGATATACATACAGATCCAGCACTTCGATTTTGTCCGCAACCATAATATTGTTGAACACTAGATATTGCTCGAATCCGGCGGACAGCAGGTTGCTCACTGCCAGCAGTAGCAGCACGATAAAGGTAGGCATAATATTGGGTATCGTAATATGCACAATACTGTGGAATCGTCCGGCTCCATCGATCTTGGCTGCATCGTACTGTTCGCCGTCAATGCCGACAATCGCTGCCAGATAGATGATCGCATTCCAGCCAATCGTTTTCCAGATCAGCAGCAGGGTCTGGACGAGCCATACATGATCGGGATTGCCCAGTACATTGAGCGGTGTATCACTCAGCCCCAGCCGGGCAATAATTGTATTGATTGCCCCCTCTGAGCTGAACATGCTAAATGCCAGCGAGAATACGATAATCCAGCTAATATAGTTGGGCAATGTGGTAGTCGTCTGAATTAGGCGTTTAAAAAATCCGTTTCTTACTTCCGAGATCATGATCGCCAGGATTAGCGGCAGCGGAGCTGCCAGAATCGACAGCAGGCTGAGTGCAAGCGTATTGATCATAACCCGCAGCATATCCCGGTCATGCAGCATCTCACGGAAATGTTCGATCCCGACAAAAGCGGTCTGGCTCAGCGGAATCCCCGGCCGGTAGTCAAAAAAGGCATACACCCAGCCAAATAGCGGCACATAACTGAAAGCGATTACAAAAATAATGAATGGCAAGGTCATTAACAGCAGCTTGATCCCGTCTGCATGAATCTTCCGCTTTTTCGTGTGTGCGACTTCTCCTTTTTTATACGTAATCTCCACAGCGGAACCTCCTCTGTTCTTCCAGTCACTGGCCTGGTTGATCATTCGTTATCATGTCCTTATCTTAATATGCAATGAAGTCACGCTAAATGAACAATCTGTAAAAAAAGCTGAATAATCTACAGATTGTCTCTTCCTGCGACTACCAAGTTGAAGTATCTACAGATAAAGTTGAACAAAAGAAATACGCCCAAGCAGAATGTACAAGAACATATCAGAAAATAAGCACCAACACAGGGTAAACCATTCGAATATGAAATAACGACAAAAAACGATCAGCAATATCGCTGACCGTTTTCACTATAAATATTAGGATTCGTTGTATGGTTTGATTATTCGCCGTACTGTACAGCAATAATCAACATATCAGACATGATATCAGGTCTCCCTATTCATCATCCGTTGCTTCATCTTATGAAGCTGGGCTGGCACCGGCTAACAAGGCATGTACCTGCTGCAGATAGGCTTCCTGCAGACGACGGGTAACCGGACCCGGCGTACCTGTGCCTACCGGCTGGCCATCAATCGTGATGACTGGCGCCGCTTCCATCGTGGTGCTGGTAATCATCGCTTCATCGGCAGCCATTAATTCCTCGCGGGTGAAGCTGCGCTGTACATAGGGAATCTGCAGTTCGGACGCGATACGTTCGATGACTTTTTTGGTAATCCCACTCAGGATTAGTGGACCATCCGGATGTGTATAGATCGTACCGTTCTTGACGATCAGCAGATTGGACGAGCTTCCCTCGGTTACGGTATTGTCCGTACGAATCAGAATAGCTTCGGTCGCTCCGGCTTCGGCAGCTTCCTGCTTGGCCAGTGTATTCGGCAGCAGGTTCAGCGATTTGATATTACAGCGCAGCCAGCGGACATCTTCACAGGTAATCGTGGCTATACCGTTCTCAATCGCATCGACCGGACGAGCGAGCGGCTCACAATAACCCAGCATCACTGCTGTACTGCTCGCGGGAAAAGCATGGGCTCTTTTGGCTTCGCCGCGGGTGAATTGCAGATATAACATCCCGTCCTGTTCACCAAACGTATCCCGGAGCTGATCCAGCTGGTCAGACAGTTCTTCACGACTCCACGGAATCCGGATTTTGATCTCGGCGAGACTGTTATACAGACGATCCAGATGCGCTTCCTTTTCAAACAGATGTCCCTGGTAAATGCGAAATACTTCATAGATCCCATCACCAAAGTAATAACCCCGATCATGATAGGATACCCGTACATCTTCTTCATTAACAAGCTTGCCGTTCCAGAGCAGCATAAGAGAACCTCCCTTTTCCAATTCGATTACTATACAACCACCAGATAGCGAGATAAAGCATATTATAAAACGTCGCTTATGCGTTCATCTTAACACGTCCGAAATGGAAGAGTAACTCCAGCCTGTATGGTAGGGGTGAAGGTGCTTCTTTGTGCTCTTCAGGTAATGCAGCGTACGTTCGGATACCTTTTCTATACGGATCAGAACAGACGGATGATCAGTAGGCGCTCCATCCACCATCCGCTACGAGTACCGTACCGTTAATAAAGCTTGCTTCATCCGAAGCAAGGAATAATGCAGCGGCAGCAACTTCTTCCGGTTCACCTATTTTGGGATTGAGCCCCATGCCCAGCATAGCCTGCTGCTGGCCGAATGGATTCGGTGCAGTGATACTTGTATTGATATTTGTCTTCACGGCTCCTGGAGCAATCGCATTGCAGCGGATACCAAGCGTCGCATACTGGAAGCCCACATTGCGTGTGAATCCGACAACTGCATGCTTGGAAGCAGTGTAAGCTGCGCCTGCGCGGGAACCATTCAATCCGCCGTTGGAAGCGATATTGATAATTACGCCACTGCTTTTTGCCTTGAAAACAGGCAGTACTTTGCGGGTGGAACGCATAACGCTGGTCGTATTGATATCGAAGATGCGCGACCACAATTCGTCGGTCAGATCTTCTGCAGGTACAAAATTATCCATAATGCCTGCATTATTCACCAGGATATCAACCGTGCCATATGTGCTGATTGCGGTATCGATCATATGCTGGATATCTTCTTCCCGGGTAACATCTACCGCAAGCGCAATCGCTGTACCTCCGGCTGCTTCAATCTCGTCCACGGTTAGCTGGGCGGTATCCTGACGAAGATCGGATACGACCACTTTGGCACCTTCTTTGGCGAACAGAATGGCGGAAGCTTTCCCCATTCCCGAAGCGGCACCTGTAATAACAGCTACTTTATTTTCCAGTCTCATTATGTTTCCTCCTCATTCGTTAATCCAATCCTATAAATGAACAATTGTTGACTAACCAACATCCTTATGAATATGATACAAACACATCTGTATCGCCTCAATCAGTAAAACGGCGCTTCCCTGTTGGTTAATCAACAAAGCAGCGCCGATCTGTTTACTATTTTATGCAGCTTTTCTTTGGTTGTGTATTATGAATCCATATTTTCGTTCTCCTCAGGCTGTACCGAACTTTGCATTTGTTGAAAGGAGCATCCCTTATGGATCGTCGTATTCGTAAAACCAAGCAGGCTTTTCACCAGGCCCTGCTGCAATTACTGGAACAGCAAGATTTTCGTGCTATAACGATCACCGATATTGTCAACGCAGCAGACGTGAACCGTGGTACCTTTTACAAACACTATATGTACAAGGAAGATCTGCTGGATGAATTGATCGAAGGGGTACTTCAGGATCTGACTGATTCTTATATGGAACCTTATGGAGGCAATAATTATCTGGATGTGAGTGAACTGGTATCTTCAGCTATTACTATTTTTGACCATGTAGCTGCACATCGCAGCTTTTACCGGCTCATTATTCATTCGCATTCCATGTCGGGCTTCCAGCAGCGTATATGCAGTCAGCTGCAGCGTCTCTGTCTCCAGGGAATGAATCAGGTCAGTTCTTCTCCTTATGCAGACAATAAGCAGCCCAGTTCGATCCATCCCGAACTGTTCGCCAGCTATCAGGCGTACGCAATCTGGGGATTGATTATGAACTGGGCGCAGCATGAATTTGAAGCTTCACCGGATTATATGGCCGAGCAATTGCTGTTAATCGTCAATTATTCGGCAGGACGATAGTCGTCCAATCTGTCCTGCTGAGGAGATTCTACCATTTTCGGTAGTCGAATAGTGACTTCCGCGCCCATAGGTACCTGCGGCACGTGTAGACCGTAATCCTGACCAAAATAAAGCTGAATCCGCTTGTTCACATTATACAGTCCCACTCCTGTACCGGTATCCGCTTCCGGACGATCAGGATGACTCTGATGGGTCGGTTCATAGCTCTCACCGGCAGCCAGCCGGGCATTGAGCTGCTCGCGCCTCTGTGGATCAAAGCCTGTGCCCGAATCGATTACCGAAATCCAGAGATCCTGTCCATCTTCATGCACCTCGATACTGATCTCGATCCCCTCCCCTTCTTCCCTGCCGAACTTGATCGAATTCTCGATAACCGGCTGCAAAATAAAGCGGGGAATCCGGTAATTGAGCATATCCGGCTCCACATCGAATTCGAATTGGATCGTGCTATTGAAGCGGAAATTAATGATCTTGATATAATTTTCCAGATAATTCAGTTCATCGCGCAGGGTACACATGCTGTCCTTGCTGGCAAAAACCGGACGCAGTATATTGCCCAAAGCAACCACACTGTTGACGATATTGTCTGCTTTGACCATGGAGGCCATCCAGCGGATCATATTGAGTGTGTTATATAGGAAATGCGGATTAATCTGATACTGCAGCGCTTCGATCTCCAGCTTGCGCTTGTTCTCCTGAATCTCATTGTTATGACGCAGCAGCTCGACGATACTGAGCGACATTTCGTTGAACCTGCGCATGACGGTGCCGAACTCATTGTTGGGAATATCGGTAAACGTGACTCCCAGATCGCCTTTGCTCACATCGCGCATCTTGTGGGCCAGCAGATGCAGTGGACGGATCATGCGGCGCAGCGAGAAATACGATACGCCGAAAATCACCAGGATACTGAGACCGAATACCAGCAGCATAATCCGCTGTACCGAGAAGATCTGCTGGGAAAACAGACCAAGTGGCACTTCGCGCATCATATACCAATCGCTGTCCTGCAGCTTGTAATAGACAATCTGAATCGGGTCACCATTCTTGACCGCATCATAGCTACCGAATGCAGCTGTCTCATGAGCCGGAGGCAGATAAGGACTCTGCTGACCCACACTGTCCGGGCTGCTGCCCGATATAATCTGTCCGTCTGCATTGACGATATACATATTGCCTTCCGCCATATCCAGCGAAGCCGAATAGGTCGACGCTAGATACTGCTCATCCATATTGAAGATCAGCGTTGCACTGGTCTGTGAATCATACAGTGCACGTACGCCCCGGATCAGGCTGATCAGCCTGCCATCCTGTTCGCCGTTAATATACGGATTATAATAAGACTCCGTCATGCCGCCCTCTACCGTCAGATTGGGAAAAGACTGCTTGGCCCGTTCATAACCCTCCGACTGGAAAAAGCTGTCTGTCCAGGCACGGTCGGAATGTACGAGCGTCCGCGTGGCATCTCCACCCAGTGCGCCATTCGCATCCGAAATGATATAGATAGAGTGAATATAGCTGTAATTGCTAATAAAGTTGGCGATACGTCCATAAATATCTTTTTTCAAATCAATATTCTCCAGCTGGGAACGGGTATCGTTGCTCTGGATATAGCTCTGCACATTGTTATCGAGCAGGAACAGCTTGGATAACCGGTCCACATCACTGATCAGATTGTGAATATTATGATCAATCTGCTGGAACTGCTGATACAGCAGCTTCTCGTTTTGTTCTTTGATCAATCCAAGCATGAATGTATAGAGCAGGTACGTCGCCAGAGAAAACACAATAATGCTGACCGCCATAAAAAAGACGATCAGCTGGGTACCCAGATGCTGAATTTTGCCGGTCTTGCCGGAACGACGCCATCCTCTCATAGGCTCTGACTCGCTCCTGTTCCACCACCTGCGCCTGCACTGCTGAGCCACTGTCTGCGATATTCATTGGGATTCAGTCCGGTGACCTTTTTGAATACTTTGCTGAAATACGTATACTCCGGAGAGAATCCTACCTGTACAGCGATATCATACGATTTGAGATTGGTACCGATCAGCAGCTCTTTGGCTCGTTCGATTCGGTACCGGTTCAAATAATCGATAAACGTAATCTGCAGTTCCTTTTTGAACAGATTACTCAGATAACCAAAGCTCAGATTCACATGATCGGCGACTTGCTGAAGACTGATATTCTGCGCGTAATTTTGCTTAATATACTGAAGTGCTCTAGCGATTTCATTACTCATATACAGCAGATTCCGGGAATACTCCACTACTTCGGACAGATATTCCGTCACCTGATCCAGCATCTCGGGCAGAGTATCACACTGCTCCAACTGACCGGTAATGTTGAACAGCAGCGTCTTCTCATTCTGGTGATGATCATACAGACTGGTACTGACCCACTGGATAAACTGGAACAGCAGATGCTGGATCGATTTTCGATCATCCTGCAGATGGCTGCGCAAAATACGAATATAATCTTCGTACCGCTCCTGCCGCAAAGGAGACAGCAGCTCTCTCACAGGAGCATACTGACGGATACGCTCCAGCTGGCTCTCGATAGCAAGCAGATTAATCTGCTCGCCGCGAACATGATGGAGTCCGGTACCGGTCCAGAATTTGTGGCTCAGCACCTGGCACGACTCATGATATAATACCGGCAGACTTTTGTATGCGCTACCAATTTGGCTGATGCCAACCGATACCGAGCTGCTGAAATACGTACGAATCACTTCCTGCAGCCGCTGAAGAATATGGGCAATCTGCTGGCGAATCGCCTGCTCGGACAATATATCCTCAAAGCTCAGCAGCAGCAAATAATGCGTCTCATCCACATAAAAACCTTCGCCCCGTTTTACAGACGATGTAATCTCATTCAGAATATTAAGCAGTGTCATTTTGATCAGATGTCCGTGCTCATCCTTGAATTTCTGCTTGAGTCGTGAGTAATTATCAACTTCAATCGTACAGGCAACGATTCTCACCGGCGACAGCCGCATCTCGCTTTGTACGACAAACCGTTCCCACTCCTCGGCGGAATAAATGCCGTACAGCAGAAAATCCTTGAGAAATTTCTCCTTGATCAGCTCCAGATTGGCGGGCAGCAGCGATCCGCCGGTACGTTCACTTGTTGCTGTCTGCTGTTCATTCCATTCATGCTGAATACCCGATAGTACCGTCTCGATTTCTTCTTCGGTCATCGTCAGTTTGAGAATATAACCGGATACACCGAGCGACATGGCCCGGCGTGCCAGATCGAATTCTTCCAGACAGGACAGTACTACAATCCGGGTCTGCTTGTCCTCTTCCCTGATCCGGGAAATCAGCTCCATACCATCCATTCGGGGCATGCGTATATCAGTGATAATCAGGTCAGGCTTCTCCTGCTTGTAGCTGTCCCATGCACTCTGTCCATCCGGCAGGTCGGCAATCACTTTCATATTGAATTTATTCCAGTCGACCGAATTTTTGAGTCCGATCCGTACCAGCATCTCATCCTCTACAATCATCACTGTATACATCTATAGGTCACTCCTTGATTCCAGAGTATAGGCACAATACCCAGTCCCTGCCCCTGCCACTGGAAGGGGCGTTGAATAATCGGGTACCGGTATTATCGATCTGCTGCACATCCTGATATTTTCCGGTACGTGGACAATACCAGCGGGCAGTCAACTCGGCGCCGGGAAGCGCTCCCAATCTTACTTTAACATACAGACCCTGGGGGAGTAGATGAATATGTAATTTTTGCCTTGAATGGCTGCTGGCGTATTCGCTCCCGACAAAGGCTCTTCCAGCAGATGTCCGGCAGGTTGCGCAGTCAGACTGTCCACACCTGTCATCAGCTGACGAAGATGCTGCATCTGGCCTGCTCCCGGGCGATGCAGCGCTTCTTTCCAGGGCATAATAAAAAAAGCTCCCGACTGCTCCATATCGACCGAGCTGTATACCCCGTCTGCCATTGCCCAGACCGAATGATGACCATACGTATGACCTGCTGCGCCGCTACATACCGCATAATAAGCAGCCTGCCGCACATCGACTTCGTCAAAGTATCCATTATCGGGATTGAAATCAATCGGAATATCTTCGTAACACGGCTCGGCATCCAGTGTCGGCTTGACCGGATGAAGCTGATAATCGGTCTGGATCAGACGATAATTATTGCGTATTCCGGCACCATGACTGGATTGAACCATATTAAAGTCCAGCCATGTCTCTTCATGCACATATAGCGATGAGGAGACTCCGCCTTTGGGGTGAAAGGTCATTAGATGTCCACCCTCATCCCCTTCCCTGATACCAAGCGCCATCTGCTGGATAATCTCGAAGTGACGGCGTGTCTGCAGCGGACGATCTCCGCCCAGCACCCAGATCAACGAGGGAACGTCCCGATAACGTTCACCCAGCCATTTGCCATACATAAAAGCATTATCCGGCGTAAAAATCTCCGGTCCATTGCCCCACATTTGATGAAATTTGTCTCCCCACGTCGGCAGCAGGGCAGTGTACATGCCCAGTGACGCAGCGGTCCGGATCATTTCATCGACATGCTGCCAGTAGGAGTACTCTCCATCCAGATCCGGCTGCAATGGATCAGGCAGACCAGCAGCATCTTTTTGCAAAGGCAGCCGTCCATAAGCATTGGGCGTGTGCAGACCACTCAGCTCGGCCAGTGCAACAGTCTGAATAACATTGAATCCTTGAGCGGCACGGGTGCGCAGATAATATTCGGTGTCTGCCCGATCCAGCCGGTGCAGCAGTTCCCAAGCCGTATCCGCCAGCCAGAAAAAAGGCTTCCCTTCCTCGGTAATCAGAAATCGCTGATTGGCGCTAATCTGCAGACGTGGCAAAGACGGATAGGCGGTCATAGGGAATCATCCTTTCGGGATTAGGATATTTTGGGGCACGATAGCGGTATGCAGATTATTTTCAGCATTTTTATGTTGTCATGATGGTTTATGATTTGTGACTGATACTGACTATCATGTAGGGTACAAAATTCCTGATCCAGCCTATCGGCGCTCCGTGTATATAACGATCTCCGCATGACCGTTTAATCCAAACGAAGTCAAGCAGTACCGGTCGGTATAAATATGCGGCTCCGCATGATCGCCATCGGTCCAGCCCGGTGTATCTGTAAAACTGTCGGGTCCTACCATGGTCAGCTCGCCGCGAATATGATGATGGGGGCCGAGCAGATTGCGGCAGCTGGACAGCAGTTCAATCGTCAATTCATTGTCGCCAGCATGGAGATAATCAGTAACCTCTATTTTATAGGGCGCCCACATAAAGGTATGCACTTCCTGTCCATTCAGCCACAGCCGCGACAGTACCGCATCCGGTCGTTCCAAGCGGAACCAGGCACACTGCCCGACGTCCAGCTTCGGTATGACCACCTGCTGGGATAGCTGAACATTACCTGCATAAAAATTCAGCCCCTGCGTCGTCAAATCCCCTGTCTGCACCACGGATACCGGCTTCTGCAGCCGGAAATGCCCATCCGTATAGATCTCACCATTGCCTGCATGTACATATCCCGTATCACTATGCACATGGAAATCGCCCAGCAGATAGATACTCTCAATCTCCGTGTCATAAAACAGCTTGTTGCCCTCGGATTCAAATATCTGGGCCCGGGCTATGGCTGCATAAGTCTCGGCAGAGTTGGCAAAATGACGTGACAGTACAATCCGGTTCGATCCTGCGCCCAGATACCCGGCAATATCCAGTTTTCGAAAAGCAATATCCCGCCACCAGCCTCGTTCTTGCTGATCCAATATGTGATCGTTGATGGTAATTCTGTACTGTTCGGGCTGCTCGACAATCAGATACATCTCCCGGTTCAGGTAATCTCCCGGCTGCGCCTCCACTATAAATTCCAGCTCAATCTCTACCGGATAACCGAGACGTACCAGCTGCTCCTGCAGAAAAATGATCGGCTGCTTCTCCGACCATTCGCCGTCCTCTAGACGCAGTCGGCAATAATCCAGTGTCAGGCTGTTCAGATCGCTCTGGCTCAGTTGCCATTGATCGGTTGTACGGATAATTGAATGAGCGGTTGTCCTATTGGTTCCGGTGGTTCGAGTGACTGCTGGAAGCTCATCTGCATTCTCCCTGTACTCTGTACATAGCCGCAGCATATAGGACTGTGCCGGGGCAAAAGAAAGCTGGATGAGTGTTCCTTTGACACCGCGGAACTTGCTCTCTCTGTCTGCTTGGACATTGTCATATTCAGAATAATCGGTGAGCGGTATCATTTGTCCATTTTCCAGATTGATCTGCTCCCATTTTCCAGATCCGGACAGGATCATCTCGGTATTATAGCTGCATATCCGGTCTGTATTGACCAGATAATACAGCGTGTATTGTCCCAGTGCACTTACCTGGCTCCGAATCGGTATATCATCTGCTGCGACCGATTCCGGAGCCAACTGCAGATGAGCAGGCTGACTATGCGATACACGATCAAGATGACGAATAGTGATGCCTGGCTGGAGGTTATGATCCAGATATGCTGCCAGAGATTCACGGTTCAAGTCCAGACAGGAGATACCGGCTTCCAGTTCGGCCAATCGTTTATCATGATGTCCATTTACCAGGGTCGGCAGTGTACCCAGAGCAATGATCCGACCTCCCTGGCGAAGCAATTCCAGCAGCAGTTCCAGCGTATGCGCTGCTATTGTCAGCATGGGTGGCAGGATAACGACCGAATAAGCCGCCTGACCAATCACGAACCGGTCTCCCCGCACTTGTCCATGATTCGCAATAATACTCTCTGATCCATAATCATGACTGTACTGCATAGCGCCCAGCCATTCACTGATCTGCACAAAATCCTGATGAATCTGCTCCCCCCAGTCATACGTACGATTGTTGTAGGCAATCCACGAAGAACGAATCGGATGCAGCAGTAACAGATCCGCATGCTGCCGGCTCTCTGCCAATAACATCGATAACCGTCCAAAATAATCATTGAATCGGCTGTACTGCTCCCACCAGGGCTGCTGATAATAAAGGGACGGCGGATAATCACGCTTGCGGATACCGCGCAGACTGTATCCTTCCAGATGCTGACACATCAGATTAATACCATGCACATACTGCCATTCGGCAATCCATTTCAGATCGGCAAAAGATACATTCCAGCCGCTACAGCCAAATGTCTCGGACAGAACGAACTTTTGTCCCAGCTGCCGGGCGACCGAGCCGGCCTGTTTTGGCGTAAGCGGATTGCTGGTGAATCTGCCCAGCCAATCGATTCCTGGTGTCTGCATATACGCATAGGAGGCCATGGCATCACCTACCGCTCCGGTCTGCGCAGTCAGATGATCTTCACTTACTACATGTCCGGTCAGCCGCAGCTGGTGTTTTTCGCACCAGTCGCCAATCTGCTTCATAAACGACTCCGAGAATAATCGGGTAACCAGCTCCCAGAAATGGTATCGTGCCGCTGGATAATCTTCCTTTTCCAGAAACAGCAGCGGCAGTATATCGAGCAGCTCAGCGTCATATGTCTGACGGAACTGCTCTTCCAGCGTAAAAGACCATGGTATCTGATTACGACCATACTGTGGTTCATCGGTAAATATACCGTATACCGACTGGCCAAAATGTGCTGCAAACCGGTCGGCATATTGCTCATAGGTGGATTCGATAAATGCTTCTACGACCTTGGCATCCAGCGTATCGATATAATACGGATTCACTTCATAATACAAACGCAGTTCGGCTATATCCTGCTGGTCATGCGGTACCTGTACATAACGTCCATTCTGATACCTGTAAAAAGCAATCGTATGACAGTCGTCCTCTGCTGCCTGCTGTTCTCTAAGTCCGAGCCGTTCAGAGCCGCTACTTTCCGGATCGTCTGTTTGGTATATAGCTTTGTCCGGATCGATAGGATGTACCAGGTTACGGTCGATTTTTTCTATTCGAAGCCACTTCTGCTGGTAATCCAGTCCCAGTCGGGGCACTACTCCATCAGCAAATCCGCTTGGCCAACCATTCTCGTCATAGCACCAGACCTGCATCCCCAGCTGCTGCCCTTCCTCAATACCGGCAGCAATACAGTCCATCCATTCCTCACCCAGATAAGGTGTCTCCAGTCCAGCACGGGCATGCATGATGAATCCGCCTAGGCCTGCCTGTTTCATCTCACGCACCTGTCGGCGAATCTCCTGCGGATCAAGTCGGCCATTCCAGGACCAGAATGGAATAGCCCTGTACACGGCTGGCGGATCAACCAGCTGGCTAAAAATCGATTCCGCGGATCGTTCCGCAGGCTGTTCCTGCCGCGATCTGTCTATACTCTGATCATCTGCAGCGGAGTATACATTGGATAACGGCTGCTGAATAGGCTGATGCAGCCGCCCCGGATCGGTATCTTGATTATGGCCGAAAGTGCTGCTCATCGATTGTTGTCTGGATTGATTCATGAATATCCCCGCCTTTCCTGTACGAATCATTTGGCAAATAGCCTGATCGATTGATGGTTAACGGCTGTTCCATGCCCGTATAGCTATATCCCGGATACTGCTGACCTGTAATGTACGACTCTCACCGCTGTCCAGCCAGATAAAATTATCCTCCGCCATAAATGAAGATTGATTACGATACTCGTCTTGCTGTAAGACTGAATGATAATCTACAGCCTGATACAGCTCTACCGCGACAGCCGGATAATTGCCCGGATTGGTAATTGTCACCTGATACGGATAGCGATTCTGACTTCCGATTCGATCACTTTGTTCATTGGGAATGACGATTGGTTCAGATCCAATCTGCTGCACCTGATGCTTCAATTTATGCGGTTCTGCTTCTATTTGCTGCTTCATGTCTTGTAATCCCGCTTCCGCCTGCTCCATCTGATTCTTTTTCCGATCCGTCTGAATATGCAGCTCCAGCTCTGTCTTGGGCAGATGCATCAATACACCCTGCCGGGCATCGAAATTTATCCAGTAAAAGGTACGATTCAGCACATGGCCTGCCTGCACAATCTCTGCGACTACCAGCAGCGGTGCCTGTTCCAGTGGATACGCCGGAACATCGATTTGTCCCAGTCTGCGCACCTGCCCATGAGCATCACTGTCCTGCCAGGACTCCGACAGCATCACTTCCAGATTCGCATCATACATTCGTACGCCTGCTGTCCATTCTCCGGTCAGCTGCTCTTGGTCGTCCAGTAGATACACCGGCAGCGACTGCTGCTGATCCGGACTGTTCAGCTTGTCGAACACAACGGAAAGCATCAGTGGTGCATACGCATCTGCTGTAAAATAATGCGACATCTTGGGTGCACCATACCAGTCAATGGTTGCCCAGGATACACCTGGATATACATCATTCAGCTTGTATGTCACGACACCAATTTGCTCGGGCCAGTGGCAGCGTGAACGCTCCATCTTATGTCGCAGCGATACGACCTGGGCCATCTGGGTACCGATTACAAAGTTCTCCAGCGAATCGCATGGCACAAACGAATCCGCGAACTCCGACAGAATCCGCATCTCATCCCGGGTATCAAATGCCGGCAAATGGTGATAAAAGCTTTTGCCCGGTTCCGGTGGCCATACTGTGCGTTCTGCTTCCGGCAAATATCGCTTCACCGACTCCATATTAGGCGATGATGCCAGACCAAATTCGCTTAGCATAATATCATCCAGTCCTGCATAATAGTCAAAGCTATAAGCGGGAGTCCAGCCATTCCAGACAATATGATCATGTGTACTGCCACCGAGCGGATCGGTACGGTGAAACGGACGTGTACTATCCAGTTCCACACTGCAGCGTCCCATCATCTGCATAGATTCATGCTCCAGCTCACTGCTCGTCTCATTGCCTCCGCCCCACATGATCAGCGACGGATGATTACGCAGACGCAGTGTATTCACAATCACTGTCTCCTCCAGCGCATCATAGGGCTGGTTGGCATGACTGCCCCAGCAGGTCGGCCATTCCTGCATAATGAGAATACCCAGACGATCACACAGATCATAGAAGTCATCTGTCTCCGGAATTCCGCCTCCCCATGCACGCATAAAGTTCACATGCTGCTCCGCCGTCAGAGAAAGGAAGTGCTCATACTTTTCCCGGCGAAAATCCATTAACGCATCCATCGTGCACCAACCGGTTCCCTTGGCAAAAAACGGCTGTCCGTTTACTGTAAATGTCCAGTTATACATCTCGGGCTGCTGTCCCTGAGGCAGTGGGTCCATGCGGATATCACGAATGCCAAATGTCAGCTCCCTTATATCCGCCAGTGCTGCGGTAGTCTTGACCGGATCGGTACCCGTCTGTAACGCTTCTGCCTGTTCGGTAGGCCCTGGAATATATACCAGCTTCAGCCGGTAGAGAGACTGCTCTCCCATATCTATAGGCCACCACAGCCGGTGATTCGGCATCTGCAGCTGAAAATGCAGATGTCCTTCGCCAGCAGCCACTTCATCTGCCGAAATCTCCCGACTGAATACTACCCCTTCACCTGCAAAATTATCCGGTTCGATCACACCATGCAGCGTACCCGATCCGTCTGCTGATGAACTGGTCAGGGTCAGCGACAGATTGAGTCTGCCTGCCGCTGCATTTTCTTCATTCAGGGCCGCAATATAGGGATCACCAATGGACACTGTCGGTTCACCTTCAATCCGGACACTTTGCCAGATGCCAACTGCCGGCAAATTTACATAGTGCCAGCCATAATTGCAATTGAAGACGACAGTGGAATGCCAGACATTCCATTCATTGCCAAGCGGTGCCGGATGGACTTTGACAATCAATGTATTTTGCTCCTGAACCAGAGAGCTTATATCGTAGGCAGGCCCGCCAAATGCACCATTATGATAACCAAGCGAATGACCGTTCAGCCACACCTCACAGGCTGGCGATACTCCGGCAAAATTCAGCTTGGGTTGCTGCCAGTTCCGGGCGGGGTCCAGTATGAATGTGCAGCGATACCACCAGGTCTTGTGACTGTACTCTTTGGCAATATCTGCATTCTCGCCAAAAGCCGGATCATCCATAATACCCGCATCTACCAGCGCCTGATGAATACTACCGGGTACATGAACAGGAATAGTCTCTCCCCAGTTCTCCTGTAAACGCAGCTCATCTGCTCCGCCTTCTATCATTTCCCATACACCATCCAGCAGCATGTGCGGCGCAGTATTTAGTGAACCGGTTACTTTTTGCCAATGATTGGTACTTTGCCGTATATCCGCAGTATGTGTCTCCAGCTGCTGTACCGGCTGATCCCACGGTGTATATCGTGCTTCAAAGCTTTGCCGATCCAGTCTATCCTTGCTGAGCAGCTGTCTGGTATTCATCAGATCCTCTCCTTCTACATGTAAGTATTTGGGTACATCAGGGTATAGACATTATCATTTTTTGCTTTTATTTCTGTACAGAGCGTGTAAATAGGCTAGTATCCTCCTTTCAGCAAAACAGAGCCGATCCATAGATGCGTCGGCTCTGTTTTGCCTTATTTTCAGAATATTTATTGAACAGGAGCCAGCTTCACGTCATCAATAAATGCCGTATTATCGCCGGTTGTAGACGTTGCTACAAATTGGATCGTATGCTCGCCTGCTGTCACGGTGAACGGACTGATTGTAAAGGCTTCGTATGCGCCAGAAGCCGGTGTATAACTGCCGAGTACCTGATTATCCAGCATCACATTGAACTTCTGGGTTCCCCGCAGATTGGTGCGCTGGGCTGCCTTGAAGCTGAGTGTATAGGAACCTTGCGGGAATTTCAGCTTTTGTGTAATCGTTCCGTTGACGCCATTATCGGTTTTCAGATAGGCACTTTGTGCCCCTTCCGGTATAGTCACACTGCCCAGTACGCTGTTGTTGCCCTGCACACCGGAGCGGCTGTCAAATACCCAGTCACTGGTGAAGGGTCCAGGCTTGGTTTTGGCTTTGCTGTCGGCTGCAATGACCGGAGTCTCAAAGCCACCATTTTTCAATTGAGCGGGCAGACTATTGGCCGGGCGGATAAAGAGACTGTCCAAAAATGCGGTACGATCCAGCTTGGGCAGTGCAGGATCTGCCGAAGTCGCAATAAATTTGACAGTATGCTTGCCGCTGGTAACCGTGAATGGACGGGTCGTCACTTTCTGAAAATTAACTGAATCGGCTGTGTGCGAGCTGATTTTCTGGTTATCCATGTACACATCGAACGTCTGTATGCCATAACCGGAACGTGTCGCCAGATCAAAGCTCAATTCGTACGTACCTGCCGGAAAATTCATCTGTTGACTGATCGTTCCGTTCACGCCGCCATCTGTTTTCAGATAACCGACCTGCAGTCCCTGCGGTGCTTTGATATCTTTGCTCACCAGCTGGCTGCCGTTGGCAGATACTCCTGAACGGGAATCGAATGTCCACCCATTTGTAAAGGGTCCGGTACGTGTCGTTTCTGTGCCCGGCTTTTCAAAGCCTGCATTAAAAATAGTCACGACCGGTGTCTCATCCGGAATCGTATTGGTGAAGAAGCAGCGTTTGGCAGAGCCTGGCGCAGGATCACCGCCAAAAGACTCATCCGTACACTCTATACCATCTGTAAATGTTTTATATTTGAAGATACCATCGGCTCCATAAGCCACCATTGCTTTACCTTTGAAGTCGCACACTTTGCCTTCGTACATACAGAACTCGTAACCATCCGGTCCCATAGCTACATCTTTTGTTTTATACAGGGCAGCGGTAATACCGGAGTTATCAAGTCCCGGCTTGATCGCTATCGCCTTGAGCATCCGGTTGCCGCCATTTGGCAGAATTGCACCGTATTTATACAAACTGGATGATGCAGTTGGTGTACTGCCATCCATCGTATAGTAGATTTGTGCACCCGGTGTCTTGGTCTCGATAAATACAGCTTCTGCCGAATCATAAGTTCCTGGTTTCAGGCTGAATGTCGGCGCATCCACACGATTTGGAACAGAGCGAGGAATTACTTTTATAAGTGCTATTCCATAAGCACCTGTCGCCTGACTGCTGCTGGCCTTGATCGCTATCATTCGCTCGGAAGCCAGATCCGGTGCTGTGTACAGACCATTCGCATCGATCGTTCCATTATTTGTTCCCAGTACCGTCCAGGTTACTCCACCTGCGGCTGCCAGCGACTGCTGCGTGTCGTCTGCTGCATAGGTATCTGCATTAACGGTATTTTCGGATGAAGCGGCTTGTACATCTGTAGAATCTGCAATTGCGGCAGATTGACCTGCTACTTGTACGCTGCTATCGCCGGAATCCGTTCGATCAGAAGCTTGTGACGCTGCACTGTCCGCTTGATCTGCAAGGGTTGTGACTTCACCCAAAGCTGCTGCTTCTGATGCATCTGTGTCTGTCGACCGTGTAGTGGAAGCATCTGTATTGGCCGTGTTTTCTGTCGCATACGTATCTTCGGTGACAGCTGCCTGACCGTTGTAGGTTGCATCAATTACACGAGCCTGCAGCTGCAGCGTACCAGCACCTGTGACGGTCTTCTCTACCGGCGTTACTTCCACCTGGGTCTGAGGCTTGGCTGTAGTGTAGATAGAGAAATGATAGGCTGTATCACTATCGTTATCTGTAAAAGAACGTGTAGCTGCAAATGCTTTTTCAACCTGCGGAAGTATCGCATTTGCGTCAATATTTACATTGTCACGATACGTCATTTTGTAAAAGGTTTTGTTGATTGTATTGTCGCCAAAATCAATATTCAGATTTCTGGCTTCGCCGCCTTTGGATTCTACCAACACTGTATAATTGCCATCCTGCCCTTTGAAGGCAGCAGCACGTACATCGCTTGCACCGCCGGTGTCTACAGCAAGTACATCACTGTGTTCCGGAATATAGCGGTTCAGGAAACCGGCGGAATAATAAGTTTTGCGCGGCATCCGGTCGAGTGGCAGCGAACTCCACATTGTGTAGGTGCCGTTCGTGTCTCCATCGGGATCGGATGTCCAAGCTCCGTTCATTTGCCACATCAGTGCACCTTTCAGGCCATCATTCGCTGCGCGTATAATGGAGTTGGCAAAACCGGCATCCCAGCCACTGGCATCGTCGGCAGACCAGCCAAATTCGGTCATAACAACCGGCTTGCTCCCGGCTATACTTGTTCGCTGATCGACTACACTTTTCAGGCCATCATAGCTGGTGCCATATACGTGAAAAGTATATGCATCAAAAACGCTATCGGCATTCTGCTTCATGTAGCTGATCCAGTCTAGCGCACCGGATTCTTCCGGGCCCCAGATTTCGATACGGTCTCGCAAACCGTCTGCTTTGAGACGATCACTTACTTTGCGGCTCATTTCGGCAAAATAGGCTTTCTGATCTGCCGGACCTTCAAAGTCCCAACTGCCGTTAGATTCGTTATAAAAGGTCATGTATTTTACATTGTCGTAACCACGTTTGTTAATCAATTCATTTAGCGCAGCCGAGGCAGAAGCTGCATAAGCGTTGAGGTCGGTTGGGGCGCTTACATATGGATCTTTCAGGTTAGGAAAGTTAAACCAGTCCTGAACCGTCTTTCCGACTTTCCAGCCAAAGTTCAATTCCACTTCTGTACCGGCGCTTTGCAAAGCATCCATGTATCTGTAGAATTCTTTCATTTTCGGACTGTCAAATGTATACTGCCCTTTTTCCGGCTCCATCCAGTCGATCTGGAACCATACTCTGGCTACCTTGGGCTGAATCTTCTGAATCCGATTCACATCCATAGCCCAGTAAGCATCGTTGTATCCGTATCGGGCCCCCAGATCCATTGTGTTTGTCGGAATGATATTGACTCCAACTCCCAGAAAATCCGAATGCGTAACCTTGTCCGGATCAATACTGATCGTACGTGTCACTGCAGTCGCTGCCGTTGGCTCCGCCGCCTTTGCTTGGGATGGTGCACTTACTGAAGGCAGAATAAGCGAAAGCAATAAAATGGACGTGCCCATAATGCTGAATGCCGACCTCGCTTTTTTGTTCATTCCTTCCTCTCCTTTTCGTATAAGGATATTAAGTACGTCCTTGTTTTGGCATCGTGTAACGGAATAGCTACTCTGTGATGTTGGTTATGTTATGGGAGCAGTTATACTACTTTGCCATGCCGCAACAACCGGGTAACAATAGAACTGAATACTTCTTCATCATAGGTTAAAGATAGCGCTTACAAATTGAAGAATCCACAGAATATATTGAATAATATACAGAAATACCAACACGCGTTTTTGAGTATCATTGAACAAAATAAAGAAATACTTGAACAAATATCAAACATGCTGTGTAACCATATTTTCCGGTCGTTTTATCCTCTGCCGGTTATACTTCGCCAAAATTAGCCTATTGCAATCCGCCAAAAACCGGATTATAATGAGCCTACGATTTTGACCGGTCGAAATAAACAGACCTCCCGGAGCAATCTCCGGTGTTTCTGAATATACATGATTGAACATAAACCTTTTGGTTTTATAGATGCATATATACATTCCGTGACGGGAAAGAGTACGTTATGATTCTGATCTACAGAGAGTTGGATAAGGTGCAAGCCAACGTTCAGGATATAGCCGAAGCCATCCCCGAGAAGCAGGCTGAACATTACAGTAGGTGCTGCCGCATTTCCAGCGTTAACGGGAACACGTATTGATAGATACGTTGCAGAGTGCCGCTTTGTCATAAAGCGGAACCAGGGTGGTAACACGGGCAGAGCTCGTCCCTTTTCAGGGGCGGGCTTTTTTTGTTTTCCGGAATTAAGAAAATACAGGCTGTACATGATAATCCCAACTCAATCATCCATGACTTGATATGATCCAACCCAGGATAACAATAAAAAAAGGCGTTCCCTGACGGATACGCCTCACCGAGGAGGAACTACAATGAGTTCAATGACCAAAAGCAACCTGATTACTTCGCTGGTACAGGAAATGCCCCCATCGGGGATACGCAAATTTTTTGACTATGCTTCCGGACAGGATAATATCATTTCTCTAGGGATCGGAGAACCGGACTTCACAACACCACGGGCAGTACGAGAAGCTTGTATCCGCGCGCTGGAAGAAGGCCGTACCGAGTATACGCCCAACGCCGGACTGCTTGAACTTCGCGAAAGTATCGCTGGCTATCTGCACACCAGCTACCAGCTGGATTATGATCCTGTACACGAGATGATGGTGACGATCGGCAGCAGCGAAGCGCTGGATCTGGCACTGCGGGTACTGATTAATCCGGGAGACGAGATTCTGGTTCCTTCCCCCTGTTATGTATCGTATTCTCCGATTACCGGACTATGCAGCGGCACCACAGTAGAGATTGAGACCTCTGCGCAGAACGGATTCAAATTGACTGCAGCCGAACTAGAGTCCAAGATTACGCTGCGCTCCAAGCTGCTGATTCTCAGCTATCCGAGCAATCCGACCGGCGGCATTATGAGCTATGACGATTGGCTGCCGATCGCACAGCTGGTGGAAAAGCATGATCTAGTCGTTATTTCCGACGAAATCTACGCTGAACTGACCTATGGCGCCAAGCATGTCAGCTTTGCATCGATGCCGGGTATGAAAGATCGTACCCTGCTGATCAGCGGATTCTCCAAAGCATTTGCGATGACCGGATGGCGTATCGGCTATGTATGCGGTCCCGAGGAGCTAATTGAACCTATGCTCAAAATTCACCAGTATACGGTGATGTGCGCGCCTATTCTGGGTCAGATCGCCGCTCTTGAATCGCTAAAACCGCACGGTCTCGAAGCCAAAGACCGGATGATGGAATCGTACAATGAACGCCGCCGAATGTTTGTAACTGGCCTGCGCCAGATTGGGCTGCCTTGTCATGAACCTCAGGGTGCATTTTATGCCTTCCCTTCTATCGCGCATACCGGGCTGACATCCGATCTATTCGCCGAGCGGCTGCTCAAGGAAATGAACGTGCTGGCTGTACCGGGTACCGCTTTTGGTCAGGGTGGCGAAGGATTTATCCGCTGCTCCTATGCCACTTCCGTTCCCAAGCTGGAACAGGCATTGGAACGGATGCAGCAATTTATGCAGCAGCTGTAGGTAACAGAATAGAATAATAAATACAATAAGGTTGTTTTACACTTGGAATGTCTGGATTGTGCTGAATCTGTAATGTGTACGGATCATCCGCACAAAAAAAGAAGAACATTCCATATGGTGCAAAGTGGAATGTTCTTCTTTTAATTTTATACAATGCTTCCAAATCAAACTTGCCGGTTCCTGCCTACTTGCCTGCAGAGTCAGCTTATTAATCAGCCAAACAGCTCGTTCACCAGGTCCCAATCCAGCTTCTGAATCACTGCGGTAAGCAAGGTAGCTGCCTGATCAAAATCCTTTTTCGCCATAATCGCGTTATGAGTATGGATATAGCGTGTCGGGAAACCGACCGACAGGGTAGGACAGCCTTTGCCGCTGAGGTGGAACTTGCCGCCATCGGTTCCGCCGCCAGGAATAGAATCTACCTGAAGCGGAATATGAAGCTCTTCTGCTGTATCCATCACCAGATCACGCAGGCCATTATGCGGAATCATGCTGGCATCGAACAGCAGAATCAGCGGACCATCTCCCACGCTGGTCTGTGTCGGCTGGGATTCCAGGCCCGGCATATCGCTGGCTACACCGACATCCAGCGCAAAAGCAATATCCGGCTCTACCAGATTGGCAAGGGTGATTGCACCGCGCAGACCGACTTCCTCCTGTACCGTTGCTCCGGCATACAATACATTCGGATGCTCCTGTTCCTGCAGACGCTTCATCACTTCAACAGCGAGTGCGCAACCGGCACGGTTATCAATCGCTTTGCCGACCCATAGCTCATCGTCGCGCATCGTGGTAAATTCGGATACCGGTACGACCCAGTCGCCCGGACGTACACCCATGGCTTTGGCATCCTCGGCATCTTTTGCTCCGATATCGATATACATGTTTTTAAGCGGAACGACTTTCTCACGTTCGGACGCTTCCAGAATATGCGGCGGTTTGGAGCCGACAATCCCGATATAATCACCTTTGCGCGTTTTGACTTTGACACGCTGGGACATAACCGAATGCGGCCACCATCCACCCAGCTGCTGGAATTTCAAAAATCCTTTGGAGGTAATGCTGGTAACCAGAAATCCGATTTCATCCAGATGACCGGCGATCAGCACTTTGGGTCCGCCTTCGCGGCCTGTTTTTTTACCAGCTATACTGCCCAGGCGATCCTTGAGGAGTTCATCGGATAACGGTTCCAGATAACCTGCCATCTTATCCCGAACGCTACGTTCAAAACCGGATACTCCATCTGTTTCGGTGAGTTCCTTCATCATTTGTGTCATTTCATCCATGCTGTTGTCTCTCCTTTTATTATGAAGTAGTCAAAACCATACAAGTCGGGCAGATCTTCATGATCTGCTGTGTGAATTGTAGTTTGCTTAATTCTTTTATCCTTATGCTTTGTACTCATTTCCAGCATGACGCTTCCGGAAACCAATAGCTATGAGATTGATTGTATGGTAACAAGGTTGGATTGGCAAACATTAGGCTGTGCACCATTTCCAGAATACAGGGCAACTTCGTATATTGCTGAATAGATGCGATAGATAGCTACACTGCATAGCCGGGACATTTTATCTCTGTTTCTGTTTCTGTTTCTGTTTCTGTTTCTGTTTCTATTTCTGTTTCTGTTTCTGTTTTTACTTCTACTTTCAATTCTTTATCCTTATTTCTATTTATGCTTTTGCTCCCTCTATAGTATTCTGTTACTACTTTGGCCTGTTCTCTGTTCTTGATCTTAATGAAGCATGTACAAAAAAGAACAAAACACCGTCTCTTACCTGTATCATGACGGTGTTTTGTTCTTTTTACTTCTATATTGATAATCTAATCCTGATACACACTCTCCAGGAATCGGTATACATCTTCAAATACCAGGTCATGCTGCTTGTCCATCGTCAAAATATGACCGGACTGATCATACCATTTCAGTTCCTTCACCGGTACGGTCAGCTCGTCATAGATGATCTGTGCACTTTCCAGATAAAGCTCTTCATCCAGCTCTCCCTGCATAATCAGTGTCGGTGCAGAGATCCGCTTGACCTGACGGGCAGTCGAAGCAATCAGCTCGCGCAGCTGATCCAGACTGTGCAGCGGCTCTTCCGCCAGCTGTTCCAGCTCACGCTCGATCTGCATCTCTTCTTTGCCTTCAATCGACTTGAACCAGCGGGCGTATTCCAGTACCCGTCTGAGAATATCTTCATTGCCTTTCTCGCGTACAGGTGCGCACATGGAGACAATCGCTTTGGCGGGAAACAAGGTACCCAGACGCAGCGAAAATACACCGCCGAGCGAGACACCGACTACAGCAACCTCTTCGTACCCTTCCTGCTCCAGATATTCATAGCCTTCCACAGCACTTTTCCACCATTCCGAGGGCTTGGTGTGCAGCAGTTCTTCCGGGGTACTCCCATGTCCTTTGTACAGCGGTCCATGACAGGTATACCCTCTATCATTCAGGAAACGTCCCAGTTTGCGGACATGCAGCGTATTGCCGGTATATCCATGCAGCAGCAGGGCAGCCTTCGCTCCTCCGCGATAGGTAAATGACTGAGGCGGAACCAGTTTCATCCGATCATCTCTCCAATTCTATTTTCTCTATACTATAAACAGAATGACTGCCTTAAAAGCAGAACCAGAAGTAAGAATACCATATTTGCTGCCATGAGCCTAATCCTGACCCAAGGGATCAGAAGCTCTGATAGCAGTCGGCAATCCTGCTTCCGACAGGAAGAGATCGATAGATTTCTGTCTTATTCGGTTACTGCGACACCGGACGGATAGGTAACTGTATAGTCGGCTTGTTCTATCCAGGTTCCATTGATCAGATTCCGTCCCCGTATATGCACACCATGCTCGTAGATATCTACATAGTAGCATTCACTGCCTTCCAGATACTCATCTTCATCCGTCCACAGATAACTGACCGAAGAAGCATTGAACATCGTAGCCATCTGTCCCTGCCCGTCATACATCGTATGCGGTGATCCCAGCTGCCAGTGCGTATGTCCGGTAAACAGGATGACCTGAGGGTAGCCAGACAGAATATGACGCAGCGCTTCATCCTGATGAACTCCATACCAGCCCTGCTCTTCCAGCGAGCCGGATACCGTATTCATAAGTGGCTGATGCAGGAACAGGAATATGGGACGTGTCCGGTCACCAGAGGTTGCCAGTGTGCTATCAAGCCATTCCAGCTGTACAGTGGATAGATGACAGTCTTTGGATAGCGACTGCTCGGTACCGATAAAAATAAAATGATACCCGCCAAGCCAGTGATCGTGATAGGAACCGGATGTGCCTGTTGCTTCATTAAAGTTGCCTATTCGCCGCTGCCATAGCTCCTGGGTAGCAGCATTATCCTTATTTGCCGGATCGGATTCGGCTGTCATCTGTGACTGATACTGCTCCCACAATTCCAGTAGCTGCTGTCCAGTCAGTCCCGTGAGCTCCTGCGGAGCTTCTTCCCAGATAAAATCACCCACATCATGATTGCCCATAGTAAAAAAGAAAGGTGGGAGTTGATCACGATACTTTTTCCATATCCGGTGCATTTCCTGGTATTCCGCTTCCAGACCATGATCGGTCACGTCCCCGACATGCATCACGCCGAGACTGGGCTGACCGTATGAGGCTATATCCGCCAGCGCCTTTTCCCAGTGAAGATTATGAATATGCTGCGGATCAGCGGTCACATGGGTATCCGTTATCACCTGGAAGCTTGCCAGCGGCCTTTTCCGGTTAGGATGCTCGATTTGCTCTGGCTGAGTGGCAGGAGTCCATTTATATTCGTTCATTGTACATCGCTCCATTTCAATCCGATAATTCCGACGATAATCAGTACCATCCAGCAGATCGATGCTGTTCGGAGCCGTTCCCCGAACAGGTAATACCCGGCAATACTAATTAGTGTAATACCGACACCTGACCAGATCGCATAAGCGATACTGATCGGCATATACCGCACCGCATAATTCAGCATGGTGAAGCTGGCTCCATAACAGACAAACATCAGCACCGAGGGCAGTAACCGGCTGAATCCATCCGACATTCTCATCATAATCGTACCGGTCAGCTCCAGTACAATCGCCAGCAGGAGCAGCAGCCAGCCTGTGCTACCTGTCATTCTCCTGTTCCATCCTGCAGCTGGGCAAAGGAAGTAATAACAGCATCCGCAGACGATGCATCTACGCCTGCACCGATACCAATCGTGAGCAGACAGCCTGCCGCTCTGCCCATCTGCATATCTCCGTTGGTATCCCCGATAACGACTGTCTGTCCGGGCGCTATACCCAGCTCTTCACAAGCCAGCAAGACCATATCGGGAAAAGGCTTGCCCTGGCGCACCCTGTCATTGCCAATGATAATATCGAAATCATCTGTCATGCCCATCCATTCCAGATGCCTGCGGGCGTTATCTGTCTGGTCTGCAGTGACAACAGCCAGACGTATTCCCTGCTGTCTGCAGCGATCCAGAAATCCGCGCACTCCGGGCAGCGGATAAGCAGGTCTGGAGCGCTCCATAGACAGATCCGCTTGCCGGATACAGTCATGCACGATCGATTTGGATACCGCCCAGGATAAGCCGGTACGGTATACATGCCAGATCAGTACAGCATACACTTCATCCATCGTTCCCATCGCCAGTGGTCCCTGTGCGTCATAGTCAATCATCTTGCCCTGTTCGTTATGGACCGTTCCCCAGATCGCAGGAATATCTCCGGGCTCCAGCATATAGTTATGTGCTGCCAAATGCAGGTTGATATGCTGCATCACTTCATCCGTCCAGAATCCCCACATCCGGTTAAAATCAAGCAGTGTCCCATCTTTGTCCAGCAGTACTGCCTGGATAGATTGCCGGTTCCATAATTGCTTATTTATCTGATCGAGCAGTTTCGATTGGTTTGCCATGATTTCTGTCATCTGTGCATGTTCCTTTCCTGCGTTTACATAAAAACAATGCACAGCGCGATGCAGCTGCACACTGTTTTGTTCATTGATTGAGAACTGTAGAGTCATTCTTCTCTGGCAAATATCAGACTGCCAAAAGGATCATTGCATTCCTTTGCTGCATGAATATAACATCTGCCGATCAGTCCGCCTGTTCGATCATCTGCCGGGAGCAGAAATGTTTATTTGTGCAATCTTAGCGGCTGTTGGCACGATCCAGCTCCTGCTGGGCTTTGACCTTGGCTTCCTGCAGTGCCTGTGCAGCTGGCACATTGTTGATCTGTACTTGATCCGCTGCCACTTTGAGCGCATCGGTAATTTTACCGCCTGTCGGGTCCTGGAATGGTGCAGAGGCATGGGCAGCCTGCTTGAGCGGTACTTCGATCTGTGGATTTTTCTTGCTGAATGCTTTGAACCCCGGATCTTCCAGTGCGGATTGACGCACCGCGATATAACCGGTATTCATCGACCATTGTGCCGTGTTGGATGCTTGGGAAAAGTAAGTCAGCCATTTGAATGCAGCTTGCTGTTGTTCGGGATTGGCTTTGGCCGGAATACCTGCCATGATGGCATTGGCGACCGGTTTGCCTTCGCCTTTTCCTTCCCAGCCCGGCTGTTCCATTGCACCTACAATCTTGAAGTCCAGATCGCCCTGATCGCCGCTGGAACCCGTGTATCCAGCTGCTTTATTTTTCATTACATCATCTATCGTTTTATACCAGTATTCCCAGCCTTGTCCGCCAGAATGAATGCCCATAATCTGATCTTCATGAATCCATTTGCGGAACATCTCCCATGTCTCAACCCACTCCGGAGAATCGATCGTGACTGTTTTGCCATCCGGGCTCAGAATACTGCCGCCTTTCCCCAGTACAGCATCAATCATATTGTCACTGCCCCACATCGGCTCCCAGCCATAAAATGTTGTTTTTCCATTTTCCTTTTTGGTCATTTTGGCAGCAGCTGCCGCCAGTGCTTCCCAGGTTGTGAGGCTCGCCGGGTCAATTCCATTGGCTTTGAGCGTATCCTTGCGGTAATACATTACTTGGGTGGTACCGTACATCGGCAGGAAATACTGCTTGCCATCTACCTGTCCCTGAGTGAGGAATGTCTGTACAAAATCTTCTTTTTTGAAATCGGGATCAGCGGCAATAAAGGAATCCATCGGTGCATAGTAGCCTTTTTTCGCCCAATCTACATTAGAGCTCAGTACAGCAGCCGGCACCTGGCCGGAAGCGATAGCTGCCTGCAACTTTTGCCCGGTCTCGTCATAATCTGCCTGTACGATGCCTTTGACAACCACTTCTTTTTGGGAAGCGTTAAATGCATCGATCGTTTTCTTCATATTGTCGCCGAGCTTGCCACCCAGTCCATACCAGAACTCGATTTCTACCGGACCCTGGGACGCTGTAGTAGTGCCTGCTGCACTGGTAGCGCTGTTTCCCGGTGAACCGCAGGCTGTAATCATCAGGAAGCTGGCGATTACCATAAGCGACATAGCTGATTTCCATTTCAACAGTGAACGGCGCTTGGGTGTACGACGATGCTCGACCAGCGTATGGAAGCCCAGATCCGTATGAGAGGAATCATTGTTGTAATCCATAACAGGATTTCCTTTTCCAGCGGCATTTATTGTTGAAAAAGTATTTACTTTAGCCGTATTCATCCCTGTCATATTATTCATTTCTTCATTCTTTATAATATTGTGAATACGTTGTTTACCGATCTCTTTTCCAAATAAACGAAATGTTTTCATCAATAGCAGCCTCTTCTCATTTTAAAATGTAATCGGTTCAAGTACTCCGGCAAACCAGCCTATTACGTTAGGATACGTATGTGTACAGTAGTCATCCGTACATTATGCTGCTATATCTTTTGCAACATTTGGCTAGTTTTTGTTCACACCTGCCGACATATTTACACTTTGCATAATCGTTTTCTGGGTAAATAAAAACAGAATCAGCAGCGGTGCAATCGTGAACGCACTGGCAGCCATAATCTGCGGCCATTTCAGACCGTAGGCTCCCCCTTCCACAAAAAAGCTGCGCAGCCCCGCCGATACCAGCTGCAGATCGGGGCTCTTGGTAATGAGCATAGGCCAGAAATAGTTGTTGTACTGCTCGATAAAGGTAATCAGTACCATCACTGCAAACGTCGAACGTGCCAGAGGCGTGATGATCGTCCACAAAATCCGGAAATGGGAAGCTCCATCCAGTTGTCCGGCTTCTACCAATTCATGCGAAATCTGCATAAATGCCTGTCGAATCAGGAAAATCGAGAACACACTGACACAGTTGGAAAGAATCAGCCCCGTATAACTATCCAGCAGCTGCAGCTTGCTCAGTACGAGGTAGCTGGGCAGATAGACAGCGGTACTCGGGATCATATAACCCAGCAGCACTACGCCGGTGAATAACCCTTTGAGCCGAAAACGCATATGGGTCAAGGCATACGCCATCATGCTGGAGTTGATAATCTGCAGCAAGGAAATCGCTGCCCCTACACCGATACTGTTCAGAATATAGCGGGCAAATGGAGCGGCATGCCATGCATCCACATAATTGCTCCACAGAAAAGTCTCCGGCCAGAAAGTCGGTGGGAAACGGAAAATCTCATCATTGGTCTTGAATCCGCTCATTACCATCCAATAGAATGGAAAAGCCATCATCAGGCTGATTATCGTTAGCATTACATAGCGCAGCATAGTTCCTGCTTTCCATGAATAACGGGTGATAGTCCCGTTTCTCCTCTCTGCTGCTCCCTTGCTGCCTGATTGTGATTGGCCTGGCCGGGAATTGGACGATGGGTACGACGCTGTCTCCTTGTCTGCTCCTGTCATATTCACTGGTAATGCACCATCTTTCGTCCGATCAGGAAGGAGCACCCTGATAACAAGACACAAATTAGAATAATAACGACTGCCACTGACGAAGCCTCCCCTACATTGAATGCCTCAAAGGCGGATTGATAATACAGATACAGCAGCGTACGTGTTGAGCCTGCCGGACCGCCCTGTGTCATGACATTGATCTGATCATACGCCTGCAAGGACTGGATCGTCAGGATAACAGCCAGGAAAAAAGTAGTCGGTGAGATCAGTGGCAGGGTAATATGGCGAAACTTACTCCATGCGTTGGCTCCGTCTATTGAAGCAGCTTCCAACAGATCCGAGGGCAGATTGCGCAGCGCCACCAGATAGAAGATCATTGCCCAACCTACCGATTTCCACAAGGTCACGATCAGTACCGCGATCAGCGCCCAGTTTGAATCCTGCAGCCAGCCGATCCCTGCCACACCGAACCAGCTTAGTACATGGTTCGCATAACCCACATCCGGCTGGAAAATCCACGACCAGACAATGGATACGGCTACTGTCGGCGTTACCCAGGGCGAGAAAATAAAAGCCCGGTATATACCCGAAGTCCGCAGCTTGCTGTTCATCAGCAGCGCCAGCAGCAGTCCGCCCACCATAATTGGAATTACACTTCCCAGTCCGAACAAACCTGTTACTTTCAGCGCCTGATAGAACTCGGGATTGCCCAGCAGATAACGATAATTGTCCCAGCCGACAAACAGCTTGTCCGGACTCATAAAGTCCCAATCCGTAAAGCTCAGATAAAATATGTATCCAAGAGGTCCCAGCCAGAATACCAGCAGCGGAATGACCGCCGGCATGGTGAATAGCAGTGCCTCACCTTCCCGGAATATTTTCGTTTTCAAAGCATCCACTCCTACGTTCAATTTTTATTTAATTGTGTGCTTCATTCATGCATTTTCATGTTATTATGTGTTCTGTACAAAAAATATTGTACATTCAAACGGGAAGATATGAGTTATCTCCATGTAAAAACATTGGTGATTCGTGTAAAATTTATAGCTTTAGCTGGAAATAAATCACATATCATGAGGTGACAGGATGGAAAAGGAAATAAATGAGATTCCTAATGAAGACCAACGTTCCCGCCAGCAGGAATTGCGTACCGAAATGATCGAAGCGATTGCACAGACGATGGATCTGTACGGCGTAAATCATTCATTCGGTCAGTTATATGGTGTGATGTATTTTGAAGATCGCCCCATGACTCTTGAAGAAATGAAAAATGATATGAATATGAGCAAAAGCAATATGAGCTATGCTGTTCGCTCCCTGATGGAATCGCGTATGATCAACAAGCTCGACGAAAAGCGCGATCGCAAAGATCAATATCAGGCAGAAACCAATTATTTCCGTACGTTCCAGAACTTCTTCGGTACACGACTGCAGCGCGAGATTGATGTTATGACAGCTTCGATGAATGAAGTTATTCCCCAGTTGTCCGAGATTATTCTGTCCCGGCATACCACAGCCGAGGAGCGGGAGAGTTGCCTGCGTGATCTGCACAAATTGCAGCATGCACAGCAGTATTATGAATGGCTGCAGCATTTTGTGAATGAGCTGCAGGCGGGTACTTATTTTCCTTCTTTGGCGCAAGATGAGTAATCCAGCAGATTGACGAATCTTGATTTTTGTTCAATGATGGATAAGACGGCAATATGATTGCCTCTATTCTGTCTTACATAAGGAGTGTTCCCCATGAAATACCGTAATCTTGGCCATACCGGCCTCAAAGTAAGTGAAATTGCGCTTGGCAGCTGGCTTACCTACGGTACTGCCGCCGAGCAGCAAGCCGCTGATCAGTGTATTCGTACAGCTTTTGAATATGGTATTAACTTTTTCGATACAGCAAACGCTTACAACCGTGGCGAGGGTGAAAAAGCCATCGGTGCCGCCCTGTCTGCTTATGAACGTTCCAGTTATGTACTGAGCACCAAGGTCTTTTTCCCAATGGGCGAGGGCCCCAATGATCGCGGTTTGTCACGTAAGCATATTATCGAACAATGCGACGCCAGTCTGAAGCGTCTGGGTACCGACTATATTGATATTTATTTCTGTCACCGGTTTGATCAGGAGACACCGGTCGAAGAAACGCTGCGCGCGCTGGATGATCTGACCGCACAGGGCAAGATTCTATATGCCGGTGTCAGTGAATGGAGTGCCGCCCAGATTGCCGGTGCTGCTGCGATCAGCGATCGCCTTCGTCTGCGTCCACTCGCTTCCAATCAGCCAATCTATAATCTGTTTGAGCGGTATATCGAAGATGAAGTACTGCCGGTATCCATGCAGCATGGGCTGGGTCAGGTCGTCTTCTCTCCTCTCGCACAGGGTGTACTGACCGGTAAATACAAACCGGGACAGGCTCCGGCGGCAGGTACGCGCGCTGCCGACGATTCTGTGAATCAGGTGATTAACAGCTATCTGCGTGAGGATGTACTCGGCGTTGTGGCAGAGCTGAATGAATTGGCTGGCAGTATGGATATCACTTTGTCCCAGCTAGCTCTTGCCTGGGTACTGCGTCAACCGGGTGTTAGCTCCGCCATTATCGGGGCAACCAAGCCGCACCAGATTCAGGAGAATGTGGAAGCGGTAAATATATCTTTGAATACCGAAGTGCTGGAACAGATCGATCAGATCATGCTGAAAATCAAAGATTTTGCGCCTATGCGCTGATCACCCCGTGGCAATTGGTCAGAATGGATATTTCATTACATGATGACTGCAGCGCATGATCAGATCAATGAATATACAGCATGATCAGCATTTATCCGATCTGTTCAGACACTCCGCTGAAGGAGGATACTCATTATGGAAATACAATTTAAGAATACAGTGATCGAAGCCGTGCAGGGTGATATTACCAGAGAGACTACAGATGTTATCGTCAATGCCGCCAATTCCAGCCTGCTGGGCGGTGGCGGTGTCGATGGAGCGATTCATCGTGCTGGCGGACCGGAGATTCTGGAGGAGTGTCAAAAGATTCGCGCTCGTCAGGGCGGATGCGCAACCGGTGAAGCTGTCATTACAACCGCAGGCAGACTGCCGGCTCGTTATGTAGTGCATACGGTAGGTCCGGTATGGAATGGTGGCAGCAATGGGGAAGATAATTTGCTGCATAACTGCTACCTGAATTCTCTGGCACTGGCTAATGACCATGGAGCGACCAGCATTTCTTTTCCCAATATCAGTACAGGCATCTATGGCTATCCCAAATCCCAGGCTGCCGATGTAGCGATTCAGGCTATAAAGGAATATGTGCAGCTCAGTGGTAAAGGACATATGCAGCGTATCCGGTTCGTCTGCTATGATGCAGAGAATCTGGCACTGTATGAGCAGAAACTGGAGCAGGCTTTTCAGCAGTCCTGAATACACTATGAATAACAAAAAATAAACAAGACCCTGATTCCAGGATCATTTCTGTGGAGCTTCCATGTATGCCTGCATGGAAAGTCTCCAAGAAAGTGATCCCCGATCAGGGTCTTGTTTGATTGTTCAGATAAAAATGGTTGTATCAAAAATAAACAGGCATTATCACCGAATAATAGCTATCTCGCCTCTATATCGCACTCCAAATTCTATACGAACAGCTTACAGCAGAGCGTTCAGACAGAAAGCCCCTTTTTCACGAATACGGATATCGTAAATGGATGTACCCAGCGTCTTCTCGATCAATGCTCTATAACCTGCTGCATGTTCATTCGGAACTACAGCCAGAATAACACCGGCAAAGCCGCCGCCATGCAGACGACAGGCACCACCGCCGATATCCTGCAAATAGATTTCTGTAATAGCCAGCGCAATCGCCATACTCTGATCGTGATGATCCGAATCGCGGTAGCAGTTTTGCAGCCATTTCCAGGAAGAATTACCGGAAGCGGTCAGCAGGCTAAGGAATGCCGGCATATCATTCTGGCGCAGCGCTTCAACCTGATGATCTACACGGCGATTCTCTTCCAGAAAATGCATTGCTCTCAGGATTGCACGATCCCCTGTCTCCCGGCGCAGGCGAGGCAGATCTGCATAGATCTGATCCAGCGTAATATCCCGGCAGAACTCGGCACCCAGCGCACGAGCCACAGCGAACATTTCATTCGGTACACTCGCATAATCCTCTGTCAGATCGGCATGATTACCACCGGTATTTACTACTATCATGGAATAGCCTGCTGCCTGGAAATCATACTGCAGCTGCTCTACCTGAGGCTGGGAAGGATCAGCGAAGTCCATCGCGACCATACCGCCATAGGCACAGGCCATCTGATCCAGAAGACCGGATGGTTTGTTCCAGTATTGATTCTCGGCATATTGGCCGATTTTGGAGATATCGGCAGCACTTAGCGTACCCTGATTATAGAAATGATTCAGAATCGTACAGATCAGCATTTCAAAAGAAGCCGAGGAGCTCAGTCCCGAAGCTGCCAGTACATTGGTCGTTACATAGGCACGGAATCCGCCAACTTCCAGTCCTTTTTCCAGGAAACCGGATACAATTCCTCTCAGCAGCTTGGTGGTAGCGCTCTCAGAATCGGCTGCTGAAGATTCCTTTAGATTTATTTTGAACTCTCCCTCATATCCTTCGGAGACGAGAACAATAATGGGTTCAGATGTAGGCACCGCTGCCGCAATGGTATCCAGATGAATACTGCCTGCAAGCACTTTGCCATGGTTATGATCGGTATGATTACCACCAATCTCTACGCGGCCCGATGCGCTAAACAGCTGCAATCCGCTCATATCCGCGCCGTAATGATTCAGGAAATTCCCGATCAGCTGCTCATAACGGGACTGCTGCATCTCCAGTTCGCCCTGTCCGTATAATCCGGTCAGCAGCTGCTGCATCCCTGTCTGACTCATATATTGCTGGATCTGTTCTAATGTATCCATGATGTACCCTCCACTTTTGTAAATATGTATCTTCACTTGTCTAAGTATAATCGTGTCTTCTCCGCAGGGACAGGATAAAATTCCAATATTCACGACAATTTGCTAATCCATGTCTATAGCCGTCTCATTATCCATCCCAGAAGGATAACAAAATTCCTTTTTTATACAGTAAAAGGCACCCGTATTACTTATCGGGTGCCTTGGATCATTTCTATAATAGAAGATACCTTGAATAGACGATACCTTGGTTTGCACAGTAAAGTCTTTTCTATTATTTGTTACTCATATCTACAAAACGTTTGAGCAGCTGACGAATATTACGGAAAGATTGCAGTCGGTAGTTGGCGTGTGTACTACCTGCTCCCACCTTGATAGAGAATGCATCTTCCGGCAACGCATCAAACAGATCCTCATCGGTATGGTCATCGCCTACACCGAAGATAAAGTCATAATCTTTGCCCTGCATCATCTGATGGGCGCCATGACCTTTGTTCATGCGGGTATCCTTGATCTCCAGTACTTTGTTGCCTTCCAGAATACCAAGACTCATCGACTGTGTGATCGAGAGCAGTGCTTCACGCAATTCATTGCGTTTCAGCGCACCGATTTCCGGCTCACACTGTCTGTAGTGCCAAGCGAGAGAGTATTCTTTTTCCTCGATCAGGGAACCTGGTGTGCGGTCAGTATACATTTCCAGTACATGACGGATCGATTCTTTCCAATCATTATCCACACTCATGGTCATTCTCCACTCGCCGCCTGGCTCACGCAGCCATAGACCATGGGAAGCAATAATATGCAGATCCAGATCGCCCAGCCATTTCTCAATTACATCGCGGTCGCGGCCGGTAATAATAACAACAGTGTTACGCTTGTCGGCACACAGATCACTCAGGATCTGACGCAGTTCCTCGTCCGGCTTGGCCTGATCCGGTGTTGGCTTGAATCCTACCAGCGTACCATCATAGTCCAGGAACAGCACGCGTTTGTTGGAATCTACATATGCTTTTTCCACATTGGAAGGTTCGGATTTGATGTCGATTACATCCTTGGTTTCCACCTGGGAATCTGTTGTATTTTTGAGTGCTTCGAGGAACTCGTCTGCCCAGAATTTCACATTGTAACGGGAAATCCGGCGATGCAGCATTTTGTTGCGCTCGATTTTCTCATGATCCGGCATATCCAGAGCCGTTTTGATACCGGCAGCAATCGCACCGTAATCATTGGCATTGACGATAACCGCCTCACCCAGCTCACTCGCTGCACCGGCAGTCTCACTCATCACGAGCATGCCTTTATAGTCATTGCGAGCAGCAATATACTCTTTGGCTACCAGGTTCATTCCATCGCGCAGCGGAGTAACCAGCAGCACATCGCTGTTACGATAGAACGCAATCAGATCGTCCTGTGTAAAAGTACGGAAGAAGAACCAGACCGGCATCCAGCTCAGTGTACCGAACTGTCCATTCACCGCGCTGACCAGCTCTTCAATCTCACGCTTGAGATTATCGTAAGCTTCCACACCTACACGGGAAGGAGCCACGATCAGGTTTAAGCGAACCTTTTCATGATATTCCGGATATTTGATCAGGAACTGCTTGAATGCCTTAATACGCTCAGGCAGTCCTTTCGTATAATCCAGACGGTCGACCGAGATAATATTTTGTACGGATTTGGTGCTTTCGATAAATTCCAGTGCTTCATTGGACAGACCATCCTGTCCCGAAGATTTGGAGAAGTATTCATAGTCAATGCCCATCGGGAATGCTTCTACCTGCACACTGTATGTTTCATAATTCACTTTGTAGAGGTTATGTTCTTTGCCTAGCAAACGGCGTACACTGCTCAGGAAATGACGTACATAATCATAAGTATGGAATCCGATCAGATTGGCGCCCATGAGTCCTCTAAGGATCTCTTCACGCCAGATAAGTAAACGATAAATTTCGAATGAAGGAAACGGAATATGCAGGAAAAATCCGATTTTGGTATCCGGATATTTCTCACGAATCATCTGCGGCAGCAGCATCAGCTGATAATCGTGAATCCAGATCGTGTCATTGGGTTCGATCACCGGATCAATGGAGTCAAAGAATTTCTGGTTGACCTTTTTGTAAGCTTCCCACGTATCGGTATTGTACTCGGTCGCATTGGTGAAATAATGGAACAGCGGCCAGATGGTTTCATTACAGAATCCATGGTAATACTGTTCGATTTCTTCTTCGGACAGGAAGATCGGCAGGCAATTGTACTCTTCACGCAGCTCCTGATCAATCTCTTTCTCGTCCTGTTCATTCAGATCATTGCTGGAAATACCAGGCCAACCGGCCCACAGGCTATCCCCCTGCTCATGATAACTTTTTAGTCCGGTAGCCAGGCCACCGATACTTTTACTATATTGAAGATCGGACTCATTTTTTTTCACTGTTACTGGTAGACGATTGGATACGAAAATTATTTTACTCATTGAATCTCCTCTCCTAACCAAAGTATAATGTAGAGTTAAATGTTTGTTTTTGAATAGATAGTGCTCGGTAAAACCGGTGCTCCTATTGGTCAATGGCAAATTACCCTTATTTGCACATTCCGACTCAGTCTTGCTAATTAAGTTGCATGATTGTTTGACAAATCTTATGTAAATACATAGCAAAAAGCCTATAGAACCAGTCGTTCTATAGGCTTTTTGCTGTTTCTGCTGCATGTACCCTAGTTTATACTAGAGCCCTACTGTTTGATCTGGATCAGCCTTTATTCAGGACCAGTTCCAGCTGTACATTGATATCATTCTCGGTACTCATAACGACCGAGTGTGGATTGCTCATGCCAAAGTCCTGGAAAGTAACCACTGTAGTCCCGGATAACAGAATCTTGCCATCCTGATAGACTCCTTTGGCATCAAATGTTACTTCTTTTTCTACACCTTTGACGGTAAGCGTACCTTTCATTTTGAACTCATTGGTAGCGCCTGATGCCCACTCGGCTGGCAGTCCCTCAAAAGAAGTCGCTTTGAATGTAGCATTCGGGAATTTACTTACATCAAAAAAGTCTGCTTCTTTGACATGCTCGTCACGCTGCGCGGTTCCGGAATCAATAGCACTCATATCGATTTGTCCTTCAGCCGACATCTGCGCAGGATCGTCTACGTTTACTTTCCAGTTTCCTGTTACTTTTTCATCTACAAAGTTCACTGTTTCCTGTGAAGTCGTTACGGAGAAGTATACTTTGGAGCCAGTGCTGATCGCCCAGTCTCCATTCAGCTCTTTGCCGGTTACACTTGTTCCACTGGTAGCTGTCTGGCCTTCGGCGGCTGCAGCTTCTGTCGGGATAACCTGCTGGATTTCTACTTTGTTCCCCATATAACTCTGCATAAATGTATAACCACCAACAGCCAGCAGTACCACTACAACTGCAGAAGCAATTATCCAGTTTCTTGTTTTTTTCGTCATTATTATTCTCTCCTTTGGTTAGATCATGACGTAAGTATAGTTGGTGAATGTGTCGGGAATATGTCGGTGATTCTTTTTATTTTCGATTGCATTTGGATATGATATTTAAGATGGAGAGCATTATACAATGGTTTCCAGGTAAAAATGAAAAAAGCTGCAATGATAAAGCTTGCAGCTCAATTTCCTGCTCATATACAATAGATATAAAAAAGTAAGTATTCTGTACAGACATGATACTGCTCAACAAGGAGTTTCACCCCTATGAGTCTGATTCTGATTATCGAGGACGAACCGGCGATTGCCCGTGTATTGTCCGCTTATTTAAAAAAAGCAGGCTTTGAAGTGGAACATGCCGCAGACGGTCATACGGCCATGGAAAAATTCCAGTCCTGCTCTCCTTCTCTCGTCGTGCTTGATATTATGCTTCCGGGCATGGATGGCTGGGAGCTGCTGCAGCTTATCCGCGCGCAGGGCGCTTGTCCGGTAATTATGCTGACTGCGCGAGACCGGATGGAAGACCGGCTGAACGGACTGGACAGTGGCGCCGATGATTATATGACCAAGCCTTTTACACCGGAAGAAGTAGTGGCACGGGTGAACGCGGTGCTGCGCCGTCGCCCTTATTTGACCGATGGTGCGAGCAAGCGTCATTTTGGCAATCTGGTGATTGATTTGGCAGCCAAGCAGGTCTATCTCAATGGTGCAGAAGTGCCGCTCAGTCCGCGCGATCTGTCGCTGCTGCTGTTCCTTTCCGAATATCCCAATCGCACCTTTACCCGGGATCATCTAATTGAACAGGTATGGGGCATGGATTATGAAGGCAGTGACCGGGCGGTTGATCTATCGATCAAACGGCTTCGCCAATCCCTCTCCCACTGGTCTGCAGATACCGGAGAGATCCGTACATTACGAGGAATGGGGTATCAATTTTGGGTAAACGAGTAAAACGCACGCGTTCCACATCGCTCCTGTCTTACTGGACGATACGATACTTCATTATTCTATGTATTGGGTTCACTATTATTGCCGCAGCAGCAATCTACTGGATGCGCGATGCGACCATGGAGAGCCGGCTCCAGACAGCCGGATTGCTCGGTCAGGAAGTCGCTGATCGTGTGACGTCTCCGGAAGGTCAGCTCACGATCCCGCCCAAGCTTGATTATATTGTCAAAAACAGGCTCTTTTTCTTCAATATCGATGAATATATCTGCCTCATGATTACCGATCAAAAAGGCGATCTGAAATTCTCTCGTCCCGCTATGACCGAGCAGCAAATGCACGATAAACTGACCGATGATCTGAGTCAGCCCCGGGATGATCGTTATGTAGCCATTACGACGCCGATCGACAGTAACAATGAACAGCTTGGCAAAGTTATTATTTTGCAATCCAAAAGAGCACTTACGTACAGCCCCCAGGAAATGATGGTATCTATTCTGCTGCTGGCTCTTCTGATACTGTCTGGCTGGCTGACCCTTTACCTGCTGTCTCGCAAACTGGCTCGTCCGCTCGGCAGCGTAGCCGATGCCGCGCAGCAGATCCGTCAGGGCAATTATGATGTACAGCTTAATATTCATACACCCGAAAGGGAGATTCAGCAGCTGGTTTCTTCCTTTGAAGACATGGCCAAACGACTCAAGCATCTGGAGGAGTGGCGTGCTCTCTCGCTCGCCGGTGTAACCCATGAGCTGAAGACACCGGTTACTTCGATCAAGGGACTGGTTATGGCTGTACGGGATGAAGTGGTCGTACAGGAAGAAGCCCAGGAATTTCTCGATATCGCACTCAAGGAATCCGACCGGATGGAACGTATGGTCGCCGATCTGCTGGATTATAATGCATTTGCTTCGGGCAGTGTGGAGGTTCGCCAGGATCATATCGATCTTCCTGTGCTGATATCTGAAGTCGTCTACCAGTGGAATCTGTTGCATGATACTACTCGCGTTCATGTTACGACCGATCTGCCTGCGACTTCTCTGTATACTATAGGTGATGCACTGCGTATTCAACAGATTATGGTTAATCTGCTAAATAACAGTCTGCAGGCAGCTGCTCCAGAACAGAGGCTGGAGCTGCATATCCGGATGTATACCAAGCAGCAGCAGATCCAGATCGAAGTGACCGATAATGGAACCGGCGTTGCTCCGGAAGAACAGGATTATGTTTTCGAGCGCTTTTATCGTGGTGAACACAAAAAGCGGGCAGTCCGGGGTCTCGGTCTGGGTCTTACTTACAGTCAGCTTCTGGCACACGCCCAGCAGGGAGAGCTTCTGTTAAAGCACAGTTCTTCTGCGGGTACGACCTTTATATTACAGATGCCACTGTCCGCTGATACTCTATCTATTCAGACAGCTGCCTATACAGCCAAACCTTCTTTTACCATGGAAGCCCTGTCCAAAAAGTATTGAATAGCATCGTCCTGTTCAACAGGAGATACACTGCGCAAGGACAGGTTGATAATCAGGGTATCGCAAGCTGTTGGCTCGTGTGAAGACTATCTGCATGTATCGATAAAATAATGCAAAATCTCTGAATCTCTGAATCTCCGAATCTCCGATCAATATATCCGCCCAACAAATAGACCGCAAAGCCTCTATGCATATTCTGCAGCGCTTTGCGGTCTATTTATTATCTTATCCATCATTATGTTCTATGTTTATCTATGATTGTACTGCGAATATCTTTTGCTCGGTAATTGCATGCTATTCGCAGGCAATTCCGTCCTTATCACGATCCAGACGGATACGGTATCCTGGATCACCTTTGTAAAGTGGAGCTTTACCGGCTTTGCGCACGGCTGTACAGTTTTTGTAGTATACGGTTTTTCCTTTGACCGCAGTATAAGCAGATGCCTGCTGCGAAGGCTTGGCTTCTACTGTAGTAGATACTGCAATACCTGTACCTGCGAGCAAGGCTGCAGTCAATAATCCGGTGCATACTTTGTTCATCATTTTCATCGTAATATCCCCTTTGTGTTTGAATAGTCAGATCATAATTGCACAGAAAGATTACTTATTTAGTTATCTTACGAATTGTATCATATCATATATTTATGTTTTATTTTACCTTTTTTTCAAAATTAAAATTTAATAAGTACTTACTAATGAAGTGACAAATTAAAAAGTACTAAAACACTCTAAACAATCAATTCTCTATTATGAATTTTTCATGTATTGTAATCGCATAATAAGATTACAACAAAAAGCCTCGTAGCTATAGATCCTGAATATTCAGGCTTTGTTCTACAGCTATAAGGCTTTTTAATATATTATTTTATTTATCAAAAATCATTATAGTTGCTTACCCTTTAATTGTTTTTCTACTACCTATCGCACTGCCGTTGTAGATAGTTCTGATACTTATCCAGCTTATCTTATCCTGTCATAAACCTTTTTTATTCAAATACAGTCTGAAAAGCAGTCATCACTCCACCTGTTTTGGATCGATCCAGGATAGCAAATACGATTTTGTAAAATAGCAGACCATATCCTTCTTTGAACAGAATATCATGGAACCAGCGGGCGACCTCTTCTGGACGGTTACGGAATACACCGCAGCCATAGGCTCCGAGAATCAGGTTTTCTTCTCCCTGTTCATTCGCTGTCGCCAGAATATAGCGAATACGCTGCTTCATTACCAGCTCAATCTCATGCTCCCGCTCTGGCTCACGTTCACGTACTACACCAGCGTTCACCGCCGGGGCAGTTATCATCGATACTTGGTAAGGCTGATCACGCAGCTGTCCCTGATCTTCGCGGAATATGGTTACATCGGGCGAATAGATCATGTAATCGGAATAGAGACAGCTCTTTTCCTGACGGTTATGCTTGTACATCTCTTCCATTTGTACGATAGCCGGGTACAAGGAAGAAGAACGTGCCAGACTCTCTTCCTGCGCCTGACTGCCTCCGAGGAATCCACCACCCGGATTGCGAGCAGAAGCAAAGTTAAGCGCCAGTACATGCTGCTTCTCTTCATTAACCGCCAGACGCTGCGCGGCTGCGAGTGTGGATTCATTCGTACATTCGATCCGGTTGCGGATCTCCTGATAAATAGCTGCTGTATCCAGTGTATCTGCCTGTTCGCGAATACGTGCTTCGACTGCATGCTGAATATCGGGCAGCTCAGATGGACGATACAGTCGTGAATGATCGATAGTATACTTTATCTGATTATGGATCGTTATTGTTTCTCCCATTGCATTAATATATTGCCCGTTGTCCAGAATATCCAGGGTTTCCTGCGCCCATCTGGAACGAATCTCTCTGGCTCCCTGGGTGTTTTTAACTCCCTGTGTAGCGGAATTTATATGTTTGGTCATCCTTATCATTCCTTACTTTTACTTTTACTTTTACTTTTACTTTTACTTTTACAACTATTATGTTAAAGCTTTGTGCCTGGAGCTATTGTTATTTTTGGTGATCAGACAGCAATTGTTCCCTTAGCTCGGTAAGCACTTCTCCCAGCCAGTTGGTGCCTCGCCAGGTGCTGCGATTATGGACACGGGGGTCTTCTTCAGCCAGTCCAATTCCCCAGATGCGATCGGTAGGGCTAGCTTCTACTAATGTGGTTCCCTTAGTCGCCAGTAGAGCCTCCAGCAGTTCTTTATTTTGTGTGAATTTGGCATGGTTGCCTTCGTATACGATCTGTCTGGCATGCTCATCCCATACCTTTTTATCAAAATGCTGTACCTGACGGCCCAGCTGCTTTTGCTGCCTTGGATGTTTGGCAGACCGAATTTTGTCTGCTATTTCCTTATCCCCAAACAGCATTGCTTTACCGTACATCATATACTGCTCGGCACTATCAAATGTATACTCTCCCACTACAAAAACAGCCGGATACCACTGCGAGAATGGTGACTCACTCCGGTAAAAAAACGTAAATTTCTCCTTTGGTTTGCTCATTCTTATCCCTCTTTCCTACATTCATCTGTCTTCTATCTTCTATATATGTTCTGTAAATATTCCTGTTCTGTCGCTCACCCTTGAACGATCTTATGCGTCTTCCCATTCCGGGCGGAAACGATACAGCTGGGAAGGTCGATGTCCTGCGTCACGGGTATATTCATTGGTAGCCATTACACGCGGAGCGATTTTGCGCCGGAAAGCCGGTGCCAGTAGCTCACGATCCAGAATGGTCTCGTATACCTGTTGTAATGCTGACAGGGTAAATAGCGGCGGCATCAGATTAAATACGATATCCGTATATTCTATTTTACTGCGCAGCCGTTCTACTCCATAAGCAATCATTTTGGCATGGTCAAAACCAATCCCTTCACTTTGCAGCACTTCCCATTCCACACCGGTAATAGTGCCACAATATGTACGGGTTACCTTCACTACTCCGGACAGCTCGATATCCTGATGACGGAGATGAATATGCACTTCCTTTTCCAGACGGCAGCCATCCGGCAGATGCGTCTTGGTCTCCTGCATAATCCGATAATTCAGCTCGAACCAACGTGCATCCTGGGCATCTTCTCCAGCACGTACCTGCTGTGTCGAGGAATCGACCAATGCCATATACGAAGTGCTGATCACCCGTGTACGAGGGTCCCGTTCCACCTCTCCCCACGTATACAATTGTTCCATATAAATCTCGTTCAGCCCTGTTTCGCTTCGCAGTTCACGCGCTGCCGCCTCGTCCAGGCTCTCTTTCATGCCAACAAATCCTCCGGGTAATGCCCACTGTCCCATAAAAGGATGTTCACCGCGCTGGATAAGCAGCAGTTGAAGCGACTTATCCGGGAGCTTGCGGTAGTTATCCTGTTCCTGATCTGTAATCGTAAAAATCAGCATATCCGCAGTAACCGAAGGGCGTTCATATATACCTGCATCGTATTGGTCGAGAAACTGCTGTTCGGTAAGCCCCTGATGATCCAGTGAATAACGATCACTCATCCGTATACCTCCATTTATATTAAAAATAATCACACATTCAGAATTAACTTTCTTATCTATATAACTATTTAACAAATTGTTATTAACATAAAGTTAATATATCAAACAACGAATTTAAATGTCAACGATTTGTGGATAAAGCTTGAAATATAGCCGTTAGAAGAGAGATAATAGAAGAAGGAAATGTTATTAGGCCTGCCTGTGAGTAAAGACAAGCATCAGAATCAGATTTCAAACCCAATTATACTTTCCAATTTTTAGTAGGCTCGGTTATGACTAAAGAGTAATATAACCTGACGCTTTTGCCGATATAAATAGTGCAAGACAGCCAGTTAGCAGATCGGATAGAGACATCAAGCAATTCCCGGATAAGGAGAGATGAAATGAGAGTTAACCCTATTGAGGCTGTACGACGTATTACAGCCGAAGTGGCAGCCTATACCCGTCAGATTCTGGTTCGTCGCGAACAGAAACAGACGGAGCGCTCCGAACAGCAGATCACGCAGACTCAGGATAAAGCAATCAACTTTGATCAATTTCTGGAAAAAGTACCGGCAGTTCAGCCAGTCAAACCTGGTTACGTACAGCAGATAAACCGTCCCGAACCGATCGGATTCAAAGTGCCGGCATTTACTGCAGAAGCGTCAACGGCTTCTTCGCAGAGGTTGTCCAGTGCCCAAAAAGCGTATGAATTATCTATGATCGACCAAAATATGACCACAATCGAACCGTTTGATTCACGCGCCTAAGTCCAGCCCTCTGAACAATAACAGGAGATAATACAAAAAGCACCTTTTCCGAAAAACCGGGAAAGGTGCTTTTTGCATGCTGCATTGTTTGGTATTATCCGATTAGACAGTAGGCTCTGCCGCGCCTTTGACTGCTTTTACATCATACCGTGCATGAGTAACATTCAGTACGTATTCTGGTTTGGGTTGACCGGCATTTTGACGGTGTCCCTGAATATGGGCATCGCTTTTCTCCCAGTTTTTCCAGGCTTCCTCGGATTCCCAACGGAACAGAATAACTACTTCTTCTTCTCCACGGCGAGTCTGTTTTACCATAATTTCAATATTTATAAAACCTGGCTGCTGCTCGACGAGCGATCCCGGCTTGCTAAAACGTTCAACGATTTTGTCGGAGTTGCCTTCCGTAACAGTCATCGTACGAAGAATAACGAACATATTGTATACCTCCTCATTTGGCTAAAACGAATCTAATCCCGGCTCACTGCTTATCAACAAATCCATGAACACTGAACAGAATAGATTCATTTTAAATGATAAAGATTATCATTGTCAACACAAATGAAGGTTAGCCTACTATTTTTAGCTTGCTTAAAATACGCTCTCATACAAAATCTCTCCAGTACGAGACAAATCATACCCGCCTATCGCCTGCAGCTCCTGCTTGAACTCCACAGATTGCAAAATACGCTTAAGCAGCGCGATCCATTCTGCATTATCCGGCTTGTTGAGTACGACGAGATCGTAGCGCTCTGTTACGAGTGGAATAAATTCTACGCCTACCATAGTGGCTGCCCGTTCACTGCCTACGCCTGCATCCGCCTGCCCTGCAGCAATTCGCGCAGCTACGGCAATATGGGAAGTCTCTTCATTATTGTACCCTCTTACTGTAGACGGACGAATCTTGTGCAGCCGCAGCTGCTCATCCAGCAGCACGCGCGCCCCTGCTCCCTTTTCCCGATTCACGACAGTCAATCCCGGCTGGCTCAGATCACTCCAGCCCTGAATACGGCGAGGGTTGCCCCGCTGTACATAGATTCCGGCCTGCCGAGAAGCCAGATTGATCAGGGTAAACGGACAGGACACCAATATTTTGCGTATATAGGGCAGATTGTATTCTCCACTGTCTCCATCAAACAAGTGCGTACTGACAATATCCGAATTGCCCATATACATCGAGACCAGACTGTCCATACTTCCGGCAAAAGATCGGAGCGGACGGTAGCGGTTATCTTTTTCCATGTAACGCGCCAGTAGATCCAGGCTTGTATCCTGCCCTGTAATAACAATCGTCTGATTATTGATCGGTGGAGGCACAGCTTCCTGGGTTACCGGTTGCATGGTACCGGTATTGCGAAGAATCTCTTCGGGACGTGCATAAGCGGCATGGACAAATTCCGGAGATACTGCGGAAGGGTCCGTATGAAGTGGATTGGCAGCTGGCATTACCCCACTTTTGCCAGGCTGCAAAGCCCGATCCGATGAAGCAGGTCCCGGCTGCACGCCGCTTTGAAGATCCCGGATATTGATTGCGTTATTATTTTCTCGTATCATGCCATTTTTGGCACGTTGTTTGTAGGTCTCCAGATCATAATGATCTACACGCATCTGCTTGCCAACCCGGTAGGCAGGCAAATCTCCTTTTTTGATCAGATCATAGACCGTTAATTTGGATACTTTTAACAGTCTGGCAATCTCTTCCGTGGTATATGACACCTGTTCATCCATAGGTGGTTCCTCCCTGTATCGCTTACAAGATACGTTCATCTTACCTGCGGAGACTGCAGATTGCAATTCGGAAAAACGATATATTCTTCGATTTTTCGATATCATTCGTTATATTTAGATATAAGTAGTGATATTTAGTACAGTTTAGTTTATATTGATTGTATTACGATAAGATAAAATATGGATCATAACTATCTATTTTCCCCAAGGAGGAACTGTAATGTCATTCCTACATAAGAATAAGGCTGATAAGCCGCGCATGATGAAATATCATCTGCCTATCCTGATGATTCTGCTTGTTGCCGCCCTGACTGCCTGCTCTTCCGGCAGCCCGGCAGACTCAAACAGCAGCAAACAGCAGGGCGGCTGGGCTTCCAGTGGTACAACCGAATTGACAGTCTCGGCAGCAGCCAGCCTCACAGACAGTCTGCAGGAGATTCAAAACAGGTACGAACAGAAATTCCCCAATGTCAAATTGACTTTTAACTTTGCCGCTTCCGGTACACTGCAAAAGCAAATTGAACAGGGAGCACCGGCAGACCTGTTCCTGTCAGCAGGCAGCAAGCAGATGCAGGCTCTTGTCAAACAGAAACTGATCGATCCCGATCATCAGACCAATCTGTTGACCAACGAGCTGGTGCTGGTTGTACCTAAAGATAGTACGGATATTCCAGCTTCTATACAGGATTTGCAAAAGTCTACGGTCAAACGCCTGGCGATCGGTACACCTGAATCGGTACCTGCCGGCATGTATGCCCAGCAGTCCCTGCAGGCAGCCAAACTGTGGGACACGCTGCAATCCCGTATCGTACAGACCAAGGATGTGAAGCAGGTACTCTCGTATGTAGAGACCGGCAATGCAGATGCAGGCTTTGTCTACAAAACGGATGCTCTGGAATCCGATGGTGTGAAGATCGCTTTTACAGCCGATCCCAACAGCCACGATCCTATTGTATATCCGGCAGGCGTGCTGGCCGGTACCACTCATCGTGAGGAAGCTGCCCAGTTCTACGCCTATCTGCAGACAGATGAAGCCCAGGCTGTATTTGAGAAATATGGTTTCAGCAGAGTAGTCAGCGGCTCATGAGTGATATCTGGTCCTGGGAGGCGATAGGTTTTCCGGTTATGCTGTCGCTGCGGATCGCCTGCATCTCGGGTATTGTTTCTTTTGCAGCAGCGGTGTGGGTGGCAACCTGGATGAATCGTTATACCTTTCGCGGGAAAATCCTGGTGGAGACAGTGTTTATGCTGCCGCTTGTACTGCCTCCCTCTGTCGTTGGTCTGCTGCTGCTGACGATACTCGGCAGACGTAGCTGGATTGGACAGGCTGCCGAGTGGATTACCCGGCAGCCTATTGTTTTCAGCGTTACCGGAGCTGTTATCGCCTCGGCTGTGGTCGCTTTTCCTCTTGTGTATCAGACGCTCAAGACCGGATTCGCGCTGGTTGATCGGGATGTACTGGAATCTTCCCGCTCCCAGGGGGCGAGTGAATTGCAGGTGCTCTGGTATATGGTACTGCCTCTCTCCTGGCGTTCACTTGTGACGGGATTTGTACTCGGCTTTGCAAGGGCACTCGGGGAGTTTGGAGCTACATTAATGGTTGCGGGCAATATTCCGGGCAAGACACAGACGCTGCCGACAGCTATTTATTTCGCGGTGGATGCCGGTCATATGGAGCTCGCCTGGAGCCTGACCATCATTACAATTTTGATTTCTTTTATCCTGCTTTTATTAACCGGAAAAATCCGTGGTACTGATTGATCAGGCTGCGGATTTTTTGCTATTTATGGATAGGTATGAGCTTTGGAAGGTGCAGTAGTTAAGAAGATGAATAGTATAGTTTGATGAATAAATTGGAAAGAAATGTAGCTTTACCTAGTCCTTTCTTTATATAATTGAATTACTATCCGTTTGTACAGCGGCTAATTAACAGGGTATACCTACGTATACATATCCAGTGAAAGACAGATGATCGGTGTTCATTTTTATAAGGAATTGGGAATTGAATACATGATCCAACCTCCGGTAATCTGTCTGGCTCAAAAGAGGGGACATCCAAATCATGCTAAAACTTCGTCAATTATCAGATATTTCCGAGCTTCAGGTAGTATGCGAGAAATATGAACAGATCATGCTGAAGCTTAATTGGGACATGCTCAAAAATCGTACTCCAGGCAGCACGGAAGACTTTTTCCATTATGATCAGGACCGGCTGGTAGCTTATTTGGCTGTTTACCAATTTGGTCCCAATATTGAAGTATGCGGTATGACACATCCTGATTATCGTCGTCAGGGCCTATTCACGAAGCTCTGGCAGCAGGCTGCAGACAGTGGTGTCTTTTCCGGAGCCCATCACGTACTGCTGAATGTCCCCCGTGCTTCTGCTTCCGGACAGAACTGGATTCATACCATCCGCACATCGCTCAAAAGCGTAGAATATACGATGAAACTGGACGAACATGGGTCGCTGCTTGATCCTGTTGTGCATGAGATTGCTTCCCTGCGGCTATTCCGAGAGGAAGATGCTCCCCTATGGGCACGTCTTGATGCCGATGCATTCGATATTCCGGAATCCTCCACGATGACTGCCCTATCGAACCCTCATGGTCCCCTATCCAAAATTATGCATGTCATTGAACACCAGGGGTTGGCAGCCGGCAAAATCGAAGTCAGTCGCGAGGATAAACAGAGCTGGATATACGGATTTGCGATTGATCCTGCTCTTCGCGGGCATGGCCTCGGACGCAGTGCGCTGCGCCAGATCGCTGCTGAAGAAAAAAGACTCGGACAGGAAGTATGGCTTAATGTAGTCGCAGATAATAACCGGGCGCTTCATTTGTACGAATCCTGCGGATTTGTGCATCAGGATATTCAGGATTATTATGAATATCAGGGAATCCCTATGCGATCTGCAGCGCAGGTATAACCAGATATAGACAGCGGATAACTGCCGCTGTCTTTTTTGTTTTCCGTCTGATCCTTCCCTGTGCACAAGACTCCATTCTCTACTCATCACAAATTCCGATAAAGATATAGAATGACTGTATTCCTTATGGATAGACTGTTGTTTATTAGGTTATGTCTTATCTGGATATACGAAAAAGCGTTGATCGCTGTTATGGAGGTCCGGTCCATAACAGGATCAACGCTTTTTCTCAGAACGGCTGAACATTCCGTACATGACTGGGACAGAAGGCTCAACCGTCCTGTTTCCCCTGTAACAGGGAAGCCGTATGTTCCTGTAGTGCATTTATGTGAAAAGATAACAGCATCAAAATGATGGGGGATTTTGATACGTCTCCTTTTTCACCTACATCAGGCTCCAATGTGGAGCAAGGTATGCCATACCAGCGTTCGTCCCGCAGCTGGTGCAAGAACGATTTCCGCCCGGTACGGCATGGCGGAGCAAATGAAGATAATCGATGGAAGCACGATACTGATCGGCATGAGGTACATGCTGTCTGACTGTGCCTTCCATAAGGTTGAACAATTCTATCCGCTCCGGCATAACACCGAAAGCCGCTTGGCAAAACACGGAAGACAGATGAATAAACGCTTCTGCCAGCTGAGGCTCATGCTCAAGAAAGAACTTCTGGACAATCAGGCTCTTGTGTCCGGATGGTTCTGCATCCGGTTGCGCTGTTGTCCAGGGAACCTGCCAGGCCGCCTGCAAAATCAGGGACAGCTCTGTACCTAATTCCGGCACCATAACCTGATGCTGCTCGTACAGTATTACCGGGTGAGCAGCCGAATGATTGAGCGGCAGCATTTCGGTAAGACGCTGTGTGAGCAGATCCTTTAGATCCCAGTAATGCTGCTCGCTCTCAAAGTATTGAGGGCGCCTGGGCCAGCGGTAATCCAGCAGTTCTCCCATATGGGCGATTTCGCGCAGTTCCGGCTGCAGACTGTAGTAGCGATTGATCGCATGTCCTACAGCATATTGTGCCTGCTGTTTCCAGTTTGGCTTTTGCTGCCGATGGCGCGGTGTTCGTTCTGTGCGAATCTCAGTGGTATAGGTTCTTCTCAGCCAATCTTCCAGCTGATAGTCCCGAATTACGGCATTATCGTCGGTCAATGTCGCAGGGTCAGTCATTATGTGTTCACCATCTTCCGTACACTTCACTTATACAAGGCTAACCGCCGTGCTGGCAAATTGTTTGCCGAAGCTGCGGCATGTTTCTTTGTCTTCAGCAGAAGGATTAAGTTCGATCTTCAGGCTCTCCTGCACAATCTCGGCTCCGCGTTCTCTGAGCTTGTCGGTCAGCAGATCTACTGCCGCTGCATATTGATCGTAGGCAGTATCTCCACTGCCAAATACAGCTGCTTTTTTACCATTCAGATCCAGATTGTCCATATCTTCATAGAAATCGAGGAATTCATCCGGCAGCTCGCCATCTCCCCATGTATAAGCACCAAGCATTACAGCATCATATTCAAGCAGAATGTCTGCATCCACATCCATGGACTGCTTCAGTTCCGCAACTCCACCTGCGGATGTAATGCCCTCTGCAATAAGGTCTGCCATCTCTTCGGTATTGCCTGTCATACTGGCAAAAACGATTAATATTTTTGGCATATATATCCTCCTGTTGTGCGTTGTTTCTCTCACTTCTTTTCTCTGACAACATCATAATTGATAATGATTATCATTGTCAACTTTTTATTTAAATTTGTTTTTTATTTTTTTGATTTTCCTATCTGATCGACTCCATAATTCCTTTTACTACGCGGTTTTTTGGCCATTTATCGTGCTGCGGATTATATAGTTAAGCCATGTATATATAACAAGAAACGCCGAAATATGCTCCGGCGTTTCTCAATTGGATGGATATGAATCTCAATGAGTGAATGATTTACAAATGTCCGATTCCCAAGATAGTTACGTTCTCTCCCTCAAGGAACATCTGCACTCTCTCTTTTCTGCCAATCACGAGTTCCCATTGATTTTCAGCGGCACCTCGTATTTTTTTGATTTCAATATGCTCTAATCTGGCTGCCTGGATCGCTCCATATTCAACTACCTGTTTGCGCCAGCGATCACATTTATCCTGTTCTGCTTTCTGAAGAGATTCAAAGTCTGCATCAAATTGATTTTCATCGGCATATATCAACGTATAGGGCATCCGCATAGACCACCTTTCCATAATATTGTTGTAATAAACCGTTGTTAGGAGTATATAGGCCACACATAAAATTTATACCCCGTGCTGGTCGGCAGCTGTGCATGTGTACTATTCTGAAAATCATAATAGTACATCCCACCCATCGCTTTCTGGGCAGCGACCATATGTCCAACGTCCTGATCACTTGCATAACCCACACAAAATTTCTGATTATCACCAAACTGCAGCATCGCTCGTTCAGCTTCTTCCAGAGTTGCAAACCGCTCATAGCTGCCATCCGACATTTTCATCGTCACCAGCATGGCGGAGATCGCTTCGCTATCATGTGGGGGACCATCCATATAACCGGTTTGCTCGAAAACCTGATAGGGAGTAAGCGCTGGGATGTGAAGGCCGGCAATGGTACAGAGTGTACAATTTTGATCGGGAATGGTTTCCGGGTTTTTCTCATGCATCTTCTTTTCCTCCTCAACTCATTATGATTGACAGCCTGTACGGAGACATTTTGCTGATTATGCTGTCTACTTATAATGGAATCGAGGAGCCATTATTTACAAAGGAATACTAAAAGATCCGTAGCTGCCGACAGCTTCATCCAGATCGATCGAAAGACCATGAAAGCTGCCGCTGCCCGTCTGTCTAATATTCCAGCCTGTAAATGTCCGGGAATGCGTCCAACCTGATGATTCTGCCAGCCAGGTGTAATGAATACCGGGGATATGCTGAATCGCATACTCACATGTAAGGCCCGAACCGTAGATACCTATCTTGTACGCATCGCCTCGTGCCTTGAATGTACTTACCAGAGTTTGCATATATTGATGAATACCGTGGCTGAGATCCGCTACAGATGCATCATAATCGATAGTGAAATAAATCGCTGATCCCACTGGCTGATGAATTACATTTCTGGCATAGTCATAAGCACTTTTAGCATCCTCACGGCCTGATAATTCCGTAAAATAACCGGATGTAGTCGGATATCCATTTTCCCATACCGCGACTATTTTTATTCCTCCCCTGCTTAGTACCTCAGCTTCTTCCAATGTCAGATTTTTCTCGGGACGATTAACATTATAATATCTGCCTACAAAAGCATATCCTTGCTTGTGAAAATTATCCACTTCATGGATGCAGGATTGTGTGGTATCCAGTCCTTTTACTGTTTGTTCGACACTCATGTTATTCAGCTCCTTTGTTTTTTGTAAAATTAAACAGGAGTTCGCCGCCCTATCAAGAATAATATGAACAGGTACCGGATAGATCTCCTCTCTACCAAAGAGGAGTGTACCTAACAAGTTGCCGCTTGTTAAGTCTGTCTCAAAGAGTACAGATACTCAATCTTAGGATTGGGACTCTGTGCTTTTTATTTTACGAATTACATATTCCAGCAAATCAGTCTGCAAGGCCTGCATGATCTCCTCTTCGGGCAGCCGAATATACCGGCTGAGTTTTTGCATATCCTGCTGAAAATAGGCGATCAACCGCTCCTGGCTTCCTTCCTCTGCCTGTACTATAGCTGCGCATATTTCAGCAAATTCTTTTTGCTCCTTAGTTCCTGCAGCGCTTTGTTTTTCCACCTGTTCACCGCCTGCTGGGTCAGATTGAGTTGCTCTGCCACCTGTTTCTCCGACAGATCTTGCACATACAGCTTTTGAATAATTAGCCTGGCTTTTGATGAGGAAATATGGCTGAGTGCATACTGAATAAACTCATCTTCGCATAACTGCTGCAATTGACTGCACGCACTATCGACTTCGTTGTAATCCTCTGCCCACTCGCACTCTCGCTTGATATGTGCTCTTGTCTTGCTCTGCAGACGCCATGCACTTCGTTTGAGCTCGACCAGACATTCCTCATAAGTACACAACACAGGATTCATTTGATATCACCTCCTTTGCTGCCATTTACTTGCAGTATAGATTAGCTCCAATTATACGAAGCGAAATTTCCATATTCAACCAATTTATTTTTGGAAATCGTTTGTAAATCAAGGTCTGTCGATTCCATTCTATATAGGAGCGACAAATCGCTTCTGAACAGTGATAGCGGCCGCTATTCCAAAAAAACATATCCGGGAGGAATATCTATGGGACAGCAATATGAAGTGGTTTTTATCAATAATTCATCCAACGCGGGACATGCCTGTTTGTATCAGACGCTGCCAAAGCAAAGCAGCTCCTCTTCGATTCAATCACTTGCCTGGTTGACCGAAGGTGCTCACAGCAACACCAAAGTCCGCTTCGACTGGTCGGTTGATTATTGCTTTGTCTGGTCGGAGACAGGTACGTTGAAGCCCGGCGTTATCTTTGATGCTTCTCAGACGATTGATGTTCCTTCCCTGCAAAGCAGCAACAGCATTACTCTTTCCCGTGATCAATATGGCTTCTTTTTTCAGGCTCCTGTAAAAGGGGTAGCCGGTCAACTGACGATGGCTTTTGATGAAACCGTCCCTTCCTCTCTCGGTGCGGCAGGAGTAGGCATGTCCGGAGCGGGAACCTTTATTATTCCCACCCAGCCCAATTATGAAGAAATTTTCACTCCCCATCCGGAATACTGGATCACTTTCGGCAACTACACTCAGGGTCAGGTCATGAATATAGAAGGGATTACACACACACAGCAGATTGATTTCCCGGCTAATGTGTATTCCATGACGGCAACACTGAATGCAGACAATTCCTGGACTCTTAGTCCAACCGAGTAATTACCGTATTACACACTGCTGCTTATGATGGGGCCGCCTTTTTACTAGGTGGCCTTTTTTATGCATGATTTTATAAATACCAGCAGCCAGGGTGCCCGGGATTGGCTGTATCTCTTTTATACAGGATGGTAGAGTCATTCTTATAGTGATTGCTGTCATTCGTTATGTAATATAATTCCATGACTGTCATGTCATCAAACGCTGTGCAAAACCGGTCTATAGAGACCGGTCAAGTGGCGTCAGGAAGTCTGAAGTTATTTGGCCTGCAGATACATGAGTGCACTCATGCGATCATTCACGCCCATTTTGGCATAAATAATACTGATGTAGTTACGCACAGTTCCACTATGAATATACAGCTGCTGGGCAATCTGCTTATTGGTAAGCCCCTTTCTCATAAGCGTGATAATCTCCTGTTCCCGCCTTGTAAAATCAGCGAACTGACCGAAAGCGGTTCGGTCAGTCTCTATTAATTGCCGATTTATCATTTCTGCCAGCTGAATAGCGACAGCTGCCGGCATCGTAAACTGTCCGGCTGTCACACTGCGAATCGTCTGAATCAATAGACGGCTGTCCATATCCTTGAGTAGATAACCATTGGCTCCGCTTCTCATACCTTCCATAATATATTGCTCATCCATAAAGGTGGAGAGCAGCAGCACAATCACATCGGGATGATGCTGTTTGATTTTACGGGCGCAGCATATTCCATCCATAACCGGCATCTGAATATCCAGCAGCACAATATCAGGCTCGTTCCGGTGTACCATTTCCCAGGCTTCCTGGCCGTTCGCAGCTGTATTCACGACGATGATGTCTTCTTCCAATTCCAGTATGGTCTTTAGCCCTTCCCTCATCAGCGTCTGATCATCCGCCACCAGCAATTTCAGCTCATTCATAAGCTTCTCCCGCTGCATTACATATCGGCATCTGAATAAACAGTTGGGTCCAGTCGGGAGTGTTCGAACACAAATTAAGCGTCCCCCCTCCATCTTCGACCCGCTGCTGTAATGTACTTAATCCAAACCCAAAATGAACCTTAGATGGGCAGCTGCCTTTATTGGCAAGTTTGAATACGATCTGCTCGTTCTGCTGATGCAGCCAAAACCGGAAACAGCCGCTGCGTCCATGCCGGATTCCGTTCGTAATTCCTTCCTGCAGCGCCTGACAGATCAATTTCTGCTGGGAATAAGCAAGCTCCGGGAGAGATCCGACGGCACAATCAATCTCAATAGAAGTGTGTTTATAAATATTATTAATAATGAGGGCAATTTCGGAGGTTAGATTCATCGAGGGAGTCTGACTGGCCATATGATGAATAAATCGCCGAATCTCCTCGATTCCGTGCCGGATCAGTTCCTGAGAAGATTCGAGCTTTTCGCGTGTCACAGTTGGATTGATATCCAGCAGCTTTTGGGCTATGTCCAGCTGGATCACGGAAATAGTCAGTGTATGACTGACAACATTATGAATATCCCTTGCAATGCGACGTCGTTCTTCGGTTAGCAGCTGCTCGGTGATCCATTGCTCAGTCAATAATGTGCTAGGATATTGCACTGGAGATGTACAATAATGAAAATCTGCCTGTTTATTAGGGAAACTGTGCGAAGAAGCAGACAAACCAAGCGGAATGGTCTGTTCGTCTATCGCTGCATGCGGTATGACAGGAATGTCTGCGTATTTCTTCTGTGAACGCTGATTTTGTTTTGTTTTGCAATGCAGTGCCGATCCAACGTTGGCTGATTTCATTGTAACGCTCCTCCCTCGTATCATTTTCAGGGAAACAGAATATAAGCATGTCCACAAACAGCGAAAGCATCCGAACCGATACTCTTGATTATGAATGGATGATCGCTCTGTAAATGATGCTAAGATCTATGCATTGATCTTCGATGTCTCTCTGTTTCTCTCCATCCCTCCTTCTTTTCTTGCCAACAGAATTATCCATTAAAGGATAATAAATCCTGTTTATATTTATTATATCGCTGTTCTGAGCAAAATATGCAGGTATCTCCATCATGGACCGGTCTCTTTCTGCTTCGTATTTATCTGCTTATCCGGCTGTCCAAACTGAAACATCTGTAGCGCCTATCCTGCTATTGTTGTACAATAAAATGCGGTAAACCTATTTGACGAGCGGGTTATTATTGTCTATTTTCGTGTTTCTGCAGCCAATATTCACAGCTGTCGAGAAACGATGTTTCCTGTTTACAGAATAAACAGCTTTTTGTACAGCTTACCCGGGCTCTGAAAGAAATAAATCATAAGGATGGTTATACATGTATATTGCAGATCAATGGAAAGATTATGAATTAATCGATACCGGTGATGGAGAGCGTCTGGAGCGTTGGGGAGAAATTCTGCTGCGTCGTCCCGATCCACAGATCATCTGGCCCAAAAAATCCGATGATCCACGCTGGAATCAGGTACACGGTCATTATCACCGCAGTTCCTCCGGTGGTGGCGAATGGGAATGGAAACGCAAAATTCCGGAAAAATGGGATCTTGGTTACCAGCAGTTGAAATTCCATATCAAACCAACCAACTTCAAGCATACCGGTCTGTTCCCGGAGCAGGCAGCCAACTGGAGCTGGATGATGGACAAAATCCGCAATGCCGGACGTCCAATCTCTGTGCTTAACCTATTTGCCTATACAGGCGGAGCAACCGTAGCCGCTTCTTCGGCAGGCGCGGAAGTAGTACATGTCGATGCAGCCAAAGGCATGGTCCAGTGGGCCAAAGAAAATCATCAATTATCCGGTATCGGCGATCGTCCTGTACGCTTTATTACTGATGACGTATTCAAGTTTGTACAGCGTGAACAACGCCGCGGCAACAAATATGACGCTATTATTATGGACCCTCCTTCCTACGGACGCGGACCGGGTGGAGAAATGTGGAAGCTGGAACAGAGCCTGTATCCATTCCTCGAATCCTGCATGAGCATTATGTCCGATCAACCGTTGTTCCTGCTAATCAACTCGTATACTACAGGTCTGGCTCCAACCGTATTGTCCAATATCCTGAGCATGACGATGAAGCAGCGTTACGGCGGTACCATTTCTTCCGGAGAGATCGGTCTGCCGATTACCAATTCGGGGATGACTCTTCCATGCGGTATTCTGGGCCGCTGGGAAAGCTGATCAGGTATGAGCACATCGAACACATCTATTCCAGTTTTATTCGAGGATAATCATGTACTGGCTGTAGTCAAACCGGTGAATATACCTTCTCAGGAAGACAACACTGGTGACCCTGATATGCTGACCCTGCTCAAAGCGGATCTCAAGCAGCGGCATAATAAACCAGGCAATGTATTTCTGGGTCTGGTTCATCGGCTGGATCGTCCAGTTGGTGGCGCAATGGTGTTTGCCAAAACGTCCAAAGCCGCTTCCCGCTTGTCCGAGACGGTACGCAGCCGCAGTATGATCAAGCAGTATGCTGCTGTTGTACGCGGTGTACCTGCGCGTACACAGGGTACTTTAAAAGACACGCTGCTCAAGGATTCACGCACCAATACAGTTGCGGTCGTGAAACCGGGAACAGCCGGTGGCAAAGAGGCTGTACTGGATTATGAAGTTATCGCCAGTACAGGAGAGCTCTCGCTTGTACTGATTCATCTGCATACCGGACGTTCGCATCAGATTCGTGTACAGATGGCCCATAGCGGTCATCCGCTGTATGGTGATCAGAAATATGGTGCCGAGGTAAACAGCAAAGGCGAGCAACTGGCACTCTGGTCGGTATGCACAGGTATACCGCATCCGGTCTCCAAAGAAATGATGACATTTGTCTCGCTGCCTCCGCGTACACGTCCATGGACCCAATGGAATGAAGCGGTATATGAACAGATTCGAGTTCAGCTTGGTGAGTAATCCGCCTGGTGAATCGAGATAAATTTCACATAATAAATGAGTTTATAAAATAAACAAGTTTATAGAACAATCTAAAAAAAGCTTTTCCACATGTATTCTCGGGGTAGTCAAAGAATACAGGGAAAAGCTTTTTTGGTTATTTGTATTTAGTATTTAGTATTTAGTATCTAATGTTTAGTATTTAGTGCTTATTGCTCGTTTAGTGCTTATTGCTCGTTATGGGTTACTGTCATTTTGATCGATTACTTACTGGCAGCAGATGATGATAAGTCTTCCAATACAGTAATAATCGTATCATTTTTGTCGAGTGTTACAATCGATTTGCCGATATGTCGGCGTTCATCAGTCTGCAAAGCAAGCTTGCTGTTAAATGGAATTGTACGATTTGGCGGTACGATCGCTATAAAGGATCGATTATCTTTGCAGACAAAGGCGGCAATAATCCGATTGCCATTCGGCTTCACACGTTTGCCTTCTTTGAGTTCAAAGGTTGATACTCCCTTGCCTCCGCGGCTCTGTGTCTGGTACTGCAGCATAGATGTACGTTTGGCATAACCTAGATCCGTCATGACCATCAGCTGCCCATCTTCTTCCCCATCTACCCACAGTGAAATAGCTACCTCATCATTGTCCATCAGTTGAATACCACGTACTCCGGTAGATACTCTGCCCATTGGACTGACTTCCTCCGCACGGAAGCGGATACTCATCCCGTTACGTGTAATCAGCATCAGATCACGTGCCTGATCGCCACGGCTGACCGATATTACTTCGTCGCCTTCACCCAGCTTGCAGGCAGCTACAGCGCCGGAGCGCTTGGTTGCATAATCTTTCACTTCGGTACGTTTGACCTGTCCGCGCTTGGTGACAAATACGAGACTACCTGTCTCTTCTTCCAGATTGCGTACCGGAATAATATCAACTATCCGATCTTCCCTGGTCATCGAAATTACATTGACAATGGCTGTACCAGTCTCTTTCCATTTGAAATCCGGAATCTGATGCACCGGCAGCAAGAAATACTGACCGCGCTGCGTGAAGATCAGCAAACTGTCCAGCGTATTGACATCGATCACCTGACGAATAAAGTCATCTTCTCTCGCTCCCGAACCGCTGCGCTCTGCTCCCGATCGGTTGAATGACATCATGCTCGTACGCTTGATGTAACCGCCATTGGACAGCGTAACCAGCACGTCTTCCGAATTTACCATAACTTCCAGATTGACTTTCAGTTCTTCTACTTCATAACGGATTTCGGAGCGACGCTCGATTCCGTATTTATCATAGCTTTCCATCAATTCTTTTTTGATGACACCGATCAGCTTTTTGTCGCTGTCCAGAATCGATTGGAGATTTTTGATTTTTTTCTGGATATCACTCAGTTCTTTTTCGACCTGATTAATTTCCAGATTGGTTAGACGATACAATTGCAAGCTGAGAATCGCATCGGCCTGACGCTCGGTCAACCCGAACATCCACTGTAGATTCTGATGGGCATCCTGACGGTTTTTGGATGCTTTGATCGCTGAGATCACTTCATCCAGAATATTCAGTGCTTTGGCGAGACCTTCCAGTACATGCGCACGATCTTCCAGTTTATCCAGATCATAGCGTGTACGGCGGGTTACCACTTCACGCTGGTGAGCGATATACGCCTGCAAGATACTTTTTAGACCGAGCTGCTGCGGGGCCTTGTTGACGATAGCTACCATATTAAAGTTATAAGCTACCTGCAGATCTGTTTTTTTGAGCAGATACGCCAGTATGCCTTCGGCATCGGCATCTTTTTTCAGTTCCACTACAATACGCAGACCATCCCGTCCGCTCTCGTCGCGTACTTCGGCGATACCTTCTACTTTTTTCTCCAGGCGGATATTTTCCATAGCTGTTACCAGACGTACCTTGACCACCTGGTATGGAATCTCGGTAATAACAATCTGCTGCTTGCCGCCGCGCATGGTCTCGATTTCTGTTTTGGAGCGTACATAGATACGTCCTTTACCCGTTTCGTAGGCATCACGAATACCGCTGCCGCCCATAATAATGCCACCGGTCGGGAAATCCGGACCTTTGACATAATTCATCAGTTCGTCCAGCTCCATCGATGGATTCTCCATCAGAGCGATACAAGCTTCGATTACTTCACGCAGGCTGTGCGGTGGAATCTCGGTCGCAAAACCGGAAGAAATACCACTGACTCCATTAACCAGCAGATTCGGATAACGAGCCGGCAGAACGGTTGGTTCCTTGGTCGTATTATCGAAATTATCTTTGAACTGTACTGTATTACGGTCTATATCACGCAGAATCTCCATGGCAATAGAAGATAAACGTGCTTCAGTATAACGCATTGCTGCTGCTGGATCATCATCGGGAGAACCCCAGTTACCATGACCATCAACCAGCGTATGTCCCATTTTCCATGGCTGTGCCATACGTACCATGCCATCATAGATAGAAGAATCACCGTGCGGGTGATAGTTACCCATCACATCACCGACGGTTTTAGCGGATTTGCGATAGCCTTTTTCCGGTGTATTGCCGGATTCGTACATTGCATAGAGAATACGGCGCTGTACCGGTTTTAGTCCATCCCGTACATCGGGAATCGCGCGATCCTGGATAATATATTTGGAATAACGACCAAATCGGTCTCCGACGACTTCTTCAAGAAACGCCGGCATGTACTGTTCATTTGTAGCCATCCGTTCACCTTACCTTCCAGCCGCAGCCGGATTATTTTATCAAACCTGAATCAAATAGAAATAGCCATTCGTGCAAAAAGGAATGAAAACCCTTATTGTATATAGGTAGTTTTCATTCCTAATAGTAAAATTCTAAAATGAAGGTGCTCTAAATATATTTAAAATTTATTGTCCACTACTTGCTATTAAATACTGTCTTAATTTATCTGTAGTCTCTTTTCTCTCAAATAATTTTCGATCATTTAAATCCAATTGTTGTATTACGATCATATTATTTATCTGTTCAATTGCCGCTAGAATAACTGAATTAGACTCATTTTCAGTATTAATTCTCTTTTCAACTTCAAGTGCTAATTTTTTCATATCCCTTGAATTAAATGAATGATGAGTATGAGTTAATTTTTCATCTATTTCTAACATATATTTAGCAGCCATCAAGATATGCCATTTTGCTCTAGAAAACTTTTTGTAGTCTTTTTGTTTTCTAAAGAAGGTTTCCACACGGTATAGCATTAATGCACTAACATAGTATGGTTCTGGAAAATCTTCTTTTTTGAAAATATTTCCTTTTACTTTTCTTGCTACTGTACCATAATGTCCTGAAACTCCATGAGGATTATCCATAAACATGGAGGTGACAGCTTTTATTTGCTTAGGAATATTAATAATCTTAGATTGTTGATATTGAGAATTCCTGTATTGATTTGATCTTCTTTCATAATATATATTTATGTCTCTTTTAATATTGGGCAATTTTTCTACCAAATCGTTTTTAGAATTGTAGAATTCTTCAAGCATTTTATGAAAGCTACTTAAGGAATCCAATTGTTCAGGTTTTAAGCCCGTTTGACTATTTGTAGCAGTAACAATTTCGTTTTTAGTATCTTCATCTGTTGTAGCAATAATTCTAATAGGAATAGAGATGTTCTTTTCCTCAATTTCTTTATAGTTATCAAAAATAACATTACTAGTTTGGCAGCCATTTACAATTTGGTAATTAACAAGATTAAATGTTTCTCCTACTGGTTTAATATCATCTGCTACTACAGTAACTCCATTGTTTAAGAGACCAAATAATTGAGATTCTTCATTCAAAAGTCTTTCTTTCATACTATTGTTAACATCATTATTATCCACACCTAAATAATCTCTAATATTGTCTTCAAATACATTTTTGATTCCCGCAGTAGATCTATCATAAAGTAAGTTCATATATTGTTGAATATCCACTAATCCAAAGTATGCAGACGTAACTTTTTCGCCTTTATAAGAAAAAGTTACATTTTTAGGAAATAAAAAGGAAGCTTCTAAATCAGCATCTATCTTACGATATAACTTTTGTATTTCCTTTACTCCTAGAGGGTAAAATTCGATTACATCTGATAAATATCCGGTATTATTTAACCGTTTTTTTCCTCGATTGATACTCTCGTGTATATCTTTACTTAATTCGGTAGTTGTAGATGAGGTTGCATAGTACATTAGACAATTCGGATTTTCTTTTTTAAATAATTTTGAATTTTTATAAATAATATTCTTTATTTCCCAAAATTTTTCCAATTCTTTTATTGAACATTTTTCCTCAGTGATAAATTCTTCAACTATATTTATAAAATAATTAACTTTAGAATCATTAAAGCTCGAAGAAGTTTTGGCCTGAACAAATATAAAATCTACTGAAAATTTATTTTTATTTAAAATAATTTCTTCGATGTCTTCTTCATTTAATATAAGTTTATTATTAACAAGGATAGCTATTCCATCAATTCCTTTGGAAGTCCCAGTTTCCATTTCTTGAAAATTTCTTTCTGAATCAATGACATGATTATTTAAAACACAATAATTTATAAATTGTTCAAATAAATTGTCTTCATTTTCTTCTTCAAGTTCAAATTTTTCTTTAAATTGATGCAAAAAATTTTTGACAATTATATTTTCCATATAAATCACCTTTCTGGCATCTTATATATAAATATTAATTATTATTGCTGTACTTCTGTGCATAACTTTTTAATGTAATTTAATCTGATTATTGACTAATCACTCTTCGTATTCTGTAAAATCGACATTTTCGACGATCCAGCGTTTGCGTGGATCTACCTTGTCACCCATGAGCGTCGATACACGGCGCTCTGCCTTCGCTGCATCTTCGATCTGTACCTGCAGCAGTGTACGGCTCTCCGGATTCATGGTCGTTTCCCACAGCTGCTCCGGATTCATCTCACCCAGACCTTTGTAACGCTGCAGCTCTACATTGCGTCCAAATTCCTTGAGCGATTTTTCCAATTGCTCATCGGTCCAAGCATAACGTTCATTGGTCTTTTTGCCGGAACGCTGAGTAATCTTGAACAATGGCGGCTGAGCGATATAGATACGTCCCTGATCAATCAGCGGCTTCATGTACCGGTAAAAGAACGTCAGCAGCAGCACCTGAATATGCGCTCCGTCCGTATCGGCATCGGTCATGATAATGATTTTGGAATAATTGCTGTCTTCGATCGCAAATTCGGGGCCGATACCGGCGCCAATCGCCGATGTAATCGCCCGGTATTCCTCATTCTTCATAACGTCTGCCAGCTTGGATTTCTCCGGATTCATCGGTTTACCCTTGAGCGGCAAAATCGCCTGAATCTTGGAGTCCCGTCCCTGCTTGGCTGAACCACCGGCAGAATCACCTTCGACGATAAACAGCTCGTTACGTGAAAAGTCCTTGGACTGTGCCGGACTCAGCTTGCCGTTCAGGTTAGAACTCTCGCTGCGTTTGCGGCCGGTACGCATATCATCACGTGCCTTGCGTGCAGCTTCGCGTGCTCTAGAAGCTTGTATGGCCTTTTTGATCAGTTTCTGGCTGACCTGCGGGTTCTCTTCAAGAAAACGCTGCATGCTTTCTGCTACGACTGCATCCACGGCTCCACGTGCAGAAGAACTGCCGAGCTGATCCTTGGTCTGACCGACAAATTCCACTTCGGCCATCTTGACGCTGATTACAGCCATCATGCCTTCGCGCAGATCGCCGCCTTCCAGATTCTTTTCCTTTTCTTTGAGCATGGCGTTTTTGCGGGCGTAATCATTCAGCACACGCGTGTATGCTGTCTTGAATCCGGTCTCGTGCGTACCGCCTCCGCGTGTAGGAATCGAATTGACAAAGGATGCGATCGTCTCGGTATAACCTGCATTATACTGCAGCGCAATCTCTACCTCGATATCATCACGTTCTGCATTGAAGTGAATCACATCATGCAGTACATCCTTGCCTTCGTTCAGATATTCCACAAACTGGCTGGCGCCGCCTTCGTAATAAAAACGATCGGCTTTGTCATTACGCTCATCGCTCAGTAGAATCTCCAGACCCGAGTTCAGGAAAGCGATCTCCTGCAGACGCTCGGACAGCGTATCATAGTTTAGGGCAATACCGTTTTGGAATACCCGGATATCCGGCTTGAAGGTCACTTTGGTGCCGGTAATTTTGGTTTTACCGATCACTTCAAGGCCGGTTGCCGGTTCTCCGACATGCTCTTTGCCTTTTTTGTCTACCCAGTATTCAAACCGCTGGCGGTGAATAGCGCCATCACGGTAGATTTCCACTTCCAGCCATTCGGACAGTGCATTGGTAACCGACGCACCTACACCGTGCAGACCGCCGGATTTTTTGTATCCCCCGCCGCCGAATTTACCGCCGGCATGCAAAATGGTAAATACGACCTGAGGCGTTGGAATGCCGCTTTTGTGCATTCCCGTCGGAATTCCCCGGCCGTTATCGTATACGGTTACGGAACCGTCTTTGTTTAGGCTAATCTCAATTTTGTCGCAATGCTTTGCAAGATGCTCGTCGACTGCATTGTCCACAATCTCCCAGACAAGATGATGCAGTCCAGACGAACTTGTACTACCGATATACATCCCCGGACGCTTCCGTACGGCAACAAGCCCTTCGAGCACCTGAATGTCGTCAGCATCATACCCTGTAGCTGGCGGATTAACGCCATCCCGGGATGAATTTGTAAGTGAATCGATCTGTTCGACCATTCATGGCCCCCCTTTATTTATTGCAATCATGCTTCGTGCTGCTCAACCTACGCTTTAGTAGTATAATGGTTTGTCCAACATTACGCCATAGCCAGCCGAACAATCGTTTTCGGTATCAGAAAGGATCATTATACCACTCCCGTCAATCCGCCGCTCTCCATCACTATACCCTATTACGTAAGTCTATCACCGATTACATTTTACATTAAATGTAATTTATAAACACGCTGTTCGCTTATAATGCAAACACATGTTTCCATTTCTTTATTTATTCTAAATCAAACTATGCTTTTCGTAAAGAAAATGTTGTAAATAAAACGGATGATAATCACCAGTGTATACTTTTATAGTAGGCAGCAATTTCAGCTGATACATATTGGAACAGCACCTTTTCTGCTGTCTTGCTACCCATCAGTGCTTCAAAAATACAGCAGTTCAGTATATCTCTTGTCCGTTCATCGGAATCTTGAAACAGCTCCTCCACGAATTGAAAAATGCGCCGAAGCTCCTGCTCAAGTCGTCTTCTGTCCGTATAGGCACTTTTGATTATCTGTATATGGAGACTGTCCTCTATTTCTGATCCGTGTGTTGCCAAATGAATAACAGCCTGTACAAAGGAGCCGAATCCTCCATATCGTACATAGACCAGATCATCATCCAGTTCATATACATGATCAAACACGGGGAAGCGGTCTTCTAACCTTGCCAACATCAGATGCTCCCATTCTTCCTGTAGGTGTGTCATTATTATGATCTTCTCTCTTTCTTTTATAAAATAGCACTATAGATATTACCACTATATGACACAAGCCTGCTCGCAGATGCGTGGGCATCGTATCGAGACAGGCTTGTTTATTGGATCGATTATAAAATAGTACGCCGCCGATTATCCCTTAATCAGCCCTAGCGTTTGCATGATACAGGAAAGGGACACATGAAGACATTCAACAAAAAAGACAGGTTCAACAGCTATCCTAATTCATTACATCCCTTTTTGTAAATACGGCAAATGATACAACCAGCGAAACAGCTGCCCAAATACCGAGCACAGCCAATGAGAACGGCAGGGTCATGCCATCTATCGGCGCAGGACTGCCTGACAGGTAATTGGTCAGACCCAGATTAACCATAAACAAATACTTGGCGCTGCTCCAGGAAGAAGCCATGTTGGTCAGAATCGTCCCGGCAATCAGTGCCGCCATCATAATAACAATACTGGCTGCCGTACTGCGTACCAGTACAGACACCATAAAAGCAAGCAGTCCGACAGTCAAACCGACAAACCAGATCAATCCCATCTGCATCAGGATAAATTGCCATTGATCCACTGCATGTACTGTCGCCATATCCACTCCTGCCTCGCTTGGCTGGAAGCCGGTAAATACAGGAATAGTAAAGCCGGAGTAGCCAAATGCAAGTCCCGATATCACATAGCAGATAATAAAGGTGGATACGACGATCAGCGAGACAAACATGGTCAGCGTAATCAGCTTGCTGAGCAGGATTTTCCATCGTCGTACCGGTCTGGTAAGCAGCATCTTGATGGTACCACCGGTTCGCTCCCCGGATACCAGATCCGAAGCGATCGTCATAATCAGCAGCGGTATAAACAGACTGCTAGAGTTGTCTAGGAATTCGCGGGTAAAGGTAACGCCGCCCGGTTCATTCGGATTTACATCATTTTGTAAGTAGTACTGCATCTGCTGGATAAAGATGCGGCGGTATTTTTTCCATTCTTCCGGCACCCGGTCACTGCCGAGCGAGTTCTGGTTATCGGTAATCGCCTGCTGCAGCTCGGTGCGCCAGTCATCGCCAAACTTGGTGCGATTTTCCTGCGCCTGGCGCATCTGCGCATAAGTAAACATCGGTACCAGTACAAGCAGCACGAGCAGGATGACATAAAACCGCTTTTTCTTGATAATTTTGATTGTCTCATTCTGTACAAGCGGCCAGATGCTATTCAATCGTCTCACCCTCCGTAATGCCGAGGAACAGCTGCTCCAGGGTAGGATTTAATTTGCGTACATTATGAATCTGTATATTGGCGCTGACCAGAGCCTGTATAGTCGTCGATATATGTTCTTCCGGTGTACGGGTAATCATACTGTTCAGCTTCAGCGATGCCGCTGTATCGTTGTCCAGATGCGCAGATTCCAGATCCAGCACCGTAACATCCGGCAATTCTTCGAGAATGCGTGCTCCCTGTTCAGCCGGTTCCAGTTCCCAGATAACGAGATGTTCCCTGTCTTCTACCAGTTCGTTTACACTGCCTACTGCTATTACCTTGCCATTGCCTACAATAGCAACACGGTCACACAGTAGCTGAATCTCGCTGAGTAAATGACTGGATACAAATACAGCCATCCCCTGGGCAGCCAGCTCCCGGATAAACAAGCGCATATCGCGGATTCCTTTGGGATCGAGTCCATTGGTAGGCTCATCCAGAATAAGCAGTCTCGGTCTGCCGAGCAGCGCCTGGGCTATTCCGAGACGCTGACGCATTCCCAGTGAGTATTTGCTTACTTTATCGTGAATCCGCTCATCGAGACGTACGATTTCGGTCACTTCCTGAATACGCTGTTCGTCTACCCCAGGCTGCATGCGGGCAAAATGCTGCAGGTTTTCCCAGCCGGTCAGATAGGGATACATCTCCGGATTCTCGACAATTGAGCCTACATAGGCCAGTGCCTTTTCCGGTTGACGGGTTACATCGTATCCGCAGATTGTAATTTGCCCTTCGGTCGGACGGATCAGATTGACCAGCATGCGGATCGTGGTCGTTTTGCCTGCTCCATTGGGACCGAGAAATCCAAAAATTTCGCCTGCCCGTACATTAAAAGTCACATCTTTGATAATCCAGCGCTTGCCGATCTTTTTCTTTACTTTTATAGCGGATAGTACAATCTCTGAATCGGTCTGCTCTTCACGGGCAGACGAAGCATTTATGTCCGAATTGGATATATTCATCAGTTGATCTTCCCTCCTATAGCCTGTACTCGTATAACATTGAGAAAATACTGCATCACAGCAGAGTCCCGGCAAATGGCTTCTGCATCGCAGCACTTATGATTAGATGATAAAACGATCAACGGATACTTTGAACGATACGCGCGGCAATCTGCTCATAACCGTCACCATTAGGATGAAAATGATCTGCAGACAGATACTGATCCAGATTATTCTGGAATAGGTCAAATGTAGGAATAACCATCATATGTTCATTGGTATTGGTGATACTTGCAGCTTTCGTGTTCCAGGCACTTACTGCCTGATTACCTGGTACACGAAGCTCCTTGAGATCTCCAAACGGATTATACAAACCCAGATAAATAATCTGTGCATCCGGATTGATTTCTGCCAATCGATCCAGAATCTTTTGCAAGCGTGCGGCAGCCTGCGGCTGATTGGTCAGCAGCTGGTTGGCAGTAGGTGCCTTTTCATCCAGATTACCTAGTGCTTCCCCCCCATTGAACAGATCATTCGCTCCTATCGACAGCATAATGACATTCGCCTGACGAAGTGTATGCTGGACACCGGATTCCTCCAGTGATTTGATAACCTGTCCTGTTTTCTGTCCGTTAATACCCAGATTGGCAACCAGCTTGGCATCGACTCCTTGCTGCTGCAGCAAATTGACGGTACGACGCACAAATCCGCTGCCATCATCGTCACCTGTACCTTTGGCGAGTGAGTCGCCGAGAGCGGCTACGCGTATTCCTTCTGTCGCCGGATCAACGGCTGGCTGCGATCCATTTTCTGCAGGGCTAGCAGTATTGCCTGCCGTGTAGGAGCTGCCTACCGGATTGACAACATCATTTACCGCATATACAAAACCGCCGATCAGCAGTAACGTTGCTATGATAGAAGCAATGCTGGTAATTCTCCATATTCGTGCTGATGATGAAGATGGTTTCATCCTGTGACCTCCAAGTATCAGATTATAGTGAATAAATGAATAGTACTTTTTATTATATACACTATGTATACAACTTCCAAATGATCAGCAGCTATCTATTGCATGTCGATCATTTGGAAATGACTTTATTATAAAAGCAAGATGGAAAAGGACGCTACCTGACCGAAGCCAACTGCAGAAGATGCTGGATTGGCTGGGCGATTGGAGCGTCCCTTTCCCGATATGGTATTTACAGGTATTTGCTGGAATTGTGGCATAGAAAAATAAATGTTCAACTTGGTATCTGACATAGCGATCTTCAATCCAATCAGCGGCCTGGCATGCTAGTCAAACTTGAATACTGCCGGTACATCATTGATTTAGCTTGTATACTCTGGCTTCGTAGGGCTGCAGATCCATCTCGCGAATATCCTGCTGCTCATCTACCGTATAATTGCTGATCAACAGCTGGTACTGCTCGTATTGCACACTGTTTTCCAGTTGGAAATGGACAGGCTGATCGCAGAAGTTCAGTACAACCAGCAGCTGCTTTCCTTCATATGTGCGTACATAAGCGTAGATCTGCTCATCTTCCGGCAGCAATAGATGGTAATCTCCGTAGACGATAATATCATGCTCTCCACGCAGAGCGATCAACTTTTGATAATAATAGAAAATGGATTCCTGATCTTTTAATGCTTCGGCTACATTGATTTTGTCATGATTCGGATTAACCGTTATCCATGGCTGACCTGTTGTAAATCCGGCATGTTCCGAATCATCCCACTGCATCGGTGTACGCGCATTATCCCGGCTCTTGATATAGATGGACTCCATCACTTTATCAGGATCTATACCGGCAGCTGTATACTCCTGGTACATGTTTAACGTTTCAATATCCTGATAATCATCGATAGATGGCATACGGATATTGGTCATCCCAATCTCTTCACCCTGATAAATATAAGGGGTTCCCTGCAAAGTATGCAGCAGCGTTCCCAGCATTTTGGCAGATTCTTTGCGATAACGGGTATCATTACCAAACCGTGATACCATTCGCGCCTGATCATGATTGTTCATATAATTGCTGTTCCAGCCTTTATTATGCAGCAGCGTCTGCCATTTGCTGATAATCGCTTTGATCTCGGAAAGCTTCCATGGACGAATATCCCATTTACCGCCCTTGCCGGCATCTACCCGCATCAGTTCAAAATGAAATACCATATTCAGCTCATTGCGATCTTCGCCTACATACAACGCACCATCTTCCGGCGTTACATTGATCGCTTCGCCGACCGTCATAATATCGTATTTGGACAGTACCTTTTCGTTCATCTCCTGCAGGTATTCATGCACACGCGGACCATTGACAAAATATTTGCCGCCAAAGTGATACGGAAACTTCTGATCCGGCTCTGCGGTACCAAGTTCCGGCGTTTCTTCTCGCGCATCGGGCAGCTTGGGGTCTTTGGAGATCAGATTGATTACATCCATTCGGAATCCATCGATCCCTTTATCCAGCCACCAGGTCATCATTTTGTATACTTCTTCCCGTACCGTCGGGTTTTCCCAGTTCAGATCAGGCTGCTTTTTGGAAAATAGATGCAGATAGTATTCTTCTGTCGTCTCATCATACTGCCACGCCGATCCGCTGAAAAAAGAGCTCCAGTCGTTGGGCTCACGTCCATCCTTGCCCGGTCTCCATATATAATAGTCACGATACGGATTATCTTTGGATTGGCGTGATTCCATAAACCAGGCATGTTCATCAGAGCTATGATTGACCACCAGATCCATAATCAGCTTCATTCCACGCTGATGCAGACCATCCAGCAGCTGCTCCCAATCATCCAGTGTACCGAATTCATCCATGATATTCTGGTAATTGCTAATATCGTAACCGTTATCATCATTGGGAGACTCATACACCGGACAGAGCCAGATCACATGCACTCCCAACAACTGAAGATAATCCAGCTTGCTGATAATACCCGGAATATCACCTATTCCATCCCCGTTACTGTCCATAAAGCTGCGCGGATAGATCTGATACACGACACTTTCTTTCCACCATGTCTTTTTCATAAAGCTTCCACCTCTCTGTATGTAATGGATTCCGCCGATAGAATTGTTCCTGCTTGAATGTACTTCTTTATTATTTCCCCATCTGTCTGTAGATGAAGCAGGCGACCCAGCAGAAGATGTGAACTTCATACGACAACCTGCTATTCTTGATCTTTATTTCTGCGGAATCATTGCGCATTCGTTATATACAAAAAGCGATGCATTGGACAAACGTATTGCACAGGTGTATACTATTCAAAGTAATAGTTGTTATGCATATTAATTTGCTACTTGGTATGTATCCAAGCACAACATTTTATTACGGGACATTAGCTCAGCTGGTAGAGCATCCGACTCTTAATCGGCAGGTCGCGGGTTCGATCCCCACATGTCCCATTTACAGGTTACCGGTATGCAATATAGAACGGGAACCTTTTCTCGCAAATCAAAAGCCACAGCGTCTGCTTTCTGGACACTGTGGCTTTTTGGTTATCTTTGAGGGATCGTTTGGCACGCCGCTGATCAGGACAGGATTAACCGGTCACCGCGTGTTGGATAGATTCCGATTGGGTTAGATGCATCTGCACTTTTTGATCGGATTTTGTTCGCATGAATATGAATGGGTCGACTACAGGCAGCTTGCCTTCTTCGATATAGGTTGCGAGCAGCACTTGCAGCTCCTGTAAAGTATGGGCTGTCAGATGCAGAATGAGTGTATTCTTTTTCACTTCCAGCTGGTTACTGTCATCCTTGGCTATAGCCAGAACAACCCTGGCTTCGAGAGAAGCTGATTTTTTGAACCGGATCGCTTTCATTTTACGGGGCTCACCCGCTCGCTGTAGTGCACTTAGTTTTTTGGATAGTTTGGCAGCAGATACAGTATCCAGCGATATAGTTAGTTCATTTTTGCTGCGCGGATTGAATCCATAATGAAGCTTGGCAGAATCGATCGATTTTTCCGGTTTTTGCTTCTTTTGGGTTGCAGAATCAGCAGCAGATTGATTGATCATAGCTGTTAGCTGCTTATACAGCTGCTCCGGAGAATCGCTGCAGACCAGCTGCTTTTTACCGATTTTGGCAAAAGGCTGACGGCGGCAGGTTTTACACTCGCTCAGGCAGCCTTTGCGCTGCTGCTCGATCTCGGGAAAATGTACTCCGATATCCTGATAGACTTTTTTGGTACCCAGCTTGTCATTTTTACTGCAATATTTGATCGTCTCCATGACTGTAATTCCCCCATCTTGCGATGTGATGCATCGGCTGAAATGTAACTTTATAGTAGGGAGTGCTCTGTAGATTGTCAATAGAATGTACAAGCAGCGATTGCATCAACCGCTTATTATCCTGCAGGATCACCGTTGCCCAGATCTGCTGCATTCAAAAAAAGACCCTTGCAGCATGCTCGACAAGCGAGGCATCCTGCAGGGGTCTTTCCCGTTCCCATTTCTATGGAACTATTCGTCTGCATATACACACATTTATAATTATTTACCGATAAATTCCTGAACCCAGATGCCATTCACATAGCCTACACCGATATGTGTATAATTTTTGCTCAGTATATTGGCTTTGTGTCCTGCGCTGTTCATCCACGAATTCATAACCTGTGCCGGTGAAGTCTGGCCTTTGGCAATATTCTCGCCAGCTGCGCGGAAGCTGATTTTGTACGTTTTCATCATATCAAACGGCGAACCATAAGTAGGTGAAGTGTGACTGAAATAATTGTTTTTGTACATATCCATTGCTTTGTCCTGTCCCATGGTCTGCAGGTTGGTATCTACGGCCAGCGCTTTTAGTCCGGCTTTGCTGCGCTCCTGATTGACCAGGTCCACTACCTGAGCGGCAAATGCGTACGTATCAGCTGTAGCGGTTGCTGTGTTCTGCCCGGTCAGCGTACGATCCGAAGATAATTTGACATAAGCTTTGTGTGTATAATGTGAATGGTTGGATGCTGCTGCCTGCGCACTCGCTGGGGCGATCAGGCTGGCTGCGATAAGCCCTGCAGCTGCTGCCGATGCGGCGATACGTTTTAGTTGTGTAAATTTCATAATAAGTACAAATCCTCCTGTGAAATGAGTGTGTTCAAATCCGCCTAAGATTTTACCATTTACTCCTATATATCGGCAACTTTGCATGAAATGTGTGCAGTTATATAGAAAATTATGTGCATGCAAAAAAGACATCGGCGCTATACCGATGTCCTTTCAAAAGCTCAGGATGCAGCTATATGAGCTGAAGCAATCTCCAGATTTGTAGTTCAGCTTCTCTAATAACTCCTATCTTTATTGTACTTTTATATCTGCGACTAAAACAGCAACAGCATTTTCACTTTTACTTTTACCTTTTATTCTCTATTCTCTATTCTCTATTCTCTATTCTCTATTCTCTATTCTCTATTCTCTATTCTCTATTCTTTGATAATTGTAACTCCACTTTCTTCCAAAATAGAAATACTGGTCTGAATGACTTCCAGCATAGTATAGCCATTCTCGTTTTTTCTTTGCAGCAGTTCATTATTCTCCATATATTGATAATCCGACCAGATCACTGTAAAAGGCGGTACCGGTCCAAAATCGCCGCACAGACAATCGTCTATTGCATCCAGGCTGCTGCCATAGTATCCTGCAGGTCCATTTAGTTGTTCACCCAGCATCAAGAAAAAAGCATACTGATCTGTAATCAGACGTCCGTCCAGATGAATAGTGACCCCCTCCTGTCCCTGATTTCTCCAGGAATTGGTCTGCAGCGCATAGCTTTGGGCAACTTTCTGCCAGATCTTGCGTTCTTCCAGAGTAAAATCAATCCACAAACCGCTTCTCAGCTGCAGCGGATCACGAAGCAAATCCCACATTTCAAAAATACGCCGGGTTCGTGCTACCTGTTCATACGTATGAACCAGTACTTCCCAGTCACCATCATGTGAAAAAGGAAGTGATTCTATAGGTTTTATTACTCTTTTCAACGGGAAATCATAATGACCAATCATCGCTCCACGGGTATCCAGAATGCCAACGTAGATATGATCCAGTGATTGGTCAGCAGTATAGTCCGGGTTTTTAAGAAATCCATAGATCGATAAGTGCTGTCTGCAGCTCTCATCATTTTCTAGCCGCAGTTCTTGAAAATAACCGATATTTTGTTCGTTCCAGTCATAAATCGTGTATTTATCGTTCATACTTCTGTTCCTTTGCTGTGTTTTATGTAATCCGGCTATAGTATATCCCGTATATCATACAATACATTGATTTATAAAAAACGACTTCCCTTATGCAGGGAAGCCGTTCTTGTGTATCCGTTTGTGATTACATTTGCTTGATAAAATTACAGCCGATCTTCTCATAACCCATATGCTGGTAGAATGAGCAGGAAGACAAACGCTCGTCACGGTTCATTCCGGTGACAAATACGGAATGATCTCCGGCTTCACGCGCCTGGCGCTCAGCTGTCGTAATCAACTCACGGCCAATCCCCTTGTTGCGGTAAGCTTCCGAAATCACCAGGCCGGTGATCTGGGAAGTCTGATGACCGGTATCGTAAGATGTTTTGCGATACAGTGCAATCATACCCACTACCTGTCCTTCACGCTCAGCGACAAGGGTCATAAATTGCGGCTTGCCTTCCAGGGCAGCCATCCGGTCACGCAGTACACTCTCTGTCATTGGATAACAAAGTTCACGCATCAGGCCAGTCAAAGCTTGAACATCTTTACTTTCGAATTTACGGACTTCCGCAACAGGCATTAATACACTAGTCGACATGTACATACTCCTCTTTTAGCAGAGCGGCCGCTTCAACGGCACGCTTCCGCGCGATTTCCACACTTTCGTCCGCACTGAGTGCCACTGCCATCCGGCGTCCCGGTTTGGTCTCCGGTTTGCCGAATACCCGTACTTGCGTACGCGGCAGCTTCAATGCTTCTTCCAGTCCGCCAACAACAAAATCTTTTGAAGTCTGTGTTGCCTTGAGTGTTGCCGATGCGCCAGGGGTAAGCAGATGGACGCCAGGAATCTCAAAACCGAGAATGGCCCGCACATGCAGGGCAAATTCGGACAAGTCCTGGGTTACCATCGTAACCATACCCGTATCATGCGGCCTTGGCGATACTTCGCTGAAGACTACACCATCCGCCGTAAGAAACAGCTCTACTCCGAACAATCCGTATCCTCCCAGATGTCCGGTAATAGTGCCGGCGATATGCTGTGCTTCTGCCAGCTGTTCCGCAGTCATGTAATGCGGCTGCCACGACTCGACATAATCTCCATCCCGCTGAATATGTCCGATTGGCGGACAATACAGGGTACCTGAGGCTGAACGCACCGTTAGCAGTGTAATTTCACTTTCAAAATGGACAAAGGCTTCGACGATGACCCGTACTGACTTGCCTCTGGCTCCTTCAAGCGCCGTGTTCCAGCATTCCTCCGCATCCTGCGGAGTACGGCATACGCTTTGTCCTTTACCGGACGAGCTCATCAGAGGTTTTACTACGCAGGGTGTTCCAAGTTCGGCGACGGCTGCTTTGAGCTGCTCGAGATTATCCGCGAACCGGTACGCTGCTGTTGGCAAGCCCAGTGTCTCGGCTGCCAGACGGCGTATCCCCTCACGATCCATCGTTAATCTCGCAGCTGTAGCAGTAGGAACGACATGATAGCCTTCCTGCTCCAGCTCTACCAGCACATCCGTCGCAATCGCTTCAATTTCGGGTACGATCAGATCCGGCTGCTCCAGAGCAATCACTTCTCTGAGCTGTTGCCCGTTCAGCATATCAATCACATGAGAACGGTGAGCAACCTGCATAGCAGGTGCATCCGGATAGCGGTCTACAGCGATACATTCCACGCCGAGACGCTGAGCTTCGATAACTACTTCTTTACCAAGTTCTCCACTGCCAAGCATCAGAATTTTCTTCGCCTGGCGAGACATTGGGGCCCCCCACATAATAAACAGCACTCCCTTATCCACTTTTTTACACTGCGTCAAGCTTGCATACGACTCGAACTGCAAAACTCTCCGTTGGTACAGATTGTGCTCTTTGTCTATTTTCTTGGCTGTTAAGTGATTAACACATTGTAAAATTCCCGACGATGTTGATGATGAACTTTACAATGTGTTGACACTCTTATTTTCTTACCTTCCAAGTTAGATTGCAACCCACTTTACTTAAATTTTTGAACAAATCTCGAAATTTATAAAATGATATCGCTTTCATTCACGAATTTTGTCACAATTTGTATGTTTGCTTGTTCCCTGCTTTTTACAGGAAGTCTTTTTTTAAATAAAACACCCTTTATCCGCTGATTTTGCTTCAGCGGATAAAGGGTGAGAATGGAAATAAAAGGATGTTGATATCGACATTTCGATTATGTCTGTTATTTTATATATGTCTAAAAATCCGGTATTTCACTTGCTGTATATTGAATATGATTTGCAAAAGGAACATGTTTAGATACAGCCGATCTGTCGATCGCTTTTCGATCAGGTTGATTAGGCAATCAATTTACAAAAAGCGGAATTGGGCTTCAATCAGTCCGTTGTATACTCCTTTGCGCTGAATCAACTGTTCATGCGTTCCCTCTTCCTTGATCTCTCCATGATCAAGCACGACGATATGATCCGCATGACGAATCGTCGATAACCGATGGGCAACGATAAAGGATGTTCTTCCTTGCAGCAGTACTTTGAGCGCTTCCTGAATCCGCAGCTCGGTCTCCGTATCGATACTGGCGGTTGCTTCATCCAGTATCAGAATACGCGGATCTGCCAGCAGCGCCCTGGCAAAAGACAGCAGCTGACGCTGCCCCATCGACAGCACATTGCCGCGCTCTTCGACTTCGGTATCATATCCTTTGGCCAGCTTCTCGATAAATACATGGGCATGAACGGCTTTGGCAGCAGCTTCTACCTCTTCGTCGGTGGCATCCAGACGGCCAAACCGGATATTGTCACGAATGGTTCCCGAGAAAATAAAGGTATCCTGCAATACGATACTGATCTGACTGCGCAGACTTTCCAGCGTCACATCACGCAGATCCTGTCCATCGATCGTGATTTGACCGCTTTTGATATCATAGAACCGGCTGATCAGATTGATGATGGTGGATTTACCCGAGCCAGTATGACCGACCAGAGCGATCGATTGTCCTGCCTGGACATTCAGATTGATTCCCTTGAGCGCCGGACGACCGGGTTCATATTCAAATACAACATCCTTGAATACAATATCGCCGCGAATACGAGGCATCGGCCGTGCATCCGGCTTGTCCGCTACCGACGGCTCTTCATCCATAAATTCAAAAATTCGCTCCGAGGATGCCATCGCGACCAGCAGCTGATTATACATATTGCCGAGCCGGTTAATCGGGTCCCAAAAGTTGCTGACGTAGTTGGCAAACGCAACCAGAATCCCGATCTCGATCTCCCCGCTCGCAATCAGCATCGTACCGAATCCGAACAAGATAACAGAGCCGAGTCCACCGGTTACTTCGATCAACGGTCCAAACATCTGGTTCATCGCAGATGCCTTATCCCACGACTGCTTGCTCGACAGATTCATGTTATCAAAATACTTCATGTTTTGTTTTTCCTGAGTATAGGCCTGGGTGACACGGATTCCCTGAATAGATTCATTCAAATGGGAATTAATCCGTGAATTTTTCATCCGTACTTCCTGCCAGGAACGGCGGATCACTTTACGAAGCTTGGTAGAAACGAAGAACATGATCGGCACCGTCAGCATAACCGCCAACCCCAGCTTCCAGTTGATGAACAGCAAAATAATAACGATTCCCAGAAGCTGTACACAGTCAATCATGACGTTAACCGCTCCATTGGTAAACAGATCCTGCAAGGAATTGACATCATTCGTGACGCGTACGAGTACCGAACCCGCTGGTCTTTTGTCAAAAAAAGAAAAGGACAGACGCTGGATATGGCTAAACAGGTCAGAGCGAAGATCATAAATGACTCTTTGCCCGATAATATTGGTGTACTTGATCCGGTACGCATTCGCTGCCCACTGAATCAGGTACAGCACAAGTGCCAGCGCAGTCAACCCATACAGCAGCTTCAGACTGGGTATACCGTTGGCTGGCTGAATAGCACGGTCGATCGCCATCCCGGTAATAAGTGGAACCGCCAGTTTGGTCACCGTGCCCAGTACCATCATGAGCAGGATAAAGGGCAGCAGCTGTCTCGCATACGGCTTCATGTAGCTGAACAGGCGACTGAACTGTCCCCAGTTAAACGCTTTGTCGATCAGCTCGTCATCCTGGTAAATAAACCGCTCTTCGACCCGTACGGATGCGGAAGTATCCGCCACCTTTTGCTTGTCATCCACCGATATATTATTCATGGACGGGTTACTCATGGTATCTCACCTGCTCTCCACTGCCGGGCTGCGGCATCTCTCTGTTCCATTCTTCCGGCTGATCCGGATCGTCTATCTCCTGCTGACGCGAGATATGATCGGCATATTGTACCTGATAGATATCCTGATACGGACCGGCAGTCTGAATCAGCTGCTCGTGCTTGCCGCGCTGAATCACTCGTCCTTCCTCAAGTACCAGAATCTCGTCCGCATGACGCAAGGAGGAAATCCGGTGAGCAATAATAAAGGTTGTCCGTCCTCGCATCACTTCCTGGAAGCCAGATTGTATCTCATGCTCGGTCTCCATATCCACCGCACTCGTCGCATCGTCCAGGATCAGTATTTTCGGGTTTTTGAGTAGTGCGCGGGCAATCGCCAGACGCTGCTTTTGTCCACCCGATAATCCGAGACCACGTTCACCTACGATAGTATCGTATCCTTTGGGCAGCTCCATAATAAACTCATGGGCTTTGGCCAGGGTTGCTGCGCGGATAATCTCTTCCATGGTCACTTCTTCCATACCATAAGCGATATTGTTCTTGATCGTGGAAGAGAACAGAAATGTCTCCTGGAATACAGAGGCGATCTGTGCACGCAGATCCTCGATCCGAATATCCCGGATATCGGTGCCATCCAGTGTAATCCGTCCTTCGTTGACATTGTACGCACGCATTAACAGCTGAATAATCGTGGATTTACCGGAGCCTGTTCCACCCAGCAGCCCGATCACCGAGCCCGGAGGCGCATTCAGATTGATATCTACTACAGCTGCCAATTTATTGCCGTAAGCAAAAGTCACATGATCAAACATGACATGTCCTTTGATTTCGTGCATCGGCTTGGCGGTATGTTCATCCTTGATATCTACCGGCTGATTCAGAATTTCCAGAATCCGTTCGGTAGATGCTTTGGACTGGGTGTAGTTGTTAATATGAAAACCGAGTCCCCACATCGGGCCGATTATGTACCAGATCAGGGTGAAAAAAGCGACCAGTTCTCCAAGTGTCATAGAACCCTGAATAACCAGTGTACCGCCAAATCCGAGCAAAATTACGATACATACCGAAGCCAGCAGTTCCATAACCGGGAAATAGCGGCTCCACAGGGAGGAAGCAAAAATCTGGTTGGTGCGGTAACGCTCATTGCGCAGCGAAAACTTGTCCACTTCGTGTGCTTCGCGGGCGAATGACTTGATTGTACGCACACCGGTGATATTTTCCTGTACAGCAGTAGTCAGGGAACTTAGCGCAAGACGCATTTCCTGAAAAGCCGGATGAATGCGTGATTCAAAACGCAAAGCGACATATACCAGAAAAGGGATAGAAATCAGGGTAACCAGAGTGAGCTGCCAGTTCAGCGAGAACATGACTATGGAACCGAAGATGACCATAAGGAATACATTGAGCAGCTGGGCAAAGCCAAATCCGATAAAGTTACGGATCGCCTCCAGGTCTCCGGTCAGACGGGACATCAGATCTCCTGTTTTGGCAGTATCATAATAACGGAAGGACAAAAACTGAAGCTTTTCATAGCAGGCATTGCGAAGACGGTAGGCGAGGAAATTGCCGAGACGCCCTCCGAAAAATCCGTGCAGGAACTGCATACATGCTTTGAGAATGGTAACAACGAACAGTCCGATTACCAGCATGGGAACCTGGTCATACCGCCTGAGCTTGATAATATCATCAATCAGGTACCTCAGCAGATTCGGATAGACCAATCCGAGAGCGGTAGCGGTTGCAAGACAAAAGATAGAGAGATAGAGATAGCTCTTTTTTTCGCGGTAAAAGCCTTGCAGTTGCCTGAGAACGTCCATGTTGTTCCTCCTTTATTCACCTGTCAGGTTAATTAGCATAATGAAGCTTACCACCGTCGCCAATTGCCCGCAAAGAGGATAAGAGACCGTTTACAGGCGATGTTGTCAAATTAATGCCATAATCGACATATAATGGACTGATTATAATGAAATCATGCAAAATGCTCGCAATACCAGCGGTTTATTCCTCAGTCCCGATTTTTGTAAACTATTGTCTCCTTTTATAAAGTAAAAGCGTTATAACTTTAAATTTGAAACATCTAATTTCTGCATTCTAACATAATAATAAGGAAGTATTAAGTATGTAAAAATAGAAGACTACTCCCGGAAAGGAATAGCCTTCTATAAGTTTAGTGCACAATTATATTGTTATTAATGAAGCTGGGATACTTCTGATTCGGCTGCCAATATATCCAGTTCGGCAGCAAGGTGATGCCAGCGGTCAGGACCATCGGACATGCTGAGCGAAGCTTCTGTAGCTTCTGCCCATTCTGCGATCTGGCGATGCATTTCCTCTACCGTCTCCCGGAAACGTATATTCAAACCGTCAATATAATAAGCCGCGAGCCGTTCACGCTGCTCTTCCAGCAGATGGCCGATCATATTGTCGATGCGTGCAGTCACCTCGGTTCGCAGATTTTCACGACCTCCCTGTTCAAAGAAATAACGAGGATTCCGGAACATGGACCATAAAGATTTCCAGTCTATCGCCTGAGACAATGCGAGTGATGGCAGCTGCGGTGTCTCCCAAGCAGAGGGATCATAGGCAGACAGACGCAGTCCTGTCGTACTGTTTTCCGCCTCGCGTCCATAGGTTCTCATTCGTTCGCTGATCAGCTGGCGTGCAGCCTTCTCCATTCGCAGGGTAGTAGCCAGCACTTCCTGCTCCAGCTCAATACCGACTCTACGCTGCAATTCCCGTCCGCAGGCGGCAAAGTCGGCTTTCAGATCGGCAGATTCCTGGTTTAGCTGTGCCGGGTTGAAGATTTCCGGTATCCATTCCAGTGTTTTGAGACGTACACGCTGACGCACATGGAATAGCAGCTCTCCACTTTCTTCCTGCACTCTGCGATCCGGCTCTGTACGGGCAATCCTGCTGACCGCTTCGCGGGCGCTCTGCTGCTCTGTCATCAGCTGCTGTCTGCGCTGCTGGCGATAGGCTTCCCCCTGTCTGGCTGCTTCTTCCCAGGACAGGATCATATCGCGGATACGGCCGACTTCTTCCAGTGCAGCATGTACAGCCAGCCCTGCCAGTGTCTCGTCCGCAAAGGTGTTAAAGCTTTGCTGGAACTGTCTGAAGCCCTCATCCTGTCCATGCAGTGCACGACGGCTCGACAGCGCATGGATATTGGGTTCACGAATGCCCGCACTATTCAGCTCACGAACGATTCGTCCTACAACGTCATTTTTCTCTTCTTCGGACGAAGCCAGATCGGAGGCATTGACGATAAAGAACATATTGTCCAGTGCCAGACTGCCTTTTACCCGTCCAAGCTGTTCCAGCAGTTGACGATCGCCTGCTGTAAACGCATGGTTGTAATACGTTACAAATACGAGTGCATCCGCAGATTTCATATATTCAAATGTAACCCCGGTATGACGTGCATTGACCGAATCGGCGCCCGGCGTGTCCACCAGGACCATCCCCTGACGGGTCAATTCACAATCGTAGTACAGATCAATTCGGCGAACAAAACAGGACTGCTGCTCTTCCGACACATATCCGCGGAAAGCATCCATATCGACTTCGACTTGCTGCCCGAGCTTATCGGCCATCTGTTCCCAGCCTGCTGCTGCAGCCATAATAAAGTTGTAATGCGCTCTTGCCGATGGATGAATACGTGCTGGCGACAATCCAGCAACCGCTTTACGCCAATCTTGCTCCAGCGAGCGATCCGGCAATCCAAGCAGACGCAGCGCTCCGCTGATATCCTCCTGCATTTCTTCCGCGTCTTTCAAGAAGACAACGGCTGTTCCATGAGCGTGGTTGCTGTCCGCTCCCATGATCTGCGTAATAGCTGCTGTCATCGGATGCGGAGACACTGGCAGCACCGATCCGCCCAACAGTGCATTGGCAAAAGAAGATTTGCCCGCACTGAATGCTCCAAACAGCGCCAGTGTAAATTTGCCATCTTCCATAATGCCTGCACGACGACGCAGCTCCTCCGCCTGGGAAGACATCCCCGGCAGTTCACTGATCTTGCCGGCTGTTCTGCGCAGACGTTCAGCGGTATCCAGCAGACGCTGCTGACGTGCCGAAGAGCCTGTCTGTACCGACACTGCCGATGATAGGGCTGTATCCTTATCCAGGCCACCTGTGCTGACACCAGCCAAATACGTATCGTTTTCAGTTGATTCCAAAAACGATCCAGCCGCTGACTGCAGATTGGATACGGATGTCTCTGCGGTTGGTACAGATCCAGGATTCAATGGATTGGGATCATTCGGCTGAAGCGAAGAATGTGCATTCGCCGCTGCATTTTGCACGATCTGGCTACCGGCTTCGATACGCGGCAGCCAATCAGGTACTTCAGTCTCCCGCTTGGGCAGCAGACTGCGCACAGCCTGATCCTGCTGCTGAAGCTGCTGCTCTGCTTCCTGCTGGCGCAGAAGATCATCATAGCGCGATTGCAGCTGCTGTTGTTCAGACTGCACAGCAGCTATCTGGCGTTCAACGTCCGGCTGGAGCTGTTCCAATAGACGATCTGCTGCTTCCAGGGCTGCACGGCGATAACGCGCAGCTGTCTGCTCACGCAATGCGCGTGTATAGTTGAGCACATACTCTCCTGATATAGCCATATCCTTGCCTGTGCCTGCTTCAATATCGGCTACAGTGATCTCCGGCAGCGATGCAGTCAGCGCAGTTTCCTGTTCCTCGTTCCAGAGCTCATACTCCCGGCTCCAGCCGCGCAGCAGTCCCCGTACATGCACATCGAGATTGGCAGCTACCTGCTCCTGATACGCCTGCAAAAAAGTCTGTCTGCGCTGCTCACGCTCCTGCATTGTTTTTTCTCTGGAAGCGAACAGACCTTTTTTGAAGCCGGGACGTTCTCCTTCCAGATAGAGCTGGGCCAGATCACGCAGTGCAGCAGGTGTCAGATTCGCCTGCTCCACGAGACGGCCAATCTCCCAACTCCATGTTTCGCGAAGTTTCTTTATATTGCTGACCAGATCATCCTGGCGCTGCTGTAATTGCGAGATTCTCCCGCTCAATGCTGGCAGATCTTCCGGGATTTCTTCTACAGATAGATCGTCCATGTTCTCTTCTTCCATGGAAAATGCTGCAGTTATATCGGAACCATCATCTTTTGTATTTTCATTCTCGTGATCTTCATGATCGCTGGACATTTGTTCATTCAGCCACTTGCTGTGCTCCTCTGCCAGTTCCCAGGCTGCCTGTGACAGGCTGTAACGCATCAGTGGCAGATGATCTTCGAGCAGCTGGCCAATGATCTCCCGCAGGCGCTCCAGACGGCCATAGGGATGATCGGGTACCTGGCGGGACACATATAATACGCCTGCCGGTTCAATTCCTCTTCTGGCAAATGCCTGCTCGACTCCTTTGCGATATTCTGCAAAAGACAACTCCTGATCTTCATGCTTGTCAATCTGGTTCACTATCAGATACAGTGGCTTGCCACGTTCATACAGTGTGCGTGCAAATGAAAGATTCGTCTCGGACTGCACATGATTATAATCCATAACATAAAAGACTACATCCGCTCGATGCAGCGCCGAATAGGTAGCTGCTTCATGAGCGGCATCTGTTGAATCCACACCCGGCGTATCCAGCAGTACGCCATGCTCTCCCAGCAGTGGAATCCGGTCCCATAATTGTACAGATTCATAATCGCCACCGTTTTTGCAGTACTCATCCAGTTCGTCCAGTCCAATCTCCAGATCGTCGCCGGCATGTACATGAACAAGTGCGCGCGGTTCTCCGCAGCGGATTGCGGCAATATTGGCAGTGGTCGGTACAGGACTGGTCGGCAGTACCTGTTTGCCGCACAGCCAGTTCATCAGACTGGATTTGCCAGCCGAGAAATGACCGCAAAAAGCCAATACCAGCTCTTGTGAACGGTATTTTAGCTGCAGATCATGTGCTTTTTGTGCAGCTGTATCATTTCCCTGTCGGTTCAGTTCCTGGGCGAGCTGCTCCAGAATAGTTTCAAATGAATCTTCTCTCTGCGTTGTAATCGCTTGCATCAGTATGTCCTCCGTCACTTTCTGATGATGGTTCAATCGGTGTGTTCTTTTATGATCCGGTAGAGATCACAGTACTCCTCCCGGATTATTAATTTAAAATTTATCCTTATCTGTATTGTAGCACTGTATAGGATGTATCGGAAACCAGTGATTCATTTTAAAGGCAATCTATCGCAGTATAGCAAAAAAGCTTTTTATACATCGGTACCTGTACAGGCCCTGCAGTATAAAAAGCTTTGGAGCTGTTCACAGAAAAAATATGGCCAAGCAGCCTTTCTCTATAAACATCATGTATGGATCTTGTCTTAAACTACGCTTGCTTCTGCTTCCGCAACCGGAACCAGAACTTCAAACAATTTGCCATGCTGCAGAATGGTGATCCCTCTGCCTTTATCTTTCATAACCACGACATCGCGCTTTTGTGCCATGCGCTCAAGGTAATGTTCCGGTACATCACCAGAATAGTTGACAGTAATTCCTTCAACTACTTTTTCTTCGTTTTCAACCAATTCCTCAGCGACGATCTGTTCGAAGATATCGGAGAATTGTTCAAAGTTATCAGTGTAGACGGAAATGCATTTCATAACGTTCGACCTCTTTTTATGTTGTAGTATTAGATTGGTTGCCCTTCGCTCTGGACGTACGCGGTTTGGCGGACTTGTCCTTGATTACGAGAGACGTTTTCATTCTTTTTTTGCCTTCACGGCAAATATCGAGCAATGGACAGATCTGACAGGCGGGATTTTGCGCCTTGCAATGGTACCTTCCGAAAAAGATAAATCGATGATGCGATAATGTCCACTCTTCACGTGGAACACGCTTCATCAATTTACGCTCGACTTCCAGTACATTGTCTTTCCAATTGGCGAGACCCAGTCGTTTGGATACTCGTTCCACATGGGTATCCACGGCAAAAGCAGGCACTCCGAAAGCATTGGACACTACGACGTTGGCTGTCTTGCGGCCCACACCCGGCAGCTGCACGAGCAGATCGTGCTCTCCCGGTACATCGCCGCCATACTGTTCGATCAGAATCCGGCATAAATTCTGGATATGCTTGGCTTTGCTGCGATACAACCCGATCCGCCGTATATCCTGCTCCAGCTCTTCCAGCGGCACGTTCAGATAATCTTGCGGTGTACGGTATTTCTGAAATAAATCAACCGTTACCTTGTTGACTGTTGCGTCTGTACACTGTGCGGAGAGCAGAACGGCAATCGTCAGTTCAAAGGCGTTGCTATGATTAAGCTCGCAGTGGGCATCGGGAAACATGCCGGCAAGCGTGTCCAGAATATGTCTTACGGTAGCGGCATTCATTTTCATTCCTCCTGCAAAAAACCGCCTGTTCACGATATGAATCGTGATGCAGACGGTATCGTCTCACGGTACCTGATGATGGGATTGCTGGATTACGTGTCGGACTCTGTTGCTCCATCTTCAATGACAATACAATTCGTATCTTAACATGTTCTGACTGTAATTGCACGTATACTTTACATGAAATTTCAGTAATTTTATTGTCACGGATGACAATTGCTAAACCGCCGACTATATTACAGAAAATGGAATAAAAAAGACCAGCCCTCCCTGCGGATGGGAGCGGCTGGCCTGATTAAAACGAATGACTTTGGATCATTATCTATCAGGATACGCCAAGATATTCTTTGATCCCTTTGACGACAGATGCAGCGATCTGATCCTGTTTGGCGGAATCCATCATTTTGGATTCTTCCACTTTGTTGCTGATAAAACCAACTTCGAGCAGTACAGCAGGCATCGTCGTTTCACGAATAACATGGAAGTTACCGTATTGTACACCGCGGTCCTTGAAGCCTGTAGCGGCTACAAAATACTTGTGGATCGTCTGTGCCAGCTTTTTGCTACTGCTGCGCTGGTAGTACGTTTCTGTACCCGAGGCAGCTGATGAACCGCTGCTGTTTGCATGAATGGAGACAAATACATCGGCATTCAGCTTCTCGGCCACTTTGACACGTTCTTTGAGTTCGAGGAACGTATCATCCGAGCGTGTCAGGATAACATCGATATTCGGATCATCCTTGAGCAGTGCTTCCACTTTCAGTGCCAGTCCGAGGTTGAGCTTTTTCTCGGTTGTCTGGGAGCCGATAGCACCTGGATCCTGATAACCATGACCGGCATCAATAACAACAACTTTTTTACCGGAATGACCTACCGAGGAACCTGGCTGTGTTGCGCCAGTTGTCGAATCCGGCTGTTTGTTTGTACCATTGTTTGCTGTCAGATCTACAATCAGCAGACCCTGACCTTCGTTAAATACTTCGTAGTTCCGATCTTTTTTCAGATCGATAACAATACGTACGCTTGATGGGTCTGTACTGTATTGGGAATAACGAACCTGTGATACATTCTCGTTATTTGGAACAGCCAGCGTAGCAATCTGTCCTGCTTCCGCATTGGCTCCCTGTTCGAATCCGCCGCCAAAATCAGCATTTGGCAGATCGACTACGATACGGTTTGGTGAATCCATTTTGGATACTTTTGGCGTCACGCTCTTATCCAGCGTCACCAGCAGGCGACTTTCACTGAAGCTGATGCCGTTCACCAGTGCAAGACCGTTTTCGGAAGTTGCCTTGTCCGCGTCCGAAGTCGTTCCTCCGCCGGTGCTCGTGCCCGTCGATGTCAATGTGACAATTTTGTCGCTGTTGTTCCAGTGTACTCCGATACCCATCTGTTCACTTACCAGTCGGATCGGTACCATCGTTGTACCATTTTGAATCACCGGTGCGGTGTTCAAGCTGTACGTTTTGTTGTCTACAGAAGCTGCATTCTTGCCAATATACAGTTGAATGGACTTGCCTTCGCCATCAATATTGACCTGACCCGCAGATTGATCCCATTTCACCTGATAGCCAAGATTCTGGGAAATCACCCGAATCGGCACCATCACCGAACCCTTGATATTCTGCACTTCTTCCGGAATGCTGAGTTGTTGACCGTTCAGTACAACTTTCGTGTCTGTGGCAGCTTCGCCGATATGGGGAAAGGACCACATAAACACCAACAAAAAGACTAAAAAACCTAATTTCTTCATTCTTCACCCCTACCATTCCCGTTTTAATTACCGAACTACCCAGCACGGCTGTACCGGCAAATGTTATTACCAGACGACATATTAGACGCTTGTGCTTCCCAAAAGTTGCGAGTGAATTTTCATTTTCGCATGCTTTTCCCGATTATTTCCTGTCCATTTTGAAAAGGAATGATCGAGATCGCAGAGCCTGCACCGTCTGCGCCGGATTATCATTCACCAAAAAAAATGCATAACTCTGTCGTAGCTAATATCGACAGAGTTATGCATTTTTATAATAACGATTTGTAAAACAGTATTATAAATTATCCGTGCACGGCTGCTCTACTGAACATTCAGGCAAACAGGTGTGCACCTCTGGATTGCTCATAGGCTGTGATCTCGGATTCATGCTGAAGAGTCAGACCGATATCATCCAGTCCCTGCAGCAGAAACTGCCGGCGATGCTCATCCAGATCAAAATCAATATGCAGTCCATACTCATCGGTAAGCTGTTTGTTTTCCAGGTCTACATTAAGACGGTACCCTTCATGGGCAGCTGTACGTTCAAACAGATCCTGTACTTGCTCTTCAGAGAGCTTGATGGGCAGAATACCGTTTTTGAAACAGTTATTATAGAAGATATCTGCAAAAGAAGGGGCAATGACACAGCGGAATCCGTAATCCATAATCGCCCATGGCGCATGCTCACGGGAAGATCCACAGCCAAAGTTGGCTCGGGATACCAGAACAGAAGCTCCCTGGTAACGCGGCTGATTCATATCAAAATTCTCATTCACATTCCCTTCTTCATCCCAGCGCCATTCATAGAACAGGAACTGGCCGAAACCTGTCCGTTCGATCCGTTTCAGAAATTGCTTGGGAATGATAGCATCTGTATCTACATTGACCCGGTCTACCGGTGCGACAATACCGTTTAACTGTTTGAATGGTTCCATTGATATAGACTCCTCTCTAAATACCGTACATAGGTCTGCGATTCTCTCCATTATTATCGCCAAAGCGATGCCGGGTGCACGATTGGGTATACGATCTTCACGGCATGCTTATCAACGAATTAATTCAATACCGGCTCGGACTTGAATTCCCAGTCACGAACATCGGTAAAGTGACCTGTAATCGCTGCAGCTGCCGCCATAGCCGGAGATACCAGATGCGTACGTCCGCCCCGGCCCTGACGTCCTTCAAAGTTACGGTTGGATGTGGATGCGCAGCGCTGTCCCGGCTTCAGTACATCGGGATTCATCGCGAGACACATACTGCATCCTGCTTCGCGCCATTCAAAACCGGCTTCCTTGAAGATCACATCGAGTCCTTCTTTTTCCGCCTGGATTTTGACGCGGCCGGAGCCTGGAACGACAATAGCTGTCAGACGGTCGGATACGGTGTAGCCGCGAGCGACTTCGGCCGCAGCACGCAGATCCTCGATCCGTCCATTCGTACAGGAGCCGATAAATACATAATCGACCGGAATCTCGGACATTGGCGTACCTGGTACGAGATCCATATATTCAAGCGCTTTTTCAGCCGCTCTGCGTTCATTTTCAGTGGTGAAGTCAGCCGGATTAGGTACAGCCGATGTAATATCCGTTCCCATTCCCGGACTGGTGCCCCAGGTTACCTGCGGAATCAACGCATCTACATCGAATTCCAGTATCGTGTCATAAACAGCACCTTCATCAGTAGTCAGTTCCTTCCAGCGGGCAACCGCTTCGTCAAAAGCTGCACCCTGCGGTACATACTGACGTCCACGCAGATAAGAGAAAGTCGTCTCATCCGGTGCAATCAATCCTGCACGCGCTCCGCCTTCAATAGACATATTACATACGGTCATGCGCTCTTCCATCGAGAGGTCGCGAATCGCTTCACCTGTATATTCGATAACATAACCTGTCGCAAAGTCGGTTCCGTATTTGGCAATTACACCGAGGATCATATCCTTGGCCGTTACACCTGGTTTGCGTGAACCTACAAAGCGGATTTCCATAGTTTTGGAAGTGGACTGCTGCAGGCACTGGGTAGCTAGTACGTGCTCTACTTCACTCGTACCGATACCGAATGCCAGAGCGCCAAATGCACCATGAGTCGATGTATGGCTGTCTCCACAGACAATCGTTTTACCAGGGTGGGTCAGGCCGAGTTCAGGTCCCATAACGTGAACAACGCCCTGGTCGATCGTATCGAGATCGAATAGCTTCACGCCGAAGTCACGGCAGTTCTGAGTCAGCGTATCTATTTGCTGCTTGGAGATCGGGTCGGTAATATTGTAGCGATCAAACGTTGGTACATTATGATCCATCGTGGCAAACGTAAGCTCCGGACGGCGAACCTGACGATTGCTCAGGCGCAAACCTTCAAATGCCTGCGGAGAAGTTACTTCGTGAACAAGATGCAGATCGATATACAGTACGCTCGGCTTGCCTTCTTCCTGATGAATTACGTGGTTATCCCAGATTTTCTCATACAATGTCTTTTTGCTCATTATTCTCACCCCATCATGGATTGTAATCCCAAGCTGCCGCATTTCCGGTGGGATAGCGCTAGGCTGTCTCCCGTACAGATCGGACCTGAAAATGCACTGCTGCTTTTTACTGCTGAATGCCTGTCCTTTTACTCGTAGTAATTTGAAATATGTGGAAATTACTGTTAGTTACTTTATCGGCGGCCTGTATCGTTTCAACAGGCTTTTTTATAATGATTACAATATAACATTGTGTGTACGATAGGTCTAAGATATTATATCTATAGAAGTTATAGGTTTATCTTATAAGACAACAAGGAATAAAGGGGACATCTTATGGAACTCAGACAATTACAATATGCACTGCAAATTGCAGCGGAACGCAACTTTTCAAGAGCAGCCGAGAAGCTTCATATTGCACAACCTTCTCTTAGCCAGCAGTTGTCCAAGCTGGAAAAAGAATTGGGTGTGCTGCTGTTCCAGCGTAATACCAGCACAGTAGAACTTACCCATGCCGGGTCCAGCTTTGTAGAGCATGCCCAAAAAATTATCGATTCTGTCGAACAACTGCGCAAAGAGATGGCTGATATTTCCCAGCTGCAGAGTGGACGTGTCATCGTAGGCAGTATGCAAATTACAGGCTCTCATCTGCTGCCGCATGTACTGCCTGCTTTTCGTGCAGCCTATCCACAGATCGATGTCGTTCTGCTGGAAGACACTTCACTCAATCTGGAAAAGCTGACCGCCAGCGGCCAGACGGATCTCAGTCTGCTCGCTCTGCCGCTGACCGAATCCTCGCTTACCTACGAACCGGTAGCAGAGGAATTGATCGATCTGGCTGTTCCGCCTACGCATCCTCTTGCTCAGCGCTTTCTGGCAGGTGATCATACTCCGGTCAAGCTGTCCGAGCTAAAAGACGAGTCATTTATCGTATTGAAAAAAGGACAGGGCTTCCGCAAAATTGTGTTCGATGTATGCGGAGAAGCCGGATTTGAACCCCAGGTTGTATTTGAAAGTAACAATATCGAGACGATCCAGTCTCTGGTTGCTACAGGTATGGGCGTTACTTTTGTACCGCATTATATTGCCCGGGCACGCCGCGGTGAATTTCTGCCGGTCTATCTCCCTCTAGCAGAGCCTATCCCCAGTCGTACACTTGTTATCGCCCGACGCAAAGGACGTTATTTATCCAAAGCAGCAGAAGCTTTTATCGAGACATTCAAGGAAACGATGGCAAATGTAGTCACCCAGGAACGAATCTAATTGGTATAAGCAAAGGAAGTCCCAGATAGTAAAGCTCACCCTGCAATGACAGAGGTATTTATTTTCTATAATGATATTCTCAAAATATAAATATTGATTCATAACAGAATCGGATATTTAGTAGATTTTCAAATATGTATATTTGTTAGTTGATTATTAAAAGTAATTATTGTAGGATAAAATTATATACTTGGTGACTGACCGTCTGTCAGAAGCATGCGCGCACTTTATAGCCATGAACACATACACAGGCAAAGCAGCAACTAATGATCTGGAGGTTTTATCAATGAAAATCGATATCTGGTCCGACTATCAGTGTCCTTTCTGCTATATCGGCAAAACAAGACTGCAAAATGCTTTGGCGCAATTTCCACATGCCGACGAAGTAACCGTCAATTACAAAAGCTTTGAGCTTGATCCGTCGGCAGAACGTGATATTCCACTGAATATTTATGAAAGTCTTGCTCAAAAATACGGCACAACTATCGAACAGGCACGTCAGATGAATGTGAATATAGGTGCACAGGCGGCTCAGGAAGGACTGGATTTCCAATTTGACAGCATGATCCTGACCAACAGCTTTGATGCACATCGTCTGATGCAATACGCAGCTGATCAAGGCAAAGCCGAAGAAATGAATGAAGCTCTGTTCCGGGCCTACTTTACGGAATCCCGTCATATTGGCGACCATGCTACGCTGATCGATATCGCCGAAAGCGTTGGGCTTGACCGTCAGCAAACTACAGCTATGCTGGAAAGCGAGCAGTATGGAGATCTGGTACGACGTCAGGAACATCTCGGCAGCCAGCTCGGAATCACTGGTGTACCTTTCTTTGTTATCAATGATAAATATGCTGTATCCGGTGCCCAGCCAACCGAAATGTTCACCAAAGCGCTGAATGATATCTGGACAGAAGACCATCCACTGCAAATGCTCGGCAATTCGGCTGATGGGGACATGTGTACAGACGATTCCTGTGCGATGCCGGAAGATCGGAAATAACCTTTAATCTTCTATCTTTATTTTCACTACAAAAAAACGGGACAACGCGTTATGTTAACGCGGTCCCGTTTTTTGTGCAGATTCCATAATCAATATAGGCTGCTTTATTACATTCGTTTAGCGAACTTTGGCTGCGTACCATGCTGCAGCAGCCTGTACCTCGGTGGTCGTCAGTTGGTGACCACTATTTTCCCAGTGCATCTGCACATCGGCTCCTGCATCTGTCAGCATTCGTCCCAGCTCTTCACTCTCTGCACGCGGAATAATAGGATCATTCGTACCAGAACCCATAAATACAGGAATACCGTTCAAATCTGGAAGCTGAATACTGCGCAGTGGTACCATGGCATGATGCAAAATCGCTCCTTGCAAAGACTGCGCATCATGGAACAGCAGACTGGCTGCAATATTGGCTCCATTGGAATAACCGACTGCAATTATTTTACGACGGTCAAATCCATATTCCTCTGCAGCTGCATCCAGAAAGGCATTCAGTTCATGCGTACGTGCAATCAGATCCGGTTCGTCAAATACGCCTTCGGCCAGCCGGCGGAAAAAGCGTGGCATACCATTCTCCGATACATTGCCTCTGACACCAAGCACCGAAGCTTCCGGTGCCAGCATCCCTGCAAGCGGCAGCAGATCATGTTCGTTACCGCCCGTGCCGTGCAGCAGGAGCAGGACAGGCAGATCGGGATTTGTTCCCTGTTTGAATATATGCTTCATAGTCAGTGTCATCTTATTTGCCCTCCACTTTGCGTACCTGAATAGGAAGCAAATTATTTTGGATCAATTCACGCTGCGGCTCATACCACTCCGGCAGCATCAGTTTACTACCCATCTGTTCAGCCGTCTCGTCATTGGCAAATCCCGGAGGATCTGTCGCAATCTCAAACAATATGCCGCCATCTTCACGGAAATACACGGCATTAAAGTATTGACGATCAATCACTGGCGTAGGCTGGAATCCTGCTGCAGATACTTGTTCGCGCCACTGCTCATGCTCTGCAAAATCCGCTGCCCGCCAGGCAATATGGTGAACGGTTCCTGCTCCACCGATTCCACGCGGCAGATCCCGGGAATTCACATCGATAATATTACCGATATCACCGACAGCTTTGAAGCGTACGTAACCGTCTTCTTCACCGATTCGGGTCAAGCCAAGTACATGCTCGATAGTATGCAGTGTGCGTTCGGGACGTCCGCTGAATAATACACCACCGCCAAAACCTTTGATGGCCTGTGCAGAAGTAATTCCATCCCATTCCCAGGTACTGGCAGCTCCTTCTTCACGTTCTGCCAGTTCAATACGCAGTCCGTCATAGTCGGTAAAGCGAAGCAATTGCTCACCAAAGCGTTCTGCTTTTTCCACATGAATATTCAGACGGTTCAGACGCTCTTCCCAGAAAGGCAGAGCACCCGGCGGTACGGCAAATACAGTAATGCCGAGTTGGCCGGCACCGATAACCCCTTTACGAGAACCCGGCTGCGGGAAAAAGGTAACGATAGTTCCCGGGCTGCCGCCTTCATTACCAAAATACAAGTGATATACCTCGGGAGCATCAAAGTTGATCGTCTGTTTTACCATGCGAAGTCCAAGAATGCCTGCATAAAAATCTACATTGCGCTGTGGATCCGTAACAAAAGAAGTAATGTGGTGAATTCCTGCTGTACGAAGTGTCATTATAGCCAGCTCCTTTTTCATTATTAATTGGATTGTTGGATATTTTTAGTATTTCATGGATGTGTTATTGGTGAAGAAATAATCTTGTTTTAAATATCTTAATTTATAGATAATTTCTATATCTTTATTATATCCAGTTTGTCCAAGAATGAAAGGGGGTAAAGCAAAACAGTTTTGAAAGTACAACTAACTAACTTTTAGTAAGTTAAATTATCTGTTTTATTTTCCTTTCTGTTCTATTCTTTCTTTATTTAAATGAGAAATGGATGCAAAAGAGATGAGCTTGTACTTTCCTTTGTCATATACTAATTCGGTAATCGAACATTCCGGAATCAGCGTACTCTGGACTGCAATAAATTCCGGATGCCACTGTGTTAGCTGCTGCTGTGGTATGGCACCAACCAGCCAATCCGTAATCAGTCCGCCATGCGTTACAATAACGATCGTGCTGTCTACTGGATATTGTTCTGCCAATTCGGATAATACCATACCCAACCTCTCGCCTGCTTGTCCGGCAGAATCTCCTACGGGTGGTATATAATTCCGATCCGCTGTGCAGCGCTCCCACATTTCCACAAACTGCTCAAAAGTCTGACCCGGCATATCTCCCCAATTGGCACGCTCTCTTAGACGAGGCTCCTTTTGCAAAGGACTCTGAACTGCAGTAGCAATATAGGCAGCTGTTTCCTCTACTCTGCGCAGTGGACTGGCAATCACGGCAGTAACTGAATACTGCTGTAAATAGGCAGCCGTAAGCTGCGCCTGACTTTTCCCTTCATCTGTGATTCCTACATCGCCCCTTGTTTTCTCTTTCAGTGCATGCCTGATCAGCAAAAATGTTGTACTCATTCTATCGGCCTCCATTTTATATCAACAAAAGTAATATGTAAGCGTTATCTATATTCCCACTAAAGAAACGTTCATCCCAAGGCTATATATAGCGAATGAACGGTTTCTTTAGTGCGGACGGTTAGACTGCCTTATTCCATTATATAAGCTATCTTATTATAGAGGATTTATTATTTCTCTTCGTGCCGATACAGCTCCGGACGGCGATCGGTAAATACGGGAATTCGTCCACGTACCTCTTCGGATAAATCCAGATCTATCGTTGCTGTCAGTATACCTTCTTCATCATTACTTTCTGCCACAATTTCGCCCCACGGATCAATAACCATCGAATGACCAAAGAAGTGACTTTTCTCGTCCCGTCCCACCCGATTACAGGCAATCACATACATCTGATTCTCGATTGCGCGGGCTGTCAACAAGGTACGCCAGTGATTCAGACGGGGATGCGGCCACTCTGCCGGTACGAACCAGACTTTGGCTCCAGCCAGTGCCAGTGTACGCGCCAGTTCGGGAAACCGGATATCATAACAGATCGAAGCGGCTGCGGTAATATCGCCGAGAGGGAACAGTGCCGTTTCTTCACCTGGTTGCATAAACTTTTCCTCATTCATTAATTTGAATAAATGAATCTTGTCATAGCGGGCTGTCCGTTCCCCATCCGGGCCAAACACATACAGCGTATTATAAAATCCCGACTGCCGCTGCTCGGAGATTGATCCTCCTACCAGAGTAATCTTGTAATGCCGGGCAGTCTCGCTCATCCAGAATGTATACGGCCCATTTTCCGGCTCTGCCAGTCCGTCCAGCCGATCCAGCGCATAGCCTGTATTCCACATTTCGGGCAGGACAATCACATCCGGTCTTGGCTGGGCTTCCATCGCCCGGGTAATCCATTCTTCGGCTCGCTGCAGATTCACTTCCGGATTGCCCAGTTCAATATCCATCTGGATTAGACTAATATGTAAAGCGCGCGTGGTCATTATTATTCTCTCCTTACTATTCAATTCCGGTAGCACACTGCGGCGCTATCCAGCTTGCCTCCATCATATCCTTAGTATTCCGGTAAAATCAATGCCCTGCCTGTGGTTTGCACAAAATACATCTATACGCATCGGATAAATCGTGATAGATTAGGAAGACTATGTAGATTTTACCCAAAATGAACCTACCGGAGTGATGAATACGATGCAAAATAACAACAACGGAACAGGCTCTGCTTTTGCTATCCAGCCTGCCGGTGTGATGAATCAGCTGCCCGAGCAGTTTTTTGCCAAACTCGTTCAGGATGTCAATCGGCAGGTCGCTGCCGGACATGATGTTATCAATCTTGGACAGGGGAATCCCGACCAGCCGACTCCTCCGCATATCGTCGAGGAGCTGCGCGAAGCGGCAGGCAACCCGCAGTATCACAAATACTCTCCATTTTCCGGCTATGCTTTTCTCAAGGAAGCTGCGGCCCAGCGCTACAAGGAAGATTACAATGTAGATCTGGACCCGGAGACGGAGGTAGCTATATTATTCGGAGGCAAAACAGGACTGATCGAAATCAGCCAGATCATGCTGGAATCCGGCGATATCTGCCTCGTACCTGATCCGGGTTATCCCGATTACTGGTCAGGCGTAGCATTATCCGGTGCAGAGATGGCTTTTATGCCGCTGACCGAGGATCATGCCTATCTACCGGACTATAGTGCGATTGCTCCCAAGGTGCTGGAGCGTGCCAAGCTCATGTTTCTCAATTATCCGAATAACCCAACCTCCGCAACGGCTCCATATTCTTTTTATGAACAAACCGTACAGTTTGCAAAAGAAAATCAAATTGTGGTGGCCAGCGACTTTGCCTATGGTGCAATAGGATTTGACGGTGAACAACCGGTCAGCTTTCTGCAGGTGCCGGGTGCCAAGGAAGTGGGCGTCGAATTCTACACTCTATCCAAAACCTACAATATGGCTGGCTGGCGTGTCGCGTTTGCTCTGGGCAACAAGGAAATTATCCGCCTGATCAATCTGATGCAGGATCATGTCTATGTCAGTCTGTTTGGTGGTATTCAGGCAGCAGCGGCACGCGCACTTACCGATGATCAGCAATGTGTCAAAGATCTGGTACACATGTATGAGTCCCGGCGGAATGCTTTCTTTGAAGAACTGGAGCAGATCGGCTGGAAAGCAGAAGCTCCCAAAGGCTCTTTCTTCTGCTGGCTTCCTGTACCGGACGGCATGAATTCCAGAGAATTTGCTACTTTGCTGCTGGAAAAGGCGCATGTCGCTGTAGCCCCGGGCATCGGTTTTGGTACGAATGGAGAAGGCTACGTGCGTATTGGCCTGCTCACATCGGAAGAACGTCTGCGTGAAGCCGTTCGTCGCATCGGTAAACTGAACCTGTTCTGAGACAGAGAATAGATCTACGTGTTCAACAGACGATAGGATCAGGAATAGATCGCAGATTTTTATATAGCATGCTAACCAAACTTTTTGCTGGAAGCAAGCAATGCGGTGCTTGGCAAAAGTAACGTAACGTGCTATTCTAATGTGCAATACCAGCAATGATCACATTGTGGATGTCGGACAGAGCTTCTTTTGCAGGGGGTTATATTCCTGTGATTAAGCAGCTGTCCTGATAATAGCATGAAATAATTGCAATGACGGGAATAGTAAGCAACCCCGCGGCGTGCATAGAGAGTGAATCCCACCGGCTGAAAGGATTCACCGCCTGCCTTTGCCGAACCTGCCCCCGAGCTTTCAGCGCCCAAACGCTGAACGGTCTTCCTCCGTTATAAGGGAATGGAGCCGGACAGAAGCTTTTTCTGTCAACAAAGGTGGTACCGCGGAAGTACAGACTTTCGTCCTTTTGTATCAATCGATACAGGGGATGAAAGTCTTTTTTTGTATGAATCAAAGGAGTGAATAGTTAATGGTACAACAGCGTATTGTCGTCAAAATCGGCAGCAGCTCGCTGACAGGTCCTCAGGGTGGACTAAATCATGAAGCCGTCCAATTTTTTGCAGCGGAAATTGCTGCTCTTCAGCAGGCTGGATATTCGGTACTGCTGGTAACGTCGGGAGCGGTAGCAGCAGGCTTCCGGGAAATCGGATATAGCATGCGTCCGCGGCTGCTGCACGAAAAGCAGGCAGCTGCTTCGGTCGGTCAGGCCCTGCTGATGCGTGATTACCAGGAGGCTTTTGGCAAACATGGTATCGTCAGCGCCCAGATCCTTCTGACACGAAGTGATTTTAACCATCGCAAGCGGGCGGCCAATGCCAGTATGACCATCGAGGAACTGCTCAAACAAGGTGTCATTCCGATTATTAACGAGAATGATACCGTCTCCGTGGACGAACTCAAGTTTGGCGATAATGATACATTATCCGCATTGGTGGCCAATCTGGCCAAAGCATCCAATCTGCTCATTTTGACCGATATGGATGGTCTATATACAGCCGATCCGCGCAAAGATCCGTCTGCTGTACGTTATGAACAGATTGAAGAGATTACAGACGAAATCTATGCGATGGCCGGTGGAGCCGGTTCGGCAGTAGGCACAGGCGGTATGCGTTCCAAGGTGGATGCTGCCAAAATCGCCACCCGTGGCGGTGTACCGGTATTTGTCGGTCAGGTACGCGAGATCGGCGATCTGCTGAATGCCGCCCACGGAACCGGGAAAGGGACTTATTTTACAACCCACACCTCTTCCCTGCCGATGAAAAAGCAGTGGCTCGGCTTCCTCTCCATCCCGCTCGGTACATTGATTGTCGACCAGGGCGCAGAAAAAGCATTGCTGCATCAAGGTCGCAGTCTGCTGCCAGTAGGTATACGTCAGGTAGAAGGACAATTTCATATTGGCGATGTCGTCGAAGTACAGAATCTGCAAAAAGAAATACTGGGGCGTGGCATTGTCAATTACGATCATGATCAGCTGCAGCAGATCGCCGGTCTGCCTAGTACCGATATTGCTGCCAAGCTGGGCATTGAGGATATCCAGCATCTGGAAGCTATTCACCGGGATGAATGGATTACACTATAGGTACACAGTACAAATTGCATAATTAACAAATACTGTACCAACCCAGAAATTTTACAATTTGATATCAATCATAAAGTGAATTAAAAACTATATCCAGGAGGTATTCCCATGAGTGAAGTAGTTAACAAAGCTACACTGGCCCATCAAGCAGCAGGCAAGCTGGCCAATCTGAGCACATCTGCCAAAAATGAAGCGTTGATGCTAATGGCCGAAGCACTTGTTCATCAGGCCGATTCTATTATTACAGCGAATGATGAAGATATTGAACGGGGGCGCCGCGAAGGAACTTCCGAGTCCATGCTGGATCGGCTGCGTCTGGATTATATGCGTATCGAAGCTATCGCCTCAGCATTGCGCCAAATTGCTGATCTGGATGATCCTGTAGGTACGCTGTTGGAGACAATCGAGCGGCCCAACGGCTTGATTATCGAGAAAATTCGCGTACCGCTCGGTGTGATCGGTATTATCTACGAAGCTCGTCCCAATGTGACCGTAGATGCTGCAGGATTATCACTCAAAACAGGCAATGCAGTCGTGCTGCGAGGCGGTTCGGCAGCCTTGTCTTCCAACCGACGGATTGTTGAAGTGTTGCATGAAGCGCTGGAACATTCGGCGATGCCCAAAGAAGCGCTCCAGCTGATCGAAGATGCGGATCGTGCTTCGGTCAATGAACTAATGAAGTTAAACGGCCTTATTGATGTAATTATTCCACGGGGCGGCAGTTCCCTGATCCAGAATGTCGTACAGAACTCTACAGTACCTGTAATTGAGACAGGTGCCGGCATCTGTCATACATGGATTGATGCTTCTGCAGATAGCGATATGGCCCGCGATATTGTACTCAATGCCAAAGTACAGCGCCCTTCGGTGTGCAATTCGATGGAGACACTGCTCGTTCATACCGGCTATGATCAGGCGGCTTTTTTGCAGCTGGCAGATGCACTGCGTCAGCATCAGGTAGAGATTCGCGGCTGCTCACATACCCGTGAGTTGCTGCCATGGGCAGAGAGCGCCACCGAGCAGGATTATGCTACCGAGTACAACGACTACATTTTGAATATTAAATTCGTAAATAATCTGGATGAAGCGCTCCAGCATATTGCAACTTATGGTACCAAACATTCCGAGTGTATCGTTACACGTGATGAAGAAAATGCCGCCCGGTTCATGCAGGAAGTCGATGCAGCCGCTGTATATCATAATGCCTCTACTCGCTTCACCGATGGATTCGAGTTCGGATTCGGTGCAGAGATCGGCATCAGTACACAAAAACTGCATGCACGCGGTCCAATGGGACTGCCTGCACTCACTTCCACCAAATACCGCATCTATGGCAACGGCCAGATTCGCCAGTAAGCAGTCTATCGGCTGCTCCTGCATTCAAGCAGTGAGCAGCTTCTTACTAAGAAGCCGTAAGCGATGAATCCTGCCATTTATGAAATTACGATGTACTTGTTTACTCTATGCAAGCCAACCTTCCATGAAGGTTTTAATAGAAAGGATGAATGTATGATGAGTCACTCTACACAGCAGCACACACTTATCGAGGAGCCAATATGTTTTTATGGAGCAGGTTCGATGGCGGAAGCCATTTTGCGAGGATTGGTGCATCGCTCGGTTGTTGTACCCGGTCAGGTTACTATGCTGAACCGCGGCAACCAGGAACGTCTCAATTATCTGATTCAGCGCTATGGCGTATCCGTTATCGCTCATGAATCGGAGCGCGAAAATGTACTTCGTACTTCCAAAGTAATCGTCTTGGCGATGAAACCAGCAGATGCTGCACAGGCATTGCGCCACCTGGGTCCTCTGCTCAGCCCGAATCAGCTGCTCGTATCTGTTATCGCAGGTCTATCTGTAGAAAGTATTCAGCATCTGCTCGGACAGCGTCAGCCTGTTGCCCGTACTATGCCGAATACATCCAGCACGATCGGTCTTGGTGCAACAGGAATTGTCTTCTCGGATGAAGTATCTGCCGATCAGAGAAGATTGGTACGCTATCTGTTTGAAGCTGTGGGCACCGTGACCGAAATCGAGGAAAACCAGATGGAAACGCTGACCGGTATTTCCGGAAGTGGCCCGGCTTATATATACTATATGATGGAAGCGATGATCGAAGCGGGTATTCAGGGCGGACTGAGCATGGAGCAGGCACGCGAACTGACGATACAGACAGCTATCGGTGCCGCTCATATGGTACAGCAGACCGGTGAAGATCCTGCTGATCTGCGTGCCAAAGTAACTTCTCCCAATGGAGCTACCGCAGCCGCTGTAAAGGTATTTGAAGAGGAACATATGAAAGATACCATTATCCGCGCGATCGAACGCTGTACAGAGCGCTCCCGCGAAATGGGAGCCGTATTAAAGGAGGAAAATTCATGAGTTACTGTATCGCTTCTTACCGCATTCATGACGACAAAGCAGATTTCCACAAAAAAGCCCAATCGATCGCGGTCGGTATGACTGTAGGCAGCTGGACAGAGCTTCCTGCTGCCAAGCAGGAGTCTATGAAAAAGCATTTGGGCGAAGTCATTTCGGTAGAAGTGCATGAACCTGCTGGTGGTGAGCGTTATGCCGATGTACGTATTGCTTATCCGGATGCGAATTTCAGCAGTGATATTCCCGCACTGCTGGTGACCGTATTTGGCAAAATCTCTATGGATGGACGCATCAAATTGACTCATCTGGAGTTCTCCGAATCCTTCCTGAGCCATTTCAAAGGACCAAAATTCGGTATCCACGGTGTTCGCCAGCTGCTCGGTGTAACTGAGCGTCCACTGCTGATGAGCATTTTCAAATCGGTTATCGGTCATGATCTCGACGAGTTGACCCGTCAATTCAGTGCACAGGCACTGGGGGGCGTAGATCTGATCAAGGATGACGAGATTCTGTTTGAGAATGAACTGACACCGATCGAGAAACGTGTAGCTGCCTGCCGTAAAGCTGCAGAAGCTGCCCAGGCAGAAACAGGCAAAAAAGTGCTGTATGCCGCTAACCTGACCGGTCATACTTTCCAATTGAAGGAACAGGCCAAAAAAGCAATCGATGCTGGCGCAAGTGCACTGCTGCTCAATGTATTGTCCTATGGCTATGATGTATTGTCCGAGCTGAGTGCAGATCCGGATATTTCGATTCCGATCATGGCACATCCAGCGCTTGCAGGCGCCTACTACCCTTCACCTTATTACGGTATCTCGGCTTCCGTACTGCTTGGTCAGCTGATGCGGCTGGCAGGTGCGGATCTGGTCTTATTCCCTTCTCCGTACGGCTCGGTAACAATGCCGCGTGAGGAAAACATGGCAATTCGCGAACAGCTCATCACTGGAAGTCTCCCGTACAAGCAGAGCTTCCCGGTGCCATCTGCAGGCATTCATCCAGGACTTGTTCCTTTGATTCTCAAGGACTTTGGTACAGATGTCATTATTAATGCAGGCGGAGGTATTCACGGGCATCCAGGTGGCGCGAGCGCAGGCGGAAGAGCTTTTCAGCAGGCAATCGATGCTGCACTGTCCGGTGTATCGCTGGCGGATTATGCTGTCCAGGGACATCAGGAGCTCGCCCAGGCGATTGAGATCTGGGGTGGAGAACGATGACATCCAGACAGCCGGTTATTTTCTGTGATTTCGATGGTACGATTACCAACACCGATAATATCGTTGCTATTATGAAGCACTTTTCTCCTGCCGGTTATGAAGAGATCATGCAGGAAGTGGTTGCCCAGAAACGATCGATCCGCGATGGAGTAGGTGCAATGTTCGCGCTGATGCCATCCTCCAGCAAAAACGAGATTATCGAGTTTGTGATGACACATGCGGGTATCCGCGAAGGATTTCCGGAATTTCTGAATCTGGTGCGAGAGCATCAGATCCCGTACTATGTGACGAGCGGCGGTATTGATTTCTTTCTCAAACCGCTGCTGGAACCATTCGGGATCCCGGAAAACCATATCTTCTGCAATAGTGCCGATTTCTCCGGTGAACATATCGAAATATTGTGGCCGCACCCCTGTGATGAACACTGCCAGAATGATTGCGGCATGTGTAAAACGACCGTTATGCGCGAGTTTCCACCAGAGCAGTATGAACGTATCCTGATCGGCGACAGTCTGACTGATTTTGAAGGTGCACGTATAGCCGATCTGGTCTACTCCCGATCTGTATTAACAGATAAATGTAGAGAGCTGGATGTACCGCATGTTGCTTTCCAAACTTTCCATGATATTATTAACGACTTCCGTCAACGAATAGGAGCGATTCATTCATGAGCTTTGTAACTATACCTCTTGAGCAAAAACAGGCTGTATTGCAAGAATTAGGCGGCATCAAGGAACAGTTTGCGGCACGTCACTGGTTCCCTGGTACAAGCGGCAATCTATCCCTGCGTGTAGGCGATTATACCCCGGATAATTTCCATTTTGCTATTACTGCCAGCGGCAAGGACAAATCAGTCAGTACCCCTTCGGATTTTCTGTTTGTCGATCAGGAAGGGCATCCATGCGAGGCTACCGGTCTGAAACCAAGCGCAGAGACACTGATTCATTGCGAAATTTATCGGGAGACAGGCTGCGGTGCTGTATTCCATGTACACACCGTGTTCAACAATCTGGTCAGTGAATATTTTGGTGAAAAAGGCGCTGTGCCTATTCAAGGGCTGGAACTAATCAAAGCTTTTAATATCTGGGAAGAAAACGCGGCGATTACTATTCCTGTACTGCCCAACTATGCGGAGATTCCCCGTATCGCCGAGCTGGTATCCGGCGTACTGAACCCTGCTATTCCGGGCATCCTGCTGCGTGGTCATGGTATTTATGCCTGGGGGAAAAACGCATTCGAAGCCAAACGTCATCTGGAAGCTTTTGAGTTTATTTTTGAATATATTTATCGCGATCTGCTGCTGCGCAAATCGTAAGCAGATCACTTTTAAAAATCTATCTGTATAAAACCGAACTTAAAAGTATCTATATAGGTTTTCGTTCGGTTTTACTCCTATGAAAGCGTACAAAAAAGCTGACATTCACTGGAATGTCAGCTTTTATTGTATAAAAAACTAATTTTATTATTGCCCTTTGTAACAAATACCCGTATACTGAATTAAATTATAAAAACAGACATACAGTATCGATTGATTCTGCATATCTGGAATTGCATGTTACATAAAATAAGATCTAGAGCAGGAACCCATTTGTGGCAGCAAATGAGCTCCATCTATGCTCTATTCATCCCTCTGCTCTTGGCCGATCAGTGGATAATTCTTATTTTTGTGGAACAGTCAGTTGGTAACCAGCAGGCAGCAGGTTGTTGGCAGCAACCAGTTGGTCTACAGTGATACCGTATTGAGCAGCGATTTCAGTCAGGCTGGCACCTTGTGGAACAACAACAACGATATCTTGTTTAGCTTCTGTTTTAGTTGGAGCAGTTGTCTCAGTTGGGGCAGCTGCTTCTTCTTTTGTAGTTGTATCTTCTTTAGTACCAAACAGTGCATTGAATTGTGCAGTTTGTGCTGCTACGAATGCAGCGTTATCAGCACGTGCTTCTTCTCTATCTTGTCTTTTATCGTGGCTGGATTTCTCAGCTGCAAAAGCGTGAGTTCCACCTACTGGTGCTACTACTGCAACAGCTCCAACACTTGCTGCTACTACTGTGGACAATAATACTTTTTGAATTTTTGCGTTCATGGTTTTAACTCTCCTCTAATTATGTTTTTGTACATCGTTATTTAAGTAAACTCCTGTTACCAATCCTGATGCTTATTTTGCTTTGTACTACTGGTGTGATGAAGTAGACCAATGAATAAATATAAACTATTACATACGTTTTTCAAACAACCGGTACTTGTTTCTTACGGGCACAAGTTACTTTACTCCTATTTCAAATAAATTGCAAGCCTAATGAAATCAGTACGGATATGATTTTGTAAAATTAAATTCAATATTGACTATATACTTACCTAATTATTAGAACGCTTACATTTTACATAGATTTTACAAGGTGATTTTTTTCCTGCATATTGTTTCATTTTTATTTTATAATTCCGACTACTTCACTCGTTGTTCACAATTTGTTTTATATTTTCGGACATGTTAGCTATTTTGACAATTTTTATACTTGTTTTATGAACATTTGCTTACTAATTGAATCAATAAGTTTAAAGATTTAGCCAATCCAAAAGATTGTATAATTATATACATATTCTAAATAGCTTGCTGTATATAGGTTTACTATTGAAAATTCCTGCTCTATTTTCAATAGTATTCTGAATTTTTACGAAACATATTAATTAAATTCCATACTTATGATGTGATATATACTTACATATGCACTTTGATTTTAAAATCTTTATAGAATTATTTTCATCTTTATAATCTTACAACGAGAATTAGACAATATAGGTTAAATACGATTTAACAAATATTTATTCATAAATAAGTATATAAATTCACACAAAAGAAATTATATTAAATAACCTAAAAAGTAAATTAATGTAATTACCAAAACAGGAAATACCCTTAAAATTTTTTTTCAATTTTCTTTTTTATTTTGATTTTAATAAGGATTTTCTGTTTTCATATCGTAATTTATCGCATGCTCATGTTGTTATTATATTCGTATTATTTCATTTCCTATTTATAATTTGCTTGCTCCAGCATTAATCGCCAGGTATCTGATAAACACGAATCTATCTTGCCATCTGTACAAAGACATACCAAAAAGGCTGCTTCCACAAATACATAGCGGAAGCAGCCTTTGGCATACTAATTATTCTGGCACTATCTGACAGCCATCCTGTCTGAAATACATTGCCCAGAAGCTGTCATTACCATTATTGATCATTTACCGCTGACGGAACTTTTGCGTGTATGCTCTGGCGTCTTCAGCCGTACGTACACGGTTTCGGTTCCATTCCAGTAAAATACGATCTATATATCGGAAATGGAGCTTACCAGCGAATACAGACTCTTTGAGCGCCATCAGGATCAATTCTTCCGGGTACCGGTCCTGATCCAGCCAGCCGGAGATCGTTTCGCACTCCATCGGCGACAAAGGACGGGCAAATTCCTTTTCAAAAATAATAAAAAGGTTACGCTCCCGCTCTTCTTCTTTGCTTGCCTGGTTCACAGCTGCTGCAGGCGGCTGATTGATCGCCGTAATACGTTCCTGCTGCTCGGACGCCAGAATCGTGCCCAGCTTCTCATACAGGCCGCTAAGATCATAACGTTCATAACGAATGCCTGTCATCGGGTCCTGTTCGTCTTCGATCCCGATAAATCCGGCTTTCATCAGCTTCTGGATACGGGCAGCGATTATGCCAGGTGCTGCACCCGTTCTCCATTCCAGCTCTTCCAGCGTCGGAAATTCATTATGCTCTACCTGACGGAAAGACAGCAGCTGCAATAGCAGCATCGCTTCAGCATCATCCAGATCCAGCGCCTGATAATACTTTAGCAGTGCATAAGGAATATTGGCTGTCTGCATGCCCATTGTGTACGCAGCGCCTTTTGCCCATGCTTTCCATTGTTCTCCGCCCATTGTTTTAATCATCCTTTCTATACGTCCACCCTGAGTCATGTGTCCGTACAGAAATTATGGATACAGACGATACAGCATACGAGGGAAAGCAATAGTTTCGCGTACATGATCCAGACCACAGATCCATGCTACTGTACGCTCCAGACCCAGTCCGAATCCGGAGTGAGGCACGGTTCCGTACGTACGAAGGTCCATGTACCATTGATAAGCTTCGCCCAGATTGTGCTCCTGGAAGCGCTGCTCCATCAATTCCGGATCGTCGATACGCTGTGATCCGCCAATAATCTCTCCATAACCTTCTGGAGCGATCATATCTGCACACAGAACAACTTCCGGACGCTCTGGATCAGGCTTCATGTAGAATGCTTTGATGTCTTTTGGATAATGGGTAATAAATACTGGTTTGTCATAGGCTTCGGCAATCGCAGTCTCGTGCGGTGCGCCAAAGTCGTCCCCCCAAGGGATATCGAATCCTTTGCCTTTGAGGAACTCAATCGCTTCATCATAAGTGATGCGCGGGAATGGACCAACGATATGTTCCAGCTTGGTTACATCGCGTTCCAGCGTCTCCAGCTCGGCGCGACAGTTTTTCAGTACGGACTGAACCACATGGGATACAAACTGCTCCTGTACTTCCAGACTTTCCTCGTGCGTAGTAAATGCCATTTCCGGCTCGATCATCCAGAACTCGATCAGGTGACGACGGGTTTTGGATTTTTCGGCGCGGAATGTCGGACCGAACGAATAAACTTTACCCAGTGCCATTGCAGCAGCTTCCATATACAGCTGACCACTTTGTGTCAGGTAAGCATCCTCGTCAAAATATTTAATATGGAACAGCTCGGTTGTATCTTCGGCCGCGGAAGGCGTCAGAATTGGCGGATCCACTTTGGTAAATCCATTCGTGTTGAAAAATTCCTGAACCGCACGAATAATCTCGGCGCGGATAACCATCACTGCACGCTGACGATTCGAACGCAGCCACAGGTGGCGATGATCCATCAGGAAATCAACACCGTGTTCTTTTGGAGTGATCGGATATTCGGAAGTGATATGAATAACTTCAATATCGGTAACCGTCATTTCGTAGCCGGATTTACTGCGCGGCTCTTCACGGATAATACCTGTTACGTACAGGGAGCTCTCCTGGGTCATGCTTTTCGCATCATTCCAGACACTTTCCGGTACTTCGCTTTTGACAACAACGCCCTGGATGTAGCCTGTACCATCACGCAGCTGCAAAAACTGGATTTTACCGCTGGAACGTTTGTTGTTAATCCATGCTCCAATCGTTACGGTTTCGCCAATATGCTCATTGACTCTTTTAATAACGGTTTTAGTGGACATTCTTTCATTCTCCCCTTGTCTATACCATGCTGTTGTTTTTACTTGTTGATGAGTTGGTAGGTATCGCGAGCGATAACCAGCTCTTCATTGGTAGGTACAACCAGCACTTCTACTTTGGAATTTGGTGTGGAAATGCGGCGTGGATCGCCGGAACGTACTTTGTTCAGTTCCTCATCGATCTCTACACCCAGATAGCTCAGGTTCTCACAAACGGCTTTACGCACGATTGCAGAGTTCTCGCCTACACCGGCTGTAAATACGAGTACATCAACACCGTTCATTGCTGCTGCATAAGAACCGATGTATTTACGCAGACGATATTCGTACATTTCGAATGCCAGTGTGGAATGAGGATCGCCTTTTTCCAGACCATCAGTGATTTCGCGCATATCACTGCTGATTCCGGAAATCGCCTGCAGACCACTGTGCTTGTTCAGCATCAGATTCACTTCGCTGACTGTCAGCTCTTCCTTGTTCATGACATAAGGTACGATCGCCGGATCAAGATCACCACTGCGTGTACCCATCATCAGACCTTCAAGAGGCGTCATACCCATGGAAGTATCTACGGAGATACCACCCTGTACAGCAGTCAGACTACCGCCGTTACCGATATGGGCAGTGATTACTTTGAGATCTTCCAGCGGCTTGCCCAGGAAATCGGCTGCTGCACGGCTTACATAATAGTGGGACGTGCCATGGAATCCATAGCGACGTACTTTGTATTTGTTGTAAAGTACCCGCGGAATTGCGTACAGATATGCTTTTTCAGGCATTGTCTGGTGGAAGGCTGTATCAAATACAACAACCTGCGGTACGCCCGGCATATTGATTTCGGAAGCTTCAATACCCATGATTGCAGCCGGATTATGCAGTGGTGCCAGATCGATCAGTGCACGAATATCTTTTTTGGCCTGCTGGTCAACAACAGCAGACTCTTTGAAAAATTCACCGCCGTGTACAACGCGGTGTCCGACAGCATTGATTTCACTTACACTTTCCAGAACGCCATGCGTTTTGTCAGTCAGCTTGTCGATAACTTTACGGATCGCTGTGTTATGCTCCAGAATTTCGCTAACTTCGGTGACTTCGTCTTTGCCTGTCGGCTTGTGAGTCAGAATGGAAGAGTCCATCCCGATCCGCTCTACCAGACCTTTGGCCAGAACGGATTCATCGGTCATATCATACAGCTGGTATTTGAGTGAAGAACTACCTGAGTTGATTACGAGTACTTTCATATCCGGTCACCATCCTTGTCATACTTGAAGAATCCTTCGCCTGTTTTCACGCCGAGACTACCTGCACGCACCATTTTTTTCAAAATGATCGCTGGACGGTATTTCAGCTCGCCATACTCACGGAACATGCGCTCCAGAGCAGCATTGACAGAATCCAGACCAAAGCGGTCTGCCATTTCCAGTGGTCCGTATTGGAACTGGTAGCCGACACGCATAGCATCGTCGATATCTTCAGCAGAAGCTACGCCTTCTTCAAGCACATGCAGTGCTTCGTTGATCAGCAGACAGATAATACGGCTTGTTACGAAACCAGGAGATTCGTAAACCATGATTCCTCTTTTTTCCACAGTCTCTTCCACAAAGTTTTTGGTTTGATCAAAAGTCTTGTCGGAAGTACGCAGGCCACGGATAATTTCAACCAGGTCGATTTTGGATACCGGATAGATAAAGTGAAGTCCGATTACACGCTCCGGATATTTGGTCGAGCTAGCCAGCTCGGTCAAACTGAGCGTAGACGTGTTGCTCGCCAGAATAACGCTGCTGGAGCAAACCTGATCCAATTGCGCGAACACTTCTTTTTTCGCTTCTGGATCTTCGCTGATTGTCTCGATAACCAGATCACAGGAACCGAGTTCCGCAAAATGAGTCACTTTCTGGATTTTGCCGAGAATTAGCTTTTTCTCTGCCTGGGTCAGTGCCCATTTTTCCATTTGCTTGTCCAGACTGGTCTCGATCATGCTCCACGCATTATCCAGTTTCTCTGGAGTCTTCTCAACCAACAGCACCTCGATACCTTTTTTGGCCAGCATTTCTGCAATGCCCTGACCCATTGTACCGCCGCCGATAACGCCGACTTTTTTAAAATTCATGCTTTCTATTCCACCCTTCCAATATTCAGTATGGTATAAGCTAAACCATCTAGCCGGACACCATCTGGCCCTTCACACTTTCATATTCTTCTCAAGCTCTATTTAAAGCAAAACAGAACAAGACAAACGATTGTTTTGGTCTATTTTAATTATGCCAAGCATAAGAAATGTAATGATGAAAAATGCCGGGCTTCTATATAATCTCCAACATCTAATAATACCGTAGCACAGGCAAAAAGTAAAAAAAAAGTACCAGCTTAGTGAATTAAGCTGGTACATTTGAACTTTTCTTGAATTGTTCACGGAATTGCTCGCCCGAGAGGATTTCTTCCTGTAATAAAATGTCAAGGGAGCTGTCAAAAATGTGGCGGCGTTCTTCCAGCAGCTTGCGGGTACGCTCACCCAGATCTTCCAGAATCGCATTGCTTTCTTTCATCAGCAATTCTTTGGGAACCATATTGATCGTTACGATACCGAGTTTGGTGAGACCGGCTTCTACCATGTTCTGTACGATATTCAGCGCTTGGTCAAAGTCACCTCTGGAGCCTGTACTGCGGCCTTCATAATACATTTCTTCAGCGGCTGCACCGGCAAGAGCGATCATGATTTGCTCTTCCAGGAATGGCTTGGTATACAGATATTGTTCTTGCTGTGGATTATGACGAACATAACCGAGTGCCTGGCCGCGCGGACTTAGAGCAACCTGGCCCACACTATTCGGACGGACAACCTCTGCCATAATCGCATGACCGAGTTCGTGAATAGCGACGCGCTGTTTTTCTTCGGCGCTGGATTCGCGGTCTGTTTTCTCGCCCATCATTACTTTATCGATCGCCATCGACATATGACGCTGGCTGATCACTTCTTCATCCTGACGCATAGCATAGATAGCTGCTTCGTTCATGACGCTTTCCAATTGTGCACCGGAGAAGCCATAAGCCTCTTCAGCCAGTTTATCCAGATTGGCTTCTGCAGCCATCGGTTTGTTGGCAGCATGCAGTTCCAGGATATGCTTGCGACCTTTTTTGTCCGGCAGATCCACTTGAATATGACGGTCAAAACGGCCTGGACGCAGCAGAGCGCTGTCCAGCATTTCTTTACGGTTGGTTGCGGCGATAATCAGAATACGTGGTGCTTCATTGCTATAGATACCATCCATCTCGGTAAGCAATTGGTTCAGCGTCTGATCATACTCACGCTGTTGTCCACCTTCACGCTTACCACCGATTACATCAATTTCATCAATAAAGATAATCGCACTTTGTTTGTTTTCTTTGGCAGCACGGGTACGTGCATCCTTGAACAGGTCACGGATACGACCGGCACCGACACCAACATACATTTCCACAAATTCACTACCGGAAGCACTAACAAATACGGAATTGGTATAATGTGCAGCCGCTTTGGCCATCAGCGTTTTACCGGTTCCCGGAGGGCCTGTCAGCAGGATCCCTTTCAGTGGACGAATACCAAATTTATTGATTTCATCATGACGCACGAGGAAATCCAGTGCTTCGCGCAGTTCGCGCTTGGCATTGTCCTGACCACCAATTTGTTCAAAAGTCAGTTTGACCGGACCATTTTTTTTGCGATTGCGTTCTTGACTCGCACCGACAGCCAGTCCACCGCGCATTTGCATAAAGAACAGGATGCCGCCGACAACAGCTGCAAGCAGCAGCAAAGGCAGTATATTATAGCCTACGTATAGCAGGAAAATAAGCAGAACAGGTACAAATCCGATAACGATTTCTTTGGTCCATTTAGGCATTAGGCATTCCCTCCTGTAACTTGAGCAGTACGCGGCAGAATCAGAAACTTGCTGGCTTTACCATTGCTTAGGGATACATAGACATTACGATCATCCATCTCTGCTTTGGCCTGAACACCAGTGTTCAGTTTGGCGATTTCTTCAAGAGTCTTGGGGATTTCGGTATATTCACGATTGGCCATTGCCTGGGATACAGGGAACATTGCATTTTCCCATATCTTGTTAAGCTTGTCGTCGGAATGGTCAATCACTTCTAATTTGAGAGTACGTGTACCCAGAATATCAGTGCTTTGTTTGTGGATTTGTTGAACAAGAGCTCCCAAATCTGCTTCTGGTTTCAAATCGAGTTTCAAAGCTACCTCTTTCTGGTTAATAGTAACCTGGGCGGAGTTGACACCCGGATAAGATTGGACAATTTTCATAAGCGGATTGTGAAGGGTAAGTTGTCGATACGTAAACCAGCCCCCAAACAGTACGGCAATTGAAACGACCACGGTAATCATAACAGGCAGCGCCCGAAGTTTCATACATGTCCTCCTCTGTGTATATACAAGATGCAGTTATTTTTTGTATAACTTTATTTCGGCAGACAATGGCCTTTCGGTAACCCAAAAACGACAGGTTTTTTTGTGCTTTCTAAAAATATTTTACACAAATTGTAGATAATTGTAGTATATCATAACCAATTGCTCCATTTTAAGGCAACTCTATGAACTTTATTTTACATATTAATGATAAGGCAAAATCCGAAATTGATACGTTTGCTCCCCAGCAGACGAACCCTTTCGGATTTTTTTATTTTATCAAATAGGCTATAAAGCAATTGTTGATCTTTCATACTTATTTCAGATAGTAGATGGATTAAAATGAGATAATAGATGGATCGGAATAATAAATGATCCTACTTGCTGCAAAAACCTATCCCGCTTTTTCTCTCATACCTGTTGAGTCAGCAAAGTTCTTTTATCTTTGTACAAATGGTTATTATTATCATATCGCTTTTACACAGGTCGCTGCAACTTTGGCAAATTCCGACAAGATCGTACTGTTCAAATACTGCTTTTATTTCTGCTGTTTATAATGTATGCGTTTTGTACCGCCTTTACTACTAATGCTATTAATATGATCCTATCGGCTTCCTTGTGCTTTAAGGAAATCTACAATCATGATCTGCTGTTTTTGCGCAGTGAATATTCCAATCGGAATAAATCAAATAAACTCTATGCTCTGGAGTCTTTTTGGGTCATAACAGGAAATCTGCACCCTACTGCTAAGGTACAGCTGCGTAAAGGCAGCTCGGTTCATACCGGAAATGCTACCGGTGACAGTACAATAGATACGCTGTACAGTGTAATCCGAGAGCTGACTGGGATCAATATCGCTCTGAAACAGTATAAATCAGCAGTATCTCCCACGAACAAAAAGCTATCGAACGTGTTAAATAAAAGAGGCTGCACATGAGATTACTCTCTATGCAGCCTCTTTTTATATTTCATTTCTTGATAAATCATTCATCATTTATTATCTGGCACACCTATTGCTGGCTTAATTACCGGACAACGTGTTCGGCAGCTCCATCGGTCCGCCCAGCTTGGTGCCGTCACGGAAATTATAGAATACATAGTAATAATGATCTCCTGATTTGGAAAACACCTGCCAGGCATATTTGCCATTATATGAACCTGGTACAGCACGAACAACCTCGGCACCTGGCAGATCGGTCTGAACCAATTGCTCGGCCTGCTGTACATTTATAGTTCCAGCCGTTTTCTCCACATGTACACCATTGGCTCCCTGTACTGGAGTGCCGTCTTTATTAAATTTGACCCAGACCATTACTTCCTGCTGCTGATTGTTCTGTCCCTGCACTACCCAGTAGATCGATTTGTCGTTCCAGACCGACTGGTAGGTACGGGTAAGCGAAGTCAGGTTAGCCTGCTTCTGGGCAATCTCGAGCGCTTCCTGTTCATGGCTCCATGGCTTGGCCATAACATGCACATAGAACTGGTTCACACAAAGTACAATCAGACCTACTACTGTAATAATAATCGCTATCCACTTGCCACTTCCCAAATTTCGCAAGACACGCCATCCTTTCTGTTCAACTTGCGGTTAGCGTGTGAGCAAACCTTCAAAAGCAAGCTGTGCTTCACGGCGGATTTTTTCTTCATCCAGCGTCAGCGATACGCCATCCTTGATCAGCTGCTTGCCATCTACCCAGACATGCAGTACATCTTTGGCACTGGCTGAATATACCGTATGAGAAATAAAGTCCGTAAACGGCAGGAAATGCGGCTGATCAATATTCAGGGATGTAATATCGGCTTTCATTCCTACTGCAAATACGCCTGTATTATCCAGGAATACGGATTTGGCACCATATTCGGTACCCATGCGCAGAGCTTCCAGGGCAGGAACAGCGGTTGGATCACCAGATACTCCTTTGTGGATCAATGCTGCAAGGCGCATTTCTTCAAACATATCCAGATTGTTGTTACTGGCTGGACCGTCTGTACCCAGAGATACCACCACGCCTGCACGCAGCAGATCAGGTACACGTGCTACACCACTCGCCAGCTTCAGGTTGCTGCCCGGATTATGGGAAATGGTTGCTTTATGGGCAGCCAGTTTCTGAATTTCTTCATCGGTCAGATGAACGGCATGAGCCAGCAAAGTAGGACGAGTGAATACACCCAGTTTCTCCAGATGATCTACCGGACGCAGACCATAGTCGCGTACGTTCTGTTCTACCTCTGCCACTGTCTCGGACATATGCGTATGCAGAGGCACATCCAGATCATGAGCAGCCTGTACGAATTTCTCGATAAATGCCGGCGGGCAAGTATACGGCGCATGTGGAGACATCATGGTTGTGATGCGGCCATTTGCCTTGCCATGCCAGTCACGTACGAATTGTACAGCTTGGTTCAGCTTCTCGTTCTGTTCTTCTTCAGAGCACAGACCAATAACGCCGCGCATCAGTACCGCACGCATACCCGACTGCTCTACCACTTCGGCCACACGTTCAGAACGGTCATACATATCGAGGAATGTCGTTGTACCGCCTTTGAGCATTTCCAGAACAGACAATGCTGTACCGGTGTAGACATCGTCACTTGTAAATTTGGCTTCCATTGGCCACATTTTCTCCTGCAGCCATACCTGCAGAGCCAGATCATCTCCATAGCCGCGCAGCAGGGACATCGCCGCATGACCATGACTGTTAACCAGACCCGGGATAAAGAACTGATGTCTGCCATCCACGATGGTCATGCCTTCCTGGTCAGCAGGCTCTTCTTCGCCCAGATAAGTAATCACATCGTTCTCGATGACCATATGTCCGTACAGTACCGATTTTCCTCCATGGGAAGCTGCAAAGATCCCGTTTTTGATCATCCATTTACTCGGTGAGTTGTTCATTCGTCTCTAATTCCTTTCCATCTTCAAGGTAGTAGGCCAGACTCAGCAGATCGGTAGTGAAATCTGCCGTATGCACACGCACATGCGGTGGTGTTTTCAGGATAATCGGCGCAAAGTTCAGAATCGCCTCGATACCTGCTTCGATCAGCTGATCAGCAACACGCTGTGCTTCGGTATTGGGTACGGTAATAATACCAACCCGGATATGCTTGGACTGCACAGTCTCGGACAGTTCATCAATCGGTTGCACAGTCAATGTATTAATCTGGGTGCCTACTTTCGGTGTATACGAATCAAACACGGCTACAATCTTCATCGTTTCCTGCAGATAGGCATTATAATTTGAAAGCGCATGTCCCAGATTACCTGCTCCGATCAGAGCAACATTGATCTGCTGATCCAGCTTCAGGATATGACGTATTTTCTCAATCAGATACGATACATCGTAGCCAATTCCTTTACGGCCAAAATCACCGAAATAGGCAAGGTCCTTACGAATCTGGGCCGGATTGAGGTCCAGTTTTTGTCCCAGTTCCTGCGAAGATACAGTGGGTACCTCACGGGTATGCAGCTCGTTCAGGTATCTTAAATAGACAGGTAATCTTCGCACGACCGCTTCTGATATTTTATCGGATTTCATGCTTGCTCCCCCTCTTGATTTGCAGCATCCTTTTCGTTCTCACGATGGCTCAGCCATTCCGCAATACGGGGAACCATTTGCTGCGTAGGCATATGTTCCATTTTGGGACCGGGCAGCGAATACAAGAAGTGCTTGCCATAATACGATTCAATGACCCGGGTATCATAGATAAGCACAATACCGCGGTCATTCGCTGTCCGGACCAGTCTGCCAAAGCCCTGTTTGAACCGGATAACTGCCTGTGGTACAGATAATTTCATAAACGGGTTTTTCTTTTCTTTTTTGAGCCGTTCACTTTTGGCTTCGACCAGCGGATGATTCGGCGGCTGGAACGGCAATCGCACAATCGCCAGACAGGTCAGTGCTTCTCCGGGAATATCCACGCCTTCCCAGAAGCTGCTCGTACCCAGCAGTACACAGGCCGGATGATCCTGGAAGCGTCGGGTCAGCTTGGTCCGGCTGCCTCCATCTACACCCTGTCCGAATACGGCAATATCACTCTGTGATAATTTCTCCTTCAGAGGCTCATACACCTGCTTGAGCATCCGGTAGGAAGTAAATAAGACCAACATGCGTCCACGCGTCGCTTCGGCAGCATCAGCAAGTGAACGAGCCAGCATACTGACAAAATGCTCGTCACCGACACTTCCCTTTACACTCGGGAAATCTCTTGGAATCAGTACAAGCGACTGTTCCCTGTAATTAAACGGCGATTCCAGCATCGACGTATTCAGCTTGCCTTGCTGCTCGGCTTCCTTGAGTCCCAGCTGTTCAATCATGTACTGGAAGTTCTTGTCGATCGACAGCGTGGCAGAGGTCAGCACGATACTTTTCTTTTTGTCAAAGAAATGCTCCTTGAGCTGCTGGCTGACATCTACCGGCACCGCATACATCTGGAGCGACTTGCTGCGATAATTGCCGTTGGCCTCATACCAGTAGACCGTATCTTCACTGTCCAGCTTGATGAAATGACGCAGATCATCCCGGACACCGGTCAGATCCTTGAACAGTCCCGACACATCTGTCACGAGTCCATCACTGTCCAGCACTTCATCCGATTCCTTGATTTTGTTCATCACCTGTTCACCTTTGCGGATGATCTGGCTCAGACCAATATGAATCCGATTCTCCAATTCGGCAATCTCGGCCCACTCGTCAGGCTTTTTCTGCGGCAGCAGACGCAATGTGAACTGCGCAGCCTCGCCTGGAGCGGCATCACTGCGCTGTGGTAGCAGAGCGAACAACAGCTCACTCAGCTTGTCCCAGTCTTCCTTGACATCTGTTAATTCCGGATATAGATTATCGATCGCTATCGCCCACTCCATGCCGCGTTCACTGCCGGACGATCCCAGCTGCTGACGCAGAATCGCCAGCTGGCCGGTCTTGCTGTCCTTGAACAGACGCAGCATCGGATGAACCAATGTGAAATATTTCATGTGCATACCCAGATGCTTGCCAGCCACATCTTCCAGATGATGGGCTTCGTCGATAACCAAATGTTCGTAGGCCGGCAGCAGCTGATGGCCTGCCTTGATATCCGTAAACAGCTTGGAATGATTGGTAATGACCACATCGGCTGCACCAGCTTCATGCTTGGCCCGGTGATAAAAGCACTGCCGGAACCATGGACAGGCGCGTCCCAGACAGGAATCGGTATCACTCGCGACCGTTTCCCAGAAATCGCCGCCACGGTTACCCATATTGAGCTCTTCATCATCCCCGGTCTCGGTAGCTGTCAGCCAGACAATCATCTGGGCTGCGATCAGCACATCTTCCTTGGGACTCTGAAATTCCTTTGTATTTATTTTATGCTCAAATTTGCGCAGACACAAATAATGCTGGCGTCCTTTGAACACGGCAGCACGAAAAGCAAACGGAATCACCTGTGTCAGCAGCGGAACATCCCGTTCGCGCAGCTGTTCCTGCAAATTAATTGTATGCGTACTGACCATCACTCTCTCGCTGTTTTTGACGCTATGATAAATGGAAGGCAGCAAATAACCGAGCGATTTGCCTGTGCCGGTGCCTGCCTCAATCAGTAAATGCTTCTCATCGGTAAGGGCGCGTACCACTTCATCAAACATCTGATTCTGCGGCTCGCGCTCTTCATAATCCGGCAGCAGTTTGCGCAGATTATCTTTAACCTGTTCCAGAAACTCGTCAAAGGATACATCTGCCAGCGGCATGCCTTCTCTGGCTTCTTCGGCAGAAGGAATATCCATCCAGTCGCCTACTTTCAGCGCAAGCTGACGATAAAAGCGATGTTCATCAAGATCCTGTGCCGGCTGTGCTTCGCGCTGCATACGCACACCATCAAAATACCAGCCCAGATCACTGTCCTGATTATCGAACAGCTCAGCCAGACGCTGAACGGTGATCAGCGGCAGACCATCCAATTCTTCCAGACATTTTAGAAAGACATAGGCTGTCGCCAGTGCATCACTGTCTGCCTGATGGGGACGATCATGCTCAAAACCAAGCGAGCTGCTGACCATACTGAGCTGATAACTCGGCAGATTCGGGAAAAATACACGCAGAAAATCCATCGTATCCAGCACTCTGCCGGTAAACGGCAAATAACCGGTACGGTCCAGTGCACGCTGCAAAAAGCCCAGATCAAAAGCTACATTATGTCCGACCAACACTGCGTCTTCCAGCAGTGGAATCATCTCCAGCATGACGTCATCCAGTTCAGGAGCGTCTGCTACATCTTCGTTGCGAATACCGGTTAGTCCGGTAATAAACGGAGGAATCTTGCCTCCGGGTTTGACCATGGAGCTGTATACCTGGGTAATCGTTAAATCATGATCTATAACAGCAAGACCCACCTGAATGATATCATCCGAGGACTGGGTTCCTGTTGTCTCAAAATCCAGTACGGCAAATTTCATGGATGTCTAAATCCTTTCCTTGCAGTCGTCACACCTGATGTCAAAATGTTCACCTATCAGCATACCAGAACGAGGCGGTTTTGAAAACGTGGCGAGGTGACGGAAACTGCTGCATTCTGTATACCCTCTTTTGCGGCTGCACAGCAATCGCTCCCCAATCGCCTGTTGATTCTGCAGATACATAAAAAAAGGTGATACATGACGTGTTTGACAGGCACGCAGTATCACCTTGCTTAGGCGTTATGTTTCTTTTATTATACATGATTTCGTCAAATTAGCCTACGCCTATTATCGATTAAACGGACTGCAAATCCGGCTCATAGCTCCATTGGTATAGTTTAATTACATAATGGTAGCATGAACCTCTTTATGAGCTTCCATTACCGGCTTGTTCTGACCATCCACGAATACTACAGTTGGACGATGCTCCTGAAGTTCTTCGTGGCTCATCATCGCATAGGAGATAATAATAACTGTATCGCCAGGTTGTACCAGACGGGCAGCTGCGCCGTTCAGGCAGACCACACCACTACCACGCGGACCAGTAATCACGTACGTTTCCAGACGTGCGCCGTTATTATTATTAACGATCTGTACTTTTTCATTTTCAAGAAGGTCTGCTGCTTCCATCAGATCTTCGTCGATTGTAATGCTGCCTACATAATTCAGATTGGCCTCTGTTACCGTGGCACGGTGGATTTTGGATTTCATCATTGTTCTATACATGAAGGGACACACCTTTCGTTTCCATAATTACATTATCGATTAGACGGGTAGGGCCGAATTTGACAGCCAGCGCCATAATGACTTCTCCATTCAATTGTTGCAGGACGGTATCTTCAGCAAGCACTTCGAGCTGCGGAAATGAGAGAATCTCTGCATAGTCGATCACAGCAATAGAAGAAGTACCGATTTCCCGGCGCAGCAGTGCACGTACCTGACCGGCTGTCATCTGTGGATTGCTGCTTATTTCTTCACGAGCAAGGCGCAGGGAGCGAGACAATACGAGGGCCTGGGTACGCTCTTCTTCGGAAAGATAGACATTGCGTGAACTAAGTGCCAGTCCATCTTCTTCACGAATAATCGGGCAAGGAACAATCTCGATATCCATATTCAGATCATCCACCATTTGGCGAATAACGGCTACCTGCTGGGCATCCTTGGCTCCAAAAAAGGCATGATCCGGTTTGACGATATTGAACAGCTTGGTGACTACCGTCGATACACCATCAAAATGACCCGGACGGGATGCGCCGCAAAGGGTATCTGTCAGCTCGGCTACACTGACATGCGTCTTGGTCGGCGAAGGATACATAACGTCTACCGTTGGCAGGAATACGATATCCACACCTTCCTTTTCCGCAAGTGCCAGATCGCGCTGTTCATCACGCGGATAACGTTCAAAATCTTCATTGGGTCCAAACTGGATCGGATTGACGAAAATACTGATTACCACGATATCGCTTATTTCGCGGGCTTTGCGCATCAGACTGGCATGACCTTCATGCAGAAATCCCATTGTAGGTACCAGACCCACTGTGGCTTCGTGATTGTCGAGAGAACGCTGTTTGCGAAGGCTTTTCACTTCCTGACGAATCTCTGCGATGCTGTGTAGTACCTTCACGCTTGTTCCTCTCCTTTCCGTTTGGCTCCATATAAGGAGTCGAGTGCTTCCTGATCCGGATTAAAAGCATGCTGCTCTGCCGGAAACGCACGTGTTTTGACCTCGTTCACATACTCTTCCAGAGCTGTACGAATCGTAGCTCCGATATCGGCATACGTTTTAACAAAACGCTTTTCACGATAAGCGGATGTGTATTTGACCACATCGTGGAATACCAGTACCTGACCATCGCATCCGCGTCCTGCTCCGATACCGATCGTCGGTATGGACAGCTGACCGGTGATCATGGCTGCCGTATCTTCGGTCACCAGTTCCAGTACTACGCCAAATGCACCGGCAGCTTCGAGAGCCTTGGCATCATTCAGCAGACGCTGGGCGTCCTGCTCGTCCTTACCCTGTACACGGTATCCGCCGATCTGGTGAACCGACTGCGGTGTCAGACCGATATGCGCGAGTACCGGTACACCGGCACGTGTGATAGCTGCTACGGTATCGGCAATTTCTGCTCCGCCTTCCAGCTTCACCGCGTGGGCATGCCCTTCCTGCATAATGCGCTTCACGCTGCGCAGTGTCTCATCTATACTTCCGTGATATGTCATGAACGGCAGATCCGCCACGATAAAAGTAGACTGTGCTCCACGTGCTACTGCACGGGAGTGGTAGACAATATCATCCACCGTCACCGGGATGGTAGAATCGTATCCCAGCACCACATTACCCAGTGAATCCCCGATCAGCAGCATTTCTACACCTGCTTCTTCAGCCAGCTGGGCTGTCGGGTAATCATAGGCGGTCACCATCGTAATCGGATCGCCTTCTTTTTTCATTTTTTTCATTTTGACAATATTCAGCGGCGTTTTGGCTGCCATGTGACATCAAGCTCCTTCTAATCAATATAGTATTTGGACAAAATAAAAAACCTTTTAGTGGTTCACTAAAAAGGTCCGGAGTCCAAAAAAGAGTCACTTTGCGATCATCTCTTCTGTCTCGGTCCAGTTTACGGCTCAGAGCAGAATTGAAGTTAGCCAACACCTCGCTTCGTATGGGTATCCCGCAGGATACATGTTTGGTTAGGGCAGAATAGAATCAGACAGGAATAGATCCTTTGCATAAGGAAGCGGTATACAGGCTGCCGATCAGATACTCTATCCGAACCGAAAACACCTGCTGCATCCATATACGACCTGACGGTGCTCGCCTGCCAGCTTACACCAAGTTAACATCATAAAGTACGGTTCGGACATGCCGATACCGTCTTCCCTGCTAGTATACCAGAGTCGTTCCACAATTTCACTATTTAAAGTTAATTACATTTTATTACTTACCTACCGGAGAAATATAGCAGCATCGGCTATTTTTTCCCACTTTTTATAAATGAATTTCACCGGAATAGACCGGCAAAATACGACCATCCTCCTGCTGGAGCAGCAGCTCTCCGTTGTTCCCCAAGCCTGTTGCTGTTCCATGTATAACTCCCTGCGGAGTATGAACCGTCAAATGCTGGCCGATAGAAAACGCCAGTGCTTCCCATAAAGCAGCGATCGCTGCAAATCCCTGTTCGCTGTATAGCTGATACATCGCCTCCAGCTCCTGCACGACCGCTGCTGCCACCAGCGTACGGTCAAGCGGCTCCCCGCCGCTCTCCATGCGCAGCGAGGTAGCGATCGTCTGCAATTCCTCCGGCAAATCCTCCGCTGCCAAATTCACATCAATACCAATCCCGGCAATCGCATGGCGTACATAACCATCTTCGGCAGCAGACTCAACCAGAATACCGCATACTTTGCGTCCGTCGATCAATAGATCATTGGGCCACTTGATCCCGATATCAAGATTGCTCACACTTCGCAGCGCCCGGCAGACTGCAACGGCAGCCAGTAGAGTGAGCTGCGGTGTATACTGCAGCGGCTGTACAGGGCGCATAATCAGACTCATCCATATACCGCGCCCCGGAGGTGAATGCCAGCGTCGTCCCTGACGACCGCGACCGCTGGTCTGTTCCTCGGCGATAACCAGTGTACCTTCGGGTGCTCCCTCTTCTGCCAGAGCACGGGCAATGTCCTGGGTCGAACCGACCGACGGGAACAGATGCAGCGGCTGTCCCCAGGAGGTTACTTCATTCATTCGCATACGCAGAGACACCTCATCAAATCGGTCGGGATAACGGGTTAGCCGGTATCCTTTGCGTGTGACCGATTCAAATTCGTAGCCCTGCTCCTTGAGCCGGTTGATTCCTTTCCAGATCGCTGTACGGCTGACAGCCATCCGGCGGCTGATTTCTTCTCCCGAGATATATTCGCCCGGGCGCTCGGTCAGGAGCGCCAGCAGTTGTTCATCACGCATCAGTTATCCCTCTTTTCATACTGCTGATGGGCATATTCCAGTATAGCTTCGCGTGTATTATCCAATTGTCCTGCAGCTGTCGCCAGCAGAATCTCGTTCATCAGCTTCCCGAGCCACGGGCCACCCTTGGCCTGCAGCGCGGCGAGCAGATCCTGTCCATTGATCTGTACATCACCCATACCGAATATATTCATTTCATCCAGCCATTGCTGCCCATGCGCTGCAAATGACGCAAGCTGCTGCTGTACATTGTCTGTCAGAACCGGATACAGCTGCTGCCATTGTCCGGCTGTCTCGCGGCCATAATCGATAACGGCAGATATATATACTTCACGATTAGCATTATGATCAGCGGCAGCCAGCAGACGCTCATGCATTCGCAGAAGACGGGATACCTGATCCATAAAGGCATTCGAAAACGTCCATTCTTTCATATAAGGTTTCATCTGTTCACTATCCAGGCCCAATGCCATAGTAATCAGCGTCCAGCGAAGTGAAACGGGTACTGCCGGGATATCCGCCAATCGATTCAGCAGTTCTGGCTGTTCCGGTGGGCAAGGCACACTTATTTTCATATCGGAAACCAGCTCACTCTCCTGCAGCAGCTGAATACCTTTGAACGGATACGGGCCAGCGATCATTTTTTCCATTTCGACGCGAATACGTTCGGCGGCAATATAGCGGATTAGTGAACGCCGATGCACCAGCGCCTGCCATGTAGCCGGTTCAATCGTAAAATTAAATACGGACGAGAATCGTATGCCACGCAGCATCCGCAGGGCATCTTCTTCAAAGCGTTCTTCAGGATCACCTACGCAGCGAATAATTCCCTGCTCCAGATCTTCCCTGCCATGAAATGGATCTACATAACTGCCATCGATACCGCGGGCAATCGCATTCATTGTAAAATCGCGGCGACGCAGATCCTCATACAGATCACTGACAAACTGTACCTGCTCGGGATGCCGATGGTCGGTATAATCACTCTCGGTACGGTATGTAGTTACCTCAAATTGTTCTCCATTCATAATAACGGTAATCGTTCCATGCGCAATCCCGGTCGGAATCGTATGTTCGAATATCGTCATGACCTGTTCCGGTGTAGCATTGGTTGCAATATCCATATCGTTGACCGGCCGTTCCATCAATTCATCCCGGACACAGCCGCCGACAAAGTAACCTTCATATCCTTGTTCAATCAGACGGCGGAGCAGAGATATACCCTGCTCCGCCATTTGTGGATCTATCCATTTCCAATCCATTGTCGATCCCTCTCAACCCTGTACCGGAGAAGGCTTGGGCATTTCTCGTCCCAGCACCCGGTAATAAATTTGTTCATATTTATTCAGCATGGCTTCATTGCTGAATTCGGTCTGCGCACGCTGGATACACTGTTCACGTACCCGCTGCATCAGCACCGGATCGCGCAGCAGCTGCAGCGCATAACCTGCCATTGCTTCCGTATCACCAATCTGTGCCAGATAACCGGTCTCTCCGTGGATAACCAGTTCCGGAATTCCACCTGCCTGTGAGCCAATCGTCGGCACACCACAAGCCATGGCTTCGAGTGCTACCAGACCAAAGCTTTCCTTTTCGGAAGGCAGCATGAGGATATCCGCGAGCGAGATTACTTGCGGAATATCATCCTGTTTGCCCAGGAAATGTACACGATCGGTTAGTCCCAGTTCCTGAATCTGCCACTGGATTTTGGGAAGATCGGGTCCTTCGCCCACAAACAGCAGGCGTGAAGGAATCTCTGCATTGATACGGGCAAAAGTATCCACTACATCTCCTACCCGTTTTACCGGACGGAAATTGGAGATATGCATAATGATCCGATCATCGCCAAATCCAAAATCTTCACACAACTGAGCGGTTTCACGTGGATAATAGACCCGTTTGTCGACAAAGTTGTAGGTCAGATCTATATCACGCGTTATATCGAGCAGTTCATGCGTCTCGCGGATCAGATCTTTGGAGACCGCTGTCACTGCATCACTTTCATTGATTGCCAGACGAATCAGATCTTTGAGCGATTCATCCTGGGCCAGTACAGTAATATCCGTTCCATGCAGTGTTGTGACTACCTTCAGATGGTCACCGATCATCTGCTTCGCCAGAAATGCACATACTGCATGCGGCACCGCATAATGTACATGCAGTACATCCAGCTGCTGCATCTTGGCCACCTGAGCCATTTTGTTAGCCAGTGTCAGATCGTAAGGTGGATATTTGAATACATAATAGTCGTTAACCTCAACTTCGTGATAAAAAATATTTTTATGAAAAGTTCCCAGACGAAAAGGGACACTATGCGAAATAAAATGCACTTCATGCCCTTTTTCGGCAAGCAGCTTGCCAAGTTCGGTCGCCACGACGCCGGATCCGCCAAGTGACGGATAACAAGTGATGCCAATTTTCAGCATCTTGTCCATAAGGGCTGTCTCCCTTCCTTTAATCCTTCATTAGTTGACATCGTTTGAAGAAAAATATTATGCATCTGTCGGTTCAAAATACTGCTATTGCACCATTATCCTAAACCGGCAAATGGCTGTACGATGCGGATGCAAAACACAAAACTACAAAAGCCGATCCACTACATAAGGCGTTTTGGTAACAAACCCTTCTGCATAAAGAGTCATGCTGCGCTGTCCAGCCAACGAGTCACGGTAGCGTACACGTTCTACATAGCCTTGATTAAGTGGGGTAGCCACGGTATCGCTGTCGCTGCCAAGACCTCCGAACTGAGAGGCATAACAGGATAAGGTTTCTATTTTGCGTTCATAATGTTCGCTAATATCGACCATCAGATTAGCCGGCCCCGGATCATTGATAAAATAATAATAGGTCTGCTGTACCTGAACCGGCGGCAGTTCGGTCATATAGCGGCGCAGCTTGGCATTGAAAACGGCTTCTTCTACCAGTCTGCTGCATATCATATGATCCGGATGACGATCTTCCCAATAAGGGGCAAATACAATTTTCGGTGCGCAGCGGCGAATCTCTGCGGTAATAGCATCCAGCTGCTCCTGCGAACGTTCCAGTCCGCGGTCCGGCAGCTGCAGATTGCTGCGGTACGACAATCCCATCACCTCAGCGGCTGCTGCAGCCTCCTGTTTGCGCAGCTCCACGGTACCATTAGAAGACATCTCCGCTTCGGTCAATTCACAGATGCCCACGCGCAGCCCCGCTGCAGTATGCTTGATAATCGTTCCTGCCATTCCAATCTCCGCATCATCCGCATGCGCTCCAAAGATCAGAATGTCTAACTGCTCACTCATTCTACACCCTCCACCGGCTTGTATTTATCCGGCAGTTCACGCCATGCAAAATCTCCACGATCCAGTGCCTTGACCAGAATCTCTGCAGTTGCAATATTGGTCGCCACCGGAATGCCCTGCACATCGCAAATTCGCAGCAGTGCCGTAATATCCGGCTCATGGGGCTGTGCCATTAATGGATCACGCAGGAAAATAATCAGATCCAGCTTGTTCTGGGCTACCAGCGCACCGATCTGCTGATCACCGCCCAGCGGACCAGACATAAAGCGGTGAATATTCAGCTCGGTTTGCTCCATAATCCGGAGTCCGGTTGTACCAGTAGAATACAGTTGATGTCCATGAAATACATGTTCATAAGCCGTTACAAAGTTAACCATTTCATCCTTTTTACGATCATGCGCGATAAAAGCAATGTGAAACACAGACATCTCTCCTGTCATTTATCTATTTATTTAGGTATATTTTTGCGCGGTCTGGTTATCCGTCTCTATGATAGAGCCGGAAATCATCCATAATTTACATTCCGATTAGTCGACAAACTGCTCAAATCCATATACCATGCCGGTGTATTCCATTACTTTTTGTACCCCGATCTTCACACCTGGCATGTATCCTGCACGTTCATAGGAATCATGACGAATTTTTAGAGATTGACCAAAGCTGCCGAATATAACTTCCTGCTGGGCAAATACGCCTGGCAGACGAACGCTGTGAATACGGAATCCATCATATTCTCCACCGCGCGATCCGGAAATCGTTTCTTTCTCTTTCGGATTGCCCTGCTTCATGGATTCACGCACTTCGGAGATCATCTCTGCTGTTTTTACTGCTGTACCCGAAGGCGCATCCAGCTTCTGGTCTCCATGGTATTCGATAATTTCCAGATGCGGGAAATGCTTGGCAGCGAGAGCAGAGAAGCGCATCAGCAAAATAGCACCGATCGAAAAGTTCGGAGCGATCAAACCACCGATACCAGCCTGTTCGCATTTCGTATTCAGTTCTTCAATCTGCTCTGGTGTATAACCGGTGGTGCCCATTACCGGACGTACCCCTGCTGCAATAGCCAGATTGGCATGCTCATATGCAAATTCAGGGTGTGTAAAATCCACCAGTACATCTGCTTGACCAGCAGCCAGTGCTTCCTGCAGTTCGGCAGTAACCAATACACCGACGGTTCCCATTCCCACCATTTCACCGGCATCACGGCCTGCATCCGAACGACCGACAGCTGCTGCCAGCTCCAGTTCCTCATCACCCAGTACCAGCTTAACGACTTCTTTGCCCATACGCCCACCGGCGCCAGCTACAATTACACGAATCGGTTTGTCCATGATTAATCTCCTTTACCGCTTCTATTCATTATCATTATATAGATAGTTATTATAAGTGTGTATCCATCAAATGAGCCAGTACAATCTTCTTGGGCACTATTTATTGATCGTTCTCACCGGATTGCGCTTCAATACGTGTCCAGCGATCTTTGTCACGAGTATTAAATTTATGCATAACTTTGTCATGCGCTTCTGCCAGATCAATCCCGAGCGAATTGGCAAAACAGATCGTAATAAACAGGATATCTCCTAGCTCCAACTCAATCGAATTATCGGCTTCGTCGTTCTTTTTGGGCTTCTCCCCATAGGAATGATTGACTTCACGCGCCAGTTCACCGACTTCCTCCGACATTCTCGCCAGCATGGCAAGCGGTGAAAAATATCCTTCTTTAAACTGGGAAATGTAGGCATCTACTTCTCTTTGCATTTCCGCAAGTGATTTTTCTGTCATTCCAATCCCTCCGTAAATTCCAGATATATAGTATAAAAATTACAATCCATGTATAGGTATGTATAGGCTCTATCGAGCTGCTCATACTGCCTATTGCCGAATCCATGACTCCCCCATATAGTTAAGGATGGGCCGGACTGTAACGGAGATTTCATATCATTTTTATGTACAATCCAGCGATATGACTCCCATTGAATATGTCATTACCATGTTATCCTAAAGCGATTTTGAAAACAAATCCTTTTTACTGTAAACATTGTCCTTGCATTCTACTATTCCATTGGAGGTATTGATAACATGTTACCTAAATTCTGGCGACAATTCCGGGTGATTCTGCCGATTCTGTTTGGAGCAGGCGTGTACGCATTCGGCCTGCTGTATTTTATTATTCCCAATAAATTAATGGAAGGTGGCGTAACAGGGATTACCATTCTGCTGAATTATGCGTTTGGTATTTCTCCCTCGCTATCTACTCTGATTATCAATATTCCCCTGTTCCTGATTGGTCTTAAAATGCTGGGTCGCAGACAGATGATTTATACCGGTGTAGGAATTGCTGCGCTGACCTTTTTCCTGTGGCTGTTCGAGCGCATGATTGATATGGGCTGGATTATTCCTTTTCAGACGCAGCATGATTATATTCTGGCGGTTCTGTATGCAGGGGTAACGCTGGGAATAGGACTCGGGATTGTATTCCGGTTTGGCGGGACGACTGGCGGCTCCGATATTATTGCGACCATTCTGAACCGGGCATTTGGCTGGAGTATTGGTCAGATTATGCTGGCGCTGGATATTCTGATTATCGGCGGCTCCCTGTTTTTCATTTCCAAAGAACTGGTATTATACACGCTAGTCACTGTATTTATTGCCACCAAAATTATTGATTTTATCCAGGAAGGTGCTTATTCCGGCAAAGCATTCACGATTATCAGTGATCACGCATCCGAGATTGCCGAGATTATTATGAAAGAAATGGATCGCGGAGTCACGATCATCCCGGCGATTGGCGCTTATTCCAAACAGGCCAAAGAAGTCGCCTACTGCGTCGTCTCTCGTCAGGAGATCCGGCGCGTACACAATATTGTCAAATCAGTCGATCCCCGCGCCTTCGTAGTCATTAATGAAGTTAATGATGTGCACGGAGAAGGATTCCGTGAGGAGCTGCATCATTGATTGATATGCTGTTCTCCAATATATGTAAGTATAAAGGTAAAAGGTATTGCATCTAATGTGCAATACCTTTTATTCATTTATTCATTTATTCAGTAGTCTATAAATCACAACCGCTGTTTCCTCTTTTGTGATTTTTCGTTGCGGCTTGAACTGTCCGTTTTCATAGCCGATAAATAGTTCTCCTCCCAGCTTGTTAATCGCTGTCTTCGCCCATTCAGGAATCAGTTTTTCGTCACTGAACGAGTATGCAGCTCCTTTTTCTGCCTGGATAAAGCTTTGCAAAATGCTGGCTGCTTCTGCTCTTGTGATAATTCGGTCGGGCTTGAATGTTCCGTCGGGATATCCCTGGATATAATTCATTTCAGCTGCTTTCACTACATTGGATGTGTACCATTTCCCATCGATATCGCTGAACCTACCGGACAATGGCTGAGTAGAAGCTGAATCTTCAAGCTGCTCATTATTGGAACGAAGCAGCATACTTACAAACTCTGCTCTTGTAATTCCAGCTTTGGGATTAAACTTACCGGATTCATCTCCATTTACAATGCCACGATCAGCCAGATAATTGATCGCATTTTCCGAATACCGTGATTCCACATCAACAAAGCGATTAGAAGGATGAACATTAGCAGATGGGGACGCTGGCAATGATTGATGATCATCCGTAGATGTATTCAAATCCTGTTTTTCTGTGCTTATAAATGGATTCAATATAACAGGAAGAACATTGCCTACCTCTTTTTCTTTGGTTTTAAACGTAATACTTTGTATATCCGATTGGACACCCGTTGTATTCTCGGTCCATACCTGTATAGTGTATCGATGTGCATCCGACAGATTGTTCAACTCGATTGTTTGCGATAATGATCGCTTGATCACATTGTGCCCATCAGCGAATACAAATGTATCCGAATCACTTCCATGGAGCGATTTGATAATGGCTGAAGATGCAGTGATATCGTCTACTTCCAATTGGAATCCTGAAAATGGGTGTGTCTCGAATGAGAGCTTGTACAATTCCCCCATTATGCCGCTTGAATTTACTGCTCGAATTCCAAACTCATTATACTTTGTACTACTGGATAGATGATCTATACGCATCTGATTGTCTTCGACAGTTCCAATTTGTTGATCACCATTATATATGTTGTAGGACACAGCTCCCCTGAAAGGCTTCCACCCGATTGTCGCCGCGTTATGTTGCAGTTCCAGAAGGCTCAGTACATCTGTAACAGCCGGAACAGGAGCTCCCTGATATTTTATCCACAACCGCTCCGGACTCTCGCCATTGTTACCTACAGCAGCGATTCCAAAAGAAGATAGCACACCCGCACCAGGACTGGGCAAGCTTACAGTCAAATCACTGGTTGTTTTTATCCATTCTCCATGAGTGTTATAGATACGATAATACAAAGCACCCGTGGAAGGTGAAAAAGTTAAATGCAGATCATTGTTTGTATTCGAAGATACTTTGCCCGACTCCGGCGCGAGTGGTACCGTCTGAAATTGAAGAGTGTTCACAGCAGATTTGCCGCTTTCGTTGACAGCATACACATTTACTGAATACATCTCACCGGGGCTTAGATCGCTTAACTCAATAGTTGAAGTTGAACTCGTATATTCTTGTCCATGAATAGTCGCAACATAAGTGCTGGCTCCCTGAACAGGTGCAAACTTTATTTTAGCCGACGTATAAGCAATATCCTCTACGCGCAAATCCTGCTTGACCGGCTCAGGCAGGGTGACGAAATGAGCATTGGCAGCTTCTCCTGTACCAGAATCGTTAAAAGGTACGATCGAGATCACATGTACACTGCCCGGATTTAGTCCGGCAAATTCATAGCTTGTGTGCTCTGTCGTGGCTACTTTGATACCATCCAGATAGATATCGTACCCTTTGGCACCTCGTACATTTCTCCATGCATAGGCTGCTGCCTCGGCAGTTATACTTTTTGAGGTTAATTCTGTTGCTGCTGGTAATGTCCATAACGATATATTTTTAAAATCACTCTGCCCCGACGTATTCGTTACTGCAATAGAGTAATGGTATGGAGTACACGAAGCAAGATTATGATCAGTGAAAAGAACGCTTGAATCGGAATAAGTCACATTGTAGGCATTGTATGTGGTATCAGTAACTGTTGTATATGTTTCTTTGGTAACGGTGACTATATGCTGATCATCGCGTTTTACATCGTAATAAACGTCTCCTGTCACGCTATCCCACGAGAGCTGGGCAAAATCAGTTCCAACCGCAACTACATTGAGATGGCCAAGTGAAGGCAATGTCAAAAATGTATAACGACTCTCCAGACTTGATCCGGATTCGTTTACTGCCTTAATACTCAATGTATAGTTATTGTTGGGAGTAAGCTGCTCGAATGTACGACTCGTATTCATAGTTCCTTTTGAGACTATGGTTCCATTCTTATCCACAAGTTCATACAGGTAGTACGTAGCAGATTGGACAGATTCCAACTCTACACGGACAGCAGTCTCAGATCGTGGACAGACATTATTCACTTTTGTAGCAGCAGGAACTGTACGATAATTGCAGCTTATAGACTCCCCTCTACCCGATACATTAATCGGTGTGATGATGTAGGTATATTCGGTACCCGGCGTCAAATCAGTATCGATAAACGAAGTGCTGCCGGTAGGTACAGTTAATATTCTGCCTGTTTGCTGGTTGATCACCTCGTAAGTCTCTTCTGTTCGGGATGGCAGTAAACCTTGAATGCTACCTGCTGACGAAGAACTCAAATGAACATCATCAGCTGCAATTTTTTCCGGCAATGCTTTGATTTTGATTTCTTTTGAACGTCCATAGGACTCATTGCCGGCTGAATCCATAGCCAGCACATGAACGTACCAAATGCCCTGTTTTTCCGCAGGCAGTACAGCAGAAAAATTACCGCTGCTCTCCGTCCACTCCGCATGGATATCCGGGCGAGTACTCTGCTGACTTACAATATAACGCACTGATTTTAATGATTGATCTGTAGCCAGAATATGCACATCTACCAGATTCGCCTGCCAATCTGTGCCATCCGGTGTAAATGAAATAACCGGACCTTCTTTATCGATATTGGCAACAGTGATTGTTTTCGAAGACTGATTGCCCATTACATCATATGCAGTAAAGGTATAATCGCCATTCTCTGTGACCTCATATGAAGTAACTCCCGATGCTACGCTATTTCCATTGGGAAGCAATATGCTGGTAATCCATGTATCCGGATCTGATGCAGCTACGTGAATCGTATTTCCATATCGGCTCCATTCACTGGATGCAAGCGACAGACTTAGGTCCGGCTTGCTGTTATTGCTTAGAGTAACCGTTTGCGTTGGGCTAATATTCCCGTTCCGATCAACTGCCGCCACATGAATATATGGATTCGCAGCATCAGGAGATATCGTCAACTGAGTCGCAGATGTTGTTACAGATCCGGAAGAGATAACTGTATTTGCGTTATTATCCTGAATTACAATATAGCCTGCTATACCGGAGGTAACTACAGCGTGGGTAGGATCTTGAACCGGACCCAGCGATCCATCTCTTAGTTGGCCCTGAATACTGTATGTATAATCTGATCCATTATCTGCTGGTGCTGCCCATGTCAATATCACATTTTTATGCGTAGGAGAGAAGGTGTAGCCCAGATTCTCTACCTTATTTGGTTTATCTATATCTACAGCAGTATTATCGGTATAATTTGAATCGTAACCGACATAGATCTGCTGACCATTGCGGTAAATAATGGCTTTTTGGGCGTAGCCAATTTTGAATTCATCTACTTGCATAAGACCGTTGGTATTGGAGGAAAAATTAAGAGTAGCACCGTACTTGCCCAGATCATATTGCGTCGTATCTGTAGGGACATCCAGAGTCCGGCTATATGTTGTCCATTCGGGATGATAGCCAATATCCAGCATACCGGTACCAAAATCCCCATACGGGAAAGTTACAACTGGATCGCCTGGCTGAAAAACATAGCTTCCATCACTGGTCATGCCAGATGCCCCAATAGATGTATACCAGAAAGAAGAATTGGAAGAATCCAGAACCAATGACTGCGTAGCAGCCTGATATTTATAATAAGCAACTGCCCAGTGCCAATCGCTCTTGGCCGAACTGAGTATGGTAAGAAATTCTCCATCAGGCCAATTGGGAGAGCCTCCGTCCACATATACAGGAATAGTTCGAGGCGTATTGGACGAATTCCCGGGAACAATCGATGTCGTATTTCTGAAGCGAACAACCTTGCCACTATGGTCTGTTAATTGAATTCCTTTTTTACCACGAATATCTCCAAATCCAACCGCAGTCTGATTAACCGAGCCTGACAGTGAGCGCATATCATATTGCGCTTGTAGTCGTGCTCCCTGCTGCAAGCTTGCTATCGATGTCCGGGCCAGACTGGAATCACTGGATACCTGTGGATAGTTAAAGGCATTCCCTTTACGGTCTGTGATGGTATTCATGATTTGTAAAGAAGTACCTTTATCCGTAGAGACATACGACTGATTACCATCACTGCGGCTCCCACCGTAGTATGTTGAGAACGGGTTCGATTCAAAATTGGTCTTATACAAGACCTCGCTGTCCGGCATAATAATCGAAAAGTCCAATGATACCGAATTGGTTCCGGCTTTGACCGATGTAATATCTGCTGTGACATTGGCCGCATGAGCATTGGGAAGAGGGCCAAATACCGACGATAAAATCAAAATACTCAAAGAGGTCTGGAGCAATTTGCGATTGAATACCAGACGATGTAATTCATGGCATAGAATTTGTTTTGATTCCTGATCTGTATATTTACTAAAAGATTTCACAATAAACGCTCCTTCACGAAAACAAAAAAAGCACCCCGCTGTAGATACCAAAGTATCTGCAAGCGAGGTGCTTCCTCGTAACTTCATTTAATTGAGTTTATCATACTGCATTTCTATCAAAATGCAAAGGAAAAAATTGGTGCAGTGAATCCGATTATTTCTTTTCCAGACGATTTTCGCCTTTACTTTTCAATTCTTGTATTTTTATTTTCGCATCTGTATTTCCATACCAGCGCATTGTTTTTGCACGAATAAAAGTCAGCTGTTCAGGAACTCTATCCAATTCCTGAACTCTGAGTTCGTAACCCATATCACTGTCATCTTCGTAAGCTACCTCAGATAATACAATACCTGCGCTATGGCTATCTGGCATAAGAGTATATGCTCCCCTTCCATTTACTTTATATCTTCTACCTTGCTCATCTACTGCGATATATTCATCATCGCCCAACCCGTTTCGGACTGTACCCGTAACAGGGAAAGTACCTTCTAGCGGTCTGGCAGGATCATCACCTTCATGATTGATCCTATATGCTCCCAGTTCCAGATAGTCTCCCATAGAATCGAAATGGATTGGATAATCGGCATGAGCCGGATCAAACGTCACCTGGTGTCCATCACGTTCTTTGACCAGATATCCGTCAATCACCAGATAATATGGCTTATCAACTGGTAATTGGCTAAATGTATAGCTCCAGTGCATTTCTCCTCTTTTCTTATCTGCTATGTGCTGAGAAGCTAACATATTAGGATTATAAGAGGCAGAGTCTGCTCCTATAATTGGGTTGCCTGCTGCATCTTCCACATGGAATCTCAGTTCTTGCTTTTTCCATGATTCCCCTGGAGAGCGGCGTAATGCTTTGGCTGATAATTGGCTATCGATTTCCAGCCTGACCCCCGCACCATCCGTGTTATCCGTTTCAGGCTTATGGTCATTCCATCTGGAGAAGTATAGGTGCCTTTTAATGGGACAATTTGGGTCTGTTGATTTGCTTTCGTGAGATCGATAGCAAATTTAAATTTCCAATTCCCATATATTTTATTCTGTTCACCTGATTGTCTCATACTGGTAATATTCGATTCTATAGTGATATTTTGGGTCTGCAGGGGTTCTGCGAATGAGACAATCATATAGTAAAAATCAGTAGTGACGCCAACATCATACATTGTACCTACTACTTTTCCTGTCTCATCTTTGACTAAAATAGCATCATGATTGAAAAATAGATCTCGATCCATTTTGCCGTCAGGTCCATAGACCTCAAGCGCCATAATTACACGAGTCGGATCAGCAATAGCTTCGCCAACTTTTATGGTATAACCGTTACTTTGAACTTTAATATCAGGATGCTGAACAAGTCCAAGCTCTCTGGCATTCAGAAGTCCATAGTCCGGTCCACTTTTATCTGTAAATACAGAACGTATAATATCTGCAAAAGCGGGAACCTTATACCATGCAACTCCAGCAATCAGACTAATAATAACGACAGCACTAACCGCCCATTTTAATATGCTATACTTCTTTTTATGTGGGAATTTTGCAGGACGATTATCATTTTTTCTATCCGATTGATCGGGCAAATTAGATAGCGTCTGATCTATACGCTGCCGGATCACTTCAGGTAGCTCCATGTGAATCTGCTGTGCTTTTTCTCTTAATTGCTGATCCAGATGATTATTCATAGCGAATCCCCCCATCCGTTTCCAGTTCAAGCTTGGCTGCCAGTATTGCACGGGCACGATATAAACGGGATTTTACAGTGCCGGGAGAGATAGCCAGCAGTTTTGCAATATCGCGAACTGCTATATCCTCAAAGTAATATAAAATCACTGCAGCACGCAGCTCTTGATCTAATTGATCTACTACTTCCAGCAGATCGACTCGTTCATAATAATTATGTACATCGGCAATACTGATTTCTTCTCCTGTACTGACTACCCGCTCCTGTCTGCGCAACGTCGCATAACATTCATTAATCAGAATGCGGTATATCCAGGACTTGAATGCTTTTGGCTGTCTTAATTGCGCAAGCGACAAATACGCTTTTACTATCGTTTCCTGTATAGCATCTGCACAATCTTCATCATTTCTAAGTATAGAGCGCGCGAGCCTGTACAGGTTCATATCCAGCCTGTGGATTAACTTTGTAAAAGCCTGCTGGTCTCCCTGCTGTGCCCGAATCACTTCCTCATTCCACTCCACACGGATTGTCCCTCCCTGTTATCTGTTTGTTTATTTATCATAATTCCTTTCCTGTATACATATAGATGCACCAGCATAGTATTTGGTTCATTTCCTATTTCGAATCATGACAAAAAGACTGTCTTGCGACAGCCTTCTCTTTGCTTTTTTTGTTCATTACAGTCTAGTCCTGGTTTTTTACACTTCCCGCTTATCCTCAGGATCATAAATAATACGCACATAGTCGCTATCCCTGCTATCCATATCTCCCAGAAACATGCGTTTATGCTCAGGTATTTTCTCATAAGCTTCCCGCAGCTGTTCGCGGTGATATTCCGATGGTTCTTCCAGATAGGCGTGATAACAGGCCCTGCAGTGTTCCATCGCCGTTTTGCCTCCCCGAAGGCGGATATGCATCTCCTGTAGTTCTGCATACTTATCTGCGGCAGAAGCAGATGCGCTGCCTGTCAGTGTAACTTCGGCCAATCCGCCAATCTGGATTCGGACCGAATGCTTACAATCGGTAAAAAAGGTTCCGTCTTCGAACAACTCCTGTACTTTATCCATATCCGAGACATATTCTTGTCCATCATGGATCCAATCCACCCGGCCATCCTGATAGACATTCAGATATACAAGACTATTTTGTTCTGATCCACGGTAGAAAATATAAAATCCACTGCCATCGACTGTAGAATATCCGATCTCGTTTTCTACATGAAACGGGACAGCCTTTGGCGAATAGATGATTTTTCGCTGCTGCATAAGCTGCTGTTCCCGTTCATGGATCGTATATATATTCGCTGCATCGGGATTCAGCTGATGGATTGTCTGCTGGAGATGCGCATAATAGGTCTCGGGAGTGTACAGCCAATCCGCATTTTCTACCTTGTAATAGCCCAGCTGGAAAATAGACAGATGCTCTTCATCAGGAATACCGGGAACAAGCCAGCCTTGCTCCAACTTGTTCTTTAACCCATGCATATCCACCAGTTCCCAGCAATTAACCATTCCATCTTCATACACATCTACATTGATCATAAAATAACTGCCGTTATGAATAATACCAGGAACAGTGATTCCCTCTATACGCTTGGTACGATAAATTTTTGACACGAGTTTACTCCTTTACAATCTGACATCTCCTCAGTTATATAACCGCCGGGAGTAAAAGATCCGACTTTCGGCCAAACAACCTCATAATTGGATTATCTGTTATGTCGCGCGTATCGTGCCTGCCATAGCGCCAGACCGCCTACAAATGCAGAAGCTATCGTCAGACATACGGTAAAATTACGTACCTGATCAAGTCGTTTTACGAGCTGTTCGGTTAGCCATGGATATATTCCTTGACTGTAATCCATATAATCGTTTAGCAGCGTCCAGACAAGTGCAGCGACCAGTGATTTCCACCCAAATATGAAAAAACGAACAAATAATAATGATTCCACAGCCATAGCCAGATGGGATACGGTCAGCATCCAGTCTTCCCATACCAAGGTATCTCCCAGTGCTTGCCCCCAAAAGATCATTGTCACTGCCCATACCCCGTATTTGACAGATGTGACTACTGCCAGTGCTTCCATAAGTTTGCGTATTAGCTGCAGCCATCCACTGCGTGGCGGAAACATTAAGAATAACAGGGCAATACTGAAAAATAGACTAGCGGTTGGACTGTCCGGTACAAAAATAACCATCCAGGCCGGCCAGCGTTCCAGTGTATATTCCATTTGCAATCCATACCATATGTATCCATAGATGGTTCCCAATATATTACAGATCAAGAGCAGCCATAAAAACCCGCGATTCGTTAGGAACATTCTACTCCATAAATAAGAAATGGGCATTCTCATTCTCCTTTATCTCTATCCGGCAAAAGCTGCTACCAATGTCATAATCTTCTGCTTCGAACAGGCATCATCCTTATTATTTTAAAAGTAAGTAGATGAACAAGCAAGTAATATTGAGAGCTGCACATACCAAAAAAAGTCTACCGCAGATTACGGCAGACTTTTACAGGATTAAGTAATATATGTGTGACATCCTAGTGAGATAATGATTTACGTTCATCATGCTCCACTTCTGGCAGTTCGACTTCAATTGCTGGTGCTAATGAACGCAATTCATTAGTCCACTTTTGAAAAGATTCTTCATCTCTGTCGGCAAGCGCCCGATCAATAAGTGTGTTCAGTTCCTCAATCCGATGTTCGCGAAGTACTTGGTCCCATACCATCTCAGCTGCCAAACCCAACATGACTTCATAGGTTACTTTCATCTTGTACATAGGGCGCACCTCCATAATGCTATTCATGGATTCCTGAACTCTTTTCCTTTATCCACATAGCTCTGTGTAGTCCTGGCCATTCGCTGCAGATCAGCTTCGGTCAGTTCGCGGATTACACGTGCCGGTGAACCGAGTGCCAGAGTATAAGGTGGAATTTTGTTGTTCTCTGTTACAATTGAACCTGCACCAATTAACGAATATTCACCAATCTCTACACCGTTCAATAGAATAGCACCCATTCCGATCAGCGATCCCTGACCGATTCGGCAGCCGTGAACAATGGCAGAGTGTCCGACGGAAACATCATTTTCGATAATTAAGGGGTGAATCTCATGTACATGTCCTACAGCCAGATCCTGTATGTTACACCGGTCTCCGACAATTACCGGAGCAAGATCACCGCGCAGTACGGCATTAAACCATACGCTGCTATCCTCACCAAGTGTTACATCACCGATCAGCTTGGCACCTTCGGCTATGAATGTATTTGTGGGTACAATCGGCCATTGATTGTGGTAGGGCAATAACATGTTATCCGCTCCTTATCTGGATTTTAACCAAAATACGTGTAAGCGCATCAGTAATTTAACAAAAAAATAGAGAAAAATTAATGACAATGCTGTAAACTTCTTATAGTCACTATTTCTTCCTGTCCGTATTCTCCTGCCGCTATGCTTCCATGTAGACGAAAGAGCATGGATGATAGTTGTTCAATCAACCTCAATCACGCTCATGCTTCGATTTACGCCTATATGTCCGGTTATATCTTACGATTGAAGATGATCCGTATTGTTATACAACAGAGCTTTCCATTCTTCGGCTTCCCGTTCCAGAACTGTCAAAGACAAATTGCCAATTCGCTCGGTATGCTGCTCTTTCAGCAACAAAGTAAACACATGAGACAGAAAACCGCCATGACTGACAACCAGAATATTATGATTGGGGAACTGCTCCCAGGTCGAATTGAGAAAACTCATGCCCCGTTCCTGCAGCATTTCCACCTTTTCCTGTCCCAGCTCCAGAGTCTCCCAGTCTGAACCCCATTTGGCTTCACGTTCTTCCCAGGTAAGTCCTTCCACCTGACCGAATCCTCGTTCCTTGAGCCGTTCATCCGGTTCCAATAATGGAATATCCAGTCGCTCTGCAATAATCCGGGCTGTCTCATGTGCCCGCTGCAGGCTGCTCGAAATCATATGATCCCAGTGAATCGGTTCTACTGCCAGTCGTTCGGCCAGCCGGGCTGCCTGTCTCCTCCCTTCTTCGTTAAGTGGGATATCGCTATGACCCTGAATACGCCCCAGCGCATTCCAGTCGGTCAAGCCGTGCCTGATCAAACCAATCCGCATCTGCCTGTTACACCCTTCCTTCAACTGCTCCCGCCTACTGCGATCGCTGCTATGTATTGGCTATGAATATATACAGCATAACATAAAGAAAAGCCTGCGGGCATCGGTCCAATTACGGAGTTTGCCTGTAGGCTCTGCATCTTTGTATTTAATTTTGATGTTTGGTACGGGCCAGCCAGCGCAGGGAGACCAGCGCAAGCAGCATACCGACGAGCGACAGAATCATCCAATACTGTGGATGGCTCGGATTCATCGGAATGACCAGCGGATCAATCAATCCCCGTTCCGATCCGGCAAAATGAAGCGAGGAATATACAACCGTGCTATCATCTCCTGTAGCAACCGCTGTAGGTACAATACCGGTTACCCTCTCGGGCTGGGGCTGCTGCTCAAACGTGCCTGTCATATCGAGTGTCAAGTAAATGGAACTGCATATAAAGACCGCAATAAGCGAAGACATCCAGACGGATAACCGGCGGCGGAACAGGCGTGAAATCGGTCCACGCTTTACATCGGTCTGTACCAGCCACGGCGATTCGGCATAAATCCGGTCCATGACACTCCGGTTTATATTTTCCGCGCGGATTGTCATGGTCGGCATCTCTTCCAATTGGGCTGCTTCTGCCTGAATCAGTTCATGACTTTCTTTCCACACTTCAAATTCTGCCGCGCAGTCAGGACACTCCCGAACATGTTCGTCCAGTGCCAACCGGCGTGGATCATCCGGCGTCAGGTCCCAATAGATCCCGAACAGCTCTTCGGCCTCTCTGCAATTCATTTTCTCTTCATCCCTTCACTAGGCTGATTGTAGACCGAGTCATAATAATACGGCTCCAGCCGTGTTTTTACGCTCGCTCTCGCCCGGAACAATAGAGATTTGACGGAGCTTACACTTTGACAGAGGATATCAGCAATTTCCTGATAATCCAACTGATCGTATTCGCGGAGGATCAAAGCAGATCGTTGTTTTTCTGGCAGCTGGTCTATCGCTTCACGTACCATCTGGACGCGCTCGCCGCGCAGTACCGCCTGTTCGGGCACCATACTGTTCGGCGCAACCGGCGTGTAGCCGCTCTCTTCGAGAGGAATACTGCCGTTCTTTTGCTTGCGCAGCTCGCTCAGTACGGTATTGCGTGCGATCGTATACAGCCAGGTGGAGAATGAAGCATCCACTTCCCGAAAGGAGTGCAGACTTTTGTAAGCCTTGTAGAACGTCTCCGAACACAGGTCTTCTGCCATTATTTCGAGATTGGAGCTTTTGAGCATATGATAGATAAACGCCAGAATCTTGCGCTGGTAACGGCGCATCAGCTCAGAATACAGCTCTACATCACCGTTTTTAATTTCCTGAATTAACAGGGAATCTGTCATTGAAATGCGACCCTCCTCATTGTTGCCGCCGCATCTTCCTATTCCTTATGTATTAGATAATACCGGATAGGACGGCAAAAGTTGCGGTATTCCTAACATTTTCCGCAGCCGACAACAATTCACTGATTTGATATGAAAGATAAACTTGCCTGTCGATCCGGCAAGCAACTGGAGTAACTGGTACAAGCCTCAAGCAGGCTGATGGGAAAGAAAGGCACATGGCACTTCTATTTATCAAATGCGACTCTACAGTCGCTTTCTTGCATACTAATAGATTCGTTTATACTTAGCATATTCCGCTTGCTTTTTATTTGTATCAAGCAGCCAAATATCCTTTGGAAATAAGCAAAAAGCTGGTTGTCTACTTACTCATTTCCATGCAATATAATAGAGCAACCTTTATATCATACCTGACTTTTAGACGGATAGCAAAGTTAAAAGGTTGCTGATCTGTCTGTAAAATTAATCCTGTTCGCTGGATAAAGACGACAATTGTACTGCTATTTCGTCTGCTATGGAGTGTTGAATACAGTATGTTAGTATTCGTCCATACCCCAATATTCCGCTGTAACCGAAGGTGAAATTCTGGATATACGGCTATCAATTTAGAAATAACATTGCTGTGTAAATAGCTCTGCTTATTGGTGAATCGAAGCATTAACGCAGGAACGTGTAATGCTGGACGAATCCGATCATCAAAGTCACTGGTAACCATTTATAGTGCTGGATGTCTCACAACGTTATAGGTATGTATCAAAAACAATTATGTATGTGCAGTAACAGAACATCCTGCCAAACGAGTGATCCCTTTCCCCTTTCCATCTGCAAACGAATAATCCGCAGACAAACAACCTGCAGATAAAAACTCCCTTATCTGTTATACCATATAATGATTCTGCAATTCAAAGTTCGCTCAATCGCTGTCAGAACAATAAAGAAACGGCTAATATAAGTTAGCGGTTCGAGTTTTACAGTTTAAAGATTTAGGGGGCGAAGATTTCCCAAAATTGAATAAAAACGCTGATCCAATTCCTTTTAATTGGACGTATAGAGCTTAACCTTACTACCATAATCTACAATGATATCTACTTCGAGTTCTGATTCTGTTTCTACTCTGACACGTACCTGGGACAGTGCTGCTGCCAGTAATTCCATATCTGTTTTTACTTCCTTATATGTTGGTCTTTCTAATACGATCATCCTCCTATTATGCAAAAAAGAGCCTTACCAGCATATGCTGATAAAACCCTTGATCCTTCTAAGTATATACTATCTAATTCATTTTATTTACCTTTTGTAAAGGGACGCTGCTCGACAGCAACAGCCCTCTAGGCGCCCTCATAGAATGTGATTTGTTAAGATACCGGCTTAGCGAACAGGCAAATCAAAAACACAATTAGAGTAATCACCACAATAAAACGAATAATTGGTAGTTTGTTCATAAGTCACCTCAGCTTTCGAGGTGCTCCTAGATATTAGTTACAGTATATAGATAACTTACTACCAATGCAACTAGATCATACCAAAAGGCTCTTCGATAAAAAACAAAGCCTTTTATGATTTCAAACTTACTCACTATTGCTATTTCTTAACCTTTCTGACTCTACATCTTCTAAATAACTTTCCAACCGCGACATGATATATTGATTTTTTTCTAACTCTTTTCTCTCTGCTTCTAAATTTTCTGTCAATTTTTTAAATTCATAGGTATAAATTAAACATAAATTAATACCAAATCGTAATGCTGTAGAAAGCATTGCAATTAAAAATAAAAAGTAAAAGAAAGCTTGAACAAAGTTACTAGTAATAATCTCTGTTATAAAAGAATAAAAAACAATTGCAAAAGCATAAATCAAACCAGTTATAATAAACGATACAATTTTCCCCAAATCATTTTCGCTAATTAAAGCCATAACTGAGTTAACTTTAATTCCACCTATAACAGTGATTACAGTTATATATATGCCTATGAAAATAGAAGCTACTGTTGTAATAGTACCAATGTTGGGCTGAATTAAGATGTCGTAATAATTATACAAGCCTAATTCTAGCGAATTAGGCTCACCATTATTATAAAACATAGTAAATAATTTATTTATACAAAAAATAAGAGTGAAAAGTGTGCACGTTATTTTGAGAAGCCACTTTTCAATTATCATTGCAAAAAGGCCTATTAATATCTCTTTCATTAGTGATCACACTACTTTCTTAATCAAAAGTTAGGCAGAGTCACCCTCTTCTTCCCGCTCTCCAACTTCCATTTTAACAAAGTATTTCTCTGGAACATTGGATGAAAGTTTAGGCATATCCACATTTTCCTCATGGAATTTCAGTCTTCGTTGTGCAATACCACCTAACCTCCCAGTCTCGATATATTTTTCAAGAATTTTATCACCGATAAATTCCCAACCGTGACTCCCTTTGTCTTCCCTTAATACAAAATCACTTTTAATACCTACATTTTTAAGATCTAATTTTTCGTAGTGCCCAGAAGAATTTTTAAAATTCACCGTACAAGATAACACAGATTCGTTTTCATCAATATTTAATTGACTTATTACATTTACAATTTCTGCATTATCCAATTCTAGCTTTCTTTTTCTTCCTTTACCAAATTTTAAATCTACAATTGGTGCCTCTATAGATTCCCGAATCTCTTTTCCAACATTTAATAAGTTCTCTATTAAAGTTTTTTTTGGTTTCTTATTTTCTATACGTTGTTGTAACAAATCGTAATCTTTGCTGTCTACGTTGAATTTCAACTGAACATCCTTAATATCATTTGAAGCTCTAATATCTGCAAGACTACGGTTAGAATCAACGGGCATAAAATGAACTGCCCATTGTTTTCGAGGATCACTATTAGCCAAAAAAGAATTGAAATATTCTTCAATATCCTTTGCTTTACTACCATAAAGGTTAGACTCAACAAGAACAGTTTGAACTTGAGGAGCGACTACAAATGTAGTCATTTCAATAATATCATCTTCAATCATTTGAACTACACTTTTATTCAAATCCCCAATATATGGCTTTACCGTTTGTCTATATTTACCAATTGCTCCTACTCGACATGTCTGATCCAGATTAGGCACTACATTCTCAAATAGTGCAGTAGGGTAATTGTTAATTTTCCGTACTCTCTTATTCCAATCGATACCTTGAACTTTATCTAAAAATTCCGAAAAGTAAAGTCGCGTAGCTGTATTATTGAGCGTAATTACAACATTGTAAAACTGAAATTTTCTTGCCAAAATAGTTCCTCCGTTCAAAATAGATGATAGTCTTATATACTCAGGACTATTCTCCCTAATAATGAATATTTTGGCAATAGGAACACGTGTTCTCTTTAGGAACATATGTTCTATTATATACTTTTTATTTATTATCTCAATATCTAATTTTAACTCATATGTATTTATAACACCATTCAAATAGAAAATGACCCCACTGGCGTATGCCAGCAGGGTCACACCGTTGCTTCCGGATTTGTATGGGTTTATTGGATCGGATAGATTAATTTTTGTCTACATCCTTGCTTGTTCCTAGGCGGTTACTCAATGCCAATTCAAATAGTCCAGTAGCGGACAAACCAGCAAACGCACCTGCCCATAATCGTAGTGTGAGATCAAGATCGGTGAACGGTTGAGCTGCCTAGCCGATCAGCAGACCAACGATCAATCCGACCAGTGGTATGAAACTGTTCGATAGTGGTACGGTCTGCTTGACCAGCTGCATAGCAGCCAGAATGATGACAGATAGTACAGATAGATGCAAACGCCATTACTTGATTGAAATGTTCCATGTTAATTGTTCCCTTTGTCACAGTCAATTTTTTATTATTGTTATCCCATATCAGCATGCCGCCAAATGCTTTGACCAGCGGACGTACCTGCACATAAGACTTGCCTTCGATCAGCTGCGTATCCTGCAGCGTGCGATCCAAAGCGGATACTGCTGCAGGTTACTGAAATTGCCGATGAATGACGGATAGTGTACAGCGTCGGTCGTTTGCCAGTCAGGCACTCGATCTCCTGCAGGAAAGCCAGAGCGATTGCGGACGCTCCTGCCGGACTGACCGAGTCAGACTTATGCTCATAATCCAGTACAGGTGGCAGATCCACTCCACAGCCTGCCATAATTGCCGTGTAGAACTTCCCTGCTGCTACCCGTGCCTGTGCCGGATTCGTAACCGATTCATCCAGGTAATGATAAGCACCTACCAGCAAACCAGCTGCGCTTGCGTCTGTAATATTCTGAATAAACATCGGATCCATTTTGTTCTTGTTTAGTTTGCCGTATATTAAAAGGTCAGGCTTTAAAATAGTATCTAGTATAGAATGGTTAGTTCGTAGATTAAGATATGTATCATTGAACAGCACTTTTCCGCTATGCAGCGTTAGCAAGATAATTATTTATAGAGTTACTAACACAAAAAATTATCCCAGGCTTTCCAGGTTAAATACACTTTAACTAGGGTGACATGCAAGAAATATCGGTATAGTATACAAAGCGCAAACGCCATCAGGACAAAAAGAAACCGCTAACATAAGTTAGCGGTTCGAGTTTCATATTTCGGAAACTCCAGTTATTGGATAGGAGTGGAGAGAAACCATACTGTAGTTAAAGTATACTGTATGCGCTTTCATTACGTCAACCCTTTTAGCTAAAGTTTTTTGATAATTTTACATTTATTTTAATTACTGTGATATATGCTTAAATGTTATATGTGTTTTCCATACAAAAACCGCTTTGGAATCAAACATCCAAAGCGGTTTTTACATCCAATTGACGCGGGCGCGTTGTACGGTACCACTCATAACAGAATAATCCGATAATAATGAGCTGCACCAGATCACCGCCATAATACATCCACTGTGCTCCTGCCTCTGCTTGTCCTACCGGTACACCTGCAGGTGGATGAATATACAGGTGTTTGGACAACATCCCGTGTAGAGCAGCTGCAATCACGGCTACGATAGCCCGGTATACATAACTGTAACGATGAGCTATCGGGTCCACATACAACAGGGAGATGGTAAATACATAACCTGCCAGAGCAATATGCAGATGAACCAGCAGATTCACCACAGTATACTCATGCATCCATGTATAGAGCGGTGTCGTATACAGCAGCCATAGTCCACCGGTATTGAGCAACGCTGCGATAACCGGATGGCAAATAAATGAAATATACGAATTGCGCAGCAGAACGCTCAGTCTACGTGCCAGGCTAACCGGTAGACTGCGTAGCAGCAGAGTCATGGGAGCGGATAATACCATTAGCAGTGGTCCCAGCATGCCCAGCAGCAGATGACCGATCATATGTATGCGAAAATCGCTATGGGCAGCTGCAGCGAATGGTCCAATAATGACCACTACCGAGCAGGTACAGCCTGCATACCAGCATAGATAGCGATACATCGGCCAGGGTCTGTACGTTTGACTGGATAGCAGTCCCAGCAGCGTGTAACCGATAATGACTGACACATACAGCAGTGTGACGATTAACTCGATAGCAACAGATGCCGGATTTCCTCCATGGACCCAGGCATGTTCCATAGCTATTGTCCTCCTCTCAATACCACGTATGCTGTCTGATTAATTCATCTGGGCATCTGATTAACTTACCAAATTTAGATATGAACTGCCAGGCATTCTATACGCTTCGACGTGTTCTCCACACCAGCAGACTGCCCACAATGATCATAACCACTGCAATAATATTCCATGTCCAATCATAAGGCGTTACATCGACATCATAGCGAATCTGATGAATACGCATCAGTTTGTGCTGTACCAAGCCGTCGTATAGCTGGAATACACCTGCTCCCAGCAGCACGCCTCCCCACCATCGTGTAAGCCAGAGCGCTTTGCGCCGACGCAAATCTGCGAATAAAAACAGCGAAGCAATGGTGGCAAACCAGCTGAAAGCATGGAAAAATCCGTCCGATACCAGTCCGACTGCTGTTGTGGACAAGTCATAAAAATGATGCCAGTGCAACAGCTGGTGAAATATAGTCTCATCGATAAAAGCGGCCAGCCCTACACCAAATAAAACACCCGACCATAGATTGCGCTTGCTGTGAATGTGGCGTGGTTGCACCAGATCATTTTGAATATTCATATATCCTGTACGGGGTGTCATTAATTTTCCTCCTTTGTCTGTTATCGATAAACTGGAAATTATTTTACATTCCACAGCCTATTACCCTTTACAGCCTGATAAAAACAAAAAGGAACTCTGCCAACTTGAACAGAATTCCTTTTTCATCTGGTATTGTCCCTATACAGGTGTAATAAAAAGCGTTCTTACGCGCAATATGACCGATATATACTCAGACAAATACCGAATATTCATTTTGCTGCAGCATCGCTTTGGCTTGTTCCATATCATGCTCGTTGCGGAATGACAGGCGCATCACACCCGGCACATCCTCCCGGCTCTCGATAATCTGTACGTTGCTGATATTGATGCCGCGGTTACCGATCTCGGTCGTAATTTTGCCGATAATCCCTGGATGATCGGGCACATCGAGGTAGAGATCGTACAGCTTGGTAATCATGCCTTTGCGGCGTTCAGGCAATTCGTCGCGGAAAGCACCGGCTTTTTCAAATTGTTCCTCAATCCCGCGGGCATCCTCACTCTCCAGCAAGCCGATAAACTGTTCTACACCTTCATTCCAGTCTTCCAGCAGCTGCAGTATAATATGGCGGTTATTGAGCAGAATATCGCGCCAGACGATTGGATCACTGGAAGCAATCCGGGTAATATCCCGGAATCCTCCTGCTGCCAGCATCCGATATAACGGATTGCCTTCATTGTACTGCCGGATCTGATTGACAAGCGCCACAGCAATCACATGGGGCAAATGGCTGATCGCCCCGACGATCTCGTCATGCATCTGCGGCTCCACCCGTATGACCTGGGCTCGGGTATGCTGTGTCAGCAGATCAGCGAGACGCTCATAGGCCGGTTGCGGCACATGCTCCGGAGGCGTCAGCACATAGTAGGCATTTTCAAACAGCAGATAAGAAGCTGCGCCTACTCCCGAGCGTTCCGAACCTGCCATAGGATGGCCGCCAATAAAGTGCACACCTTCATGCAGCTGAAGCTGCTCTGCACAGGCAGCAATGGAAGCTTTGGTACTGCCTACATCGGTAATGATACAACCTTGCTTCAAGGGCAGACGACTCAGCTGCTCCAGATAGGTACCGAGCAGACTAACCGGTACACAGAGGAAAATAAAATCGGCATCCAGTGCAGCTTCTTCCATAGACAGTGTGGCATGATCAACCACCTGTCGCTCCTGATACGTATGTATCAATTCCGGCAAGTGCGTATAACCGGTCACATGCAGACCCGGCTTGCCTTTAAAACAAAGCGCGAGCGAGCCGCCAATTAGCCCTACACCGAAGATTGTAATTTTCGTTATCATGATTATCCCACTCATTCTTCGTTGATTAGATTACGTAAATATATGGGTATCTGCTGCATAGATGCTTTAAAGCATCATAATCTGTATGCACAGATGAGCAGCGAATTTCCCGGCCCGCTTCTCTGCCGGAGAAAATCCGCCTGTACCCAAATGATTAACTTGCTCGTTACAGCATTTAGACAGCAGCTGTACGTTCTTGCAGTGTTTCTTCCAGTGCACGGATAAAAATCTCATTCTCGCGTGCTGTTCCTACAGTTACACGGATATACGTAGGGTATTTGTGATGGCCTGCACGGATAATAACGCCGCGGCTCAGCATGGACTGGAATACTTCCATGGCCGGGTGTCCGGTATCGACCATAATAAAGTTCGTTTGACTCGGGAAATAAGACAATCCCAGGCGTTCGAAATGACCTGTCAGATAATCGATACCTTCACGGTTTTTCGTACGGCATTCTTTTACAAAATCCTGATCACGCAGTGCCTGACGGGCAGCCGCCTGACCTACTCGTGAAGTGTTGAAAGGCTCGCGTACCTGATTAATCAGTTTGATTACATCGGCTCCACCGATTCCGTAACCAATGCGCAGTGCAGCCAGTCCGTAGATTTTGGAGAATGTGCGCAGAATGACCAGATTCGGATACTTGGACAGCATCGGAACACTTTGTGGATAAGCGCCATCGACCACATATTCGTAGTACGCTTCATCCAGTACTACCAGTACATGAGACGGTACCTGATCCATGAATTGGACCAATTCGGCTTCATCTACAATCGTACCTGTCGGGTTGTTTGGATTGCAGACCCAGACAATTTTGGTATGATCATTAATTTGCGCCAGCATACCTGGCAGATCGTGTACGCCATTTTTGAGCGGTACTTCGTGAACAGCAGCACCTTCGATATCCGCATTGCTTTTATATACGGAGAATGTCTGATCGGCCATGATTGTCTCATCGCCCGGTTCCAGAAATGCGCGCGTAATCAAAGCAATAATCTCATCGGAACCGCAGCCGAAAATAATCTGTTCGGACGTTACGCCCAGAGAAGCAGCCAGTTCGGAGGTCAATTCGACAGCGCCGCCATCCGGATACAGATGCAGTTGAGTCAGTTCGGCAGCAATCGCCTGCTGGACAGAAGGAGCAGATCCATACGGATTTTCATTGGAAGCCAGCTTGGTTACTTCGGTCAAACCCAGCTCGCGCTTTACTTCTTCAATTGGCTTGCCCGGTTGGTATACGGGAATATTTACAATACGGGATTTCGGTTTCATTGGGACCACTCCTTCGGACTGTTTACATTTTCTTGACTGTTGTAGATTCATTACATTATACAGAATTAGCGGAAGGAATTCACCGTTTCCGCGGAAAACCTGCTTCCGACTGATTCGATATCATTCCATCCGCTGATTCAGCATGATGACTGCCAGAAAGCAGGTATTTCCAGTACAGAATATTCTGTACTAAAGTACTCTTTTGTACCTTTTATGGCAGTAAGCTTATATATAGTTATGGTGCTATCCAGATTTGACGTTCCCGGTTATAGAGGATCCGGATTATAAGTGTTGAAAGGTAAACCCGGGTTAGTCGGAACCGATCAGATCGGATACAAAATTCCGGATTTGCAGCAGTCCTTCCGCTTTGCGTTCCGGATCGGTCAGCAGCGGAATCTGGGATTCGATCTGACGTACAATCGCGCTGCCCACAACGACTCCATCACAGAACTCGGAGAACTGCTTTACCTGCTCATGACTGGAAATACCGAATCCAACAGCTACTGGCAGATCCGTATTAGCTTTGACATTACGGATAAACTGCTCCACATTGTTATGGAACGAAGCGCGTTCTCCGGTGACTCCCAGAGAAGACACACAGTATACGAATCCCTGCGCTCCATCCAGGATAGAAGCAATACGTTCTTCGGATGTCGGCGCTACCAGCGGCACGAGGCTGACACCAGCAGCTCTGGAACGGCTGCGCATCTCGTCGGATTCTTCGACCGGCAGATCCGGTATAATCATGCCGCTGATATCGTAACGCTGCATCTGTTCGAAGAATCGATCCAGTCCGTACTGCAGAATCGGATTGTAATAAGTGAACAGAATAAACGGCATCGTTACTCCACGGCTGCGGGCCTGCTCGGCAACTTCCAGACAGGTATCAATCGTTACCTGATGGGTTAATGAGCGCTGGGAAGCACGCTGGATCACCGGGCCATCGGCCAGCGGATCAGAGTAAGGAACACCAAGTTCCAGGATATGCGCACCTGCCTCCTGCAGCTCTACAATAATATCTACCGTAGTCTGAGGGTCAGGATCACCCACGGTCAGGAACGGAATCAATGCGGTCTCACCCTTCTCCCGGAGCTCTGCAAAGGTAACATCCATCCGGTTCTGGCTCTGCCCTGTAATGCTCATAGTGATCCCTCCCGCTCATATCTCATAATGGATTCTACATCTTTGTCACCGCGGCCCGACAAGCAAATGACCAGTAGCTGCTCGGATGTCATTTCCTTGGCCAGCTTGACGGTATGGGCAATCGCATGAGCCGATTCCAGAGCTGGAATAATTCCTTCCGTCCGGCACAGCAGCTTGAGTGCATCCAGCGCCTCCTGATCGGTAATCGGTACATACTGGGCACGTTCGATATCTTTGAGATAGGAGTGTTCCGGCCCTACACCGGGATAATCCAATCCTGCAGAGATCGAGTGTGCTTCCTGTACCTGTCCGTGCTGATCCTGTAGCAGATAGCTCATCGAACCCTGGAATACGCCTTTGGTACCGAGGCTCATCGTTGCAGCATGCAGCGGTGTATCAATACCGCGTCCGGCTGCTTCTACTCCGATCAGACGCACGTCTTTATCTTCCACAAAAGGATAGAACATGCCGATTGCGTTGCTGCCGCCACCGATTGCAGCGACTACCGTATGCGGCAGACAATTTTCCTTTTCCAGAATCTGACGGCGTGTTTCGTCCCCGATTACCCGTTGGAAGTTACGCACCATCATGGGATACGGATGCGGACCAACCGCCGAACCGAGAATGTAGAAGGTATCATCTACATTGCTGACCCAGTAGCGCAATGCTTCATTTCCCGCATCCTTGAGCGTCCGGCTGCCAGACGTAACCGGAATGACTTCAGCTCCCAGCATATTCATACGGAATACGTTCAGCTGCTGACGCTTGATATCTTCTTCACCCATAAATACTTTACATTCCAGACCGAGCAGCGCGGCTACAGTCGCTGTAGCTACACCATGCTGCCCTGCTCCTGTTTCGGCGATAACTTTCTTTTTACCCATACGCTTGGCGAGTACACCCTGACCAATAGCGTTATTGATCTTATGGGCACCGGTATGGTTCAGGTCTTCACGTTTGAGGTAGATTTTGGGACCACCCAGCTGTTCGGTCAGTCTCTCGGCATAATAAAGTGGTGTCTCGCGTCCGGAATATTCTTTGAGCAGATAATTAACCTCTGCATTAAATTCATCGTCAGCCGCATATTTGCGGTAGGATTCTTCGAGCTCGATTAGTGCGTTCATAAGCGTCTCCGGTACATAGCGTCCGCCGAAGTCTCCAAATCTTCCTTTTGCATCAGGTAGTGTTGTCATTATGCTCTCGCCCTTTCCACAAACGATTTAATTTTGGCTATATCCTTGATTCCATCTGTCTCTACGCCGCTGGATACATCAATTCCTTCCAGGGGATAGCCGGACAGCAGGCTCTTTACATTCTCGGGATTCAGTCCGCCTGCGACGAATAGCGGAATCTGATGTTCTGCTGTCCACTCGTGGTAAGCATGGATCTGATCCCAGGCAAATGTTTTGCCTGAGCCTCCTCCGTACAGAGGGTCATACGTATCTAATAAAAAGGCATCTACAGTGCCTTTGTACATTTCCAATTGGGCAGCAGTATCAGACTGCTGTGGATTGCTGCTGAGGGAGATAACCTTGAAGACCTGTACGCCCAGTTTTTCGCGCACCTGTCGGCAAAACTCCGGTGATTCCTTGCCATGCAGCTGGATAATATCCAATGGAGCTTCATGAGTAATCCGGACTAGTTCATCCAGTTCCGGATTCACAAATACGCCTGCGCTCTGCGGACGCTGTCCTTCCGGCCATTGCCGGAGCATTTCGATCAATTCACCCGCCTGATGTGCAGTCACCTGCCGTTTGCTTCTGGCGAACACAAATCCGATATAATCGACGGGTAGCGGTATCATAGATTTTAGCACTTCAACGCTTTGAAGTCCACAAATTTTTATCTTCGTTTTGGCTTGGCTGCTGTGCTCTTTGTCCTCTTTTACAGGTGATTCACCAGGGTAAGAAGCAGCTGGCTGCTGCTGTTTATTCATGGGAAGCCTCGGTAGCCGCTTGGTGATTCTTACGAAACTGTACAGGCTCCATCAGGGTTCTTACAGCCTGTGCAATATCTTCCTGCCGCATAAAATATTCGCCTACCAGTACCCCGGCAGCGCCAGCTTCCGCTACATAACGGATATCATCCGGTGACATAATACCACTTTCGCTGATCAGAGGTACTCCCTCTGGCAGCAGACGAATCAATTCAGCTGTTGTAGACAGCGAGGTTTCGAAAGTCTTAAGATCCCGGTTATTTACTCCGATCAATCCGTGTTCTGTCGCTCCTGGGGCTGCAAGTACAATTTCCAGCTCATGACGGTCATGCACTTCGATCAGTACATCCAGTCCAAGCGATACAGCAACCGCCAGATAATCACGAATCTGCGCAGGCGTCAGAATAGCCGCGATTAGCAGAATCGCATCTGCTCCAATCAACCGTGCTTCATAGATTTGCCGTTCATCTATAATAAAGTCTTTGCGCAGCAGCGGCAGCTGAATCGCTTCGTGAATCTCCGTGAGATAGCGATCATTTCCCTGGAAATACTGCACATCGGTCAATACAGATATACAATCAGCTCCCGCCTGTTCATACGCACGGGCAATATTCACCGGATCAAAGTCCGGTCGGATCAATCCTTTGGAAGGTGAAGCCTTTTTCACTTCGGCGATCAGACCAACATTCCGATTGGCGTCCGATGTCAATGCATGACGGAACCCGCGCGTTGCAGGCATGTCTGCGATCCGACGTTCTGCGTCTGCCAGCGAGAAACGGCTGGCGAGCTGCTCTACTTCACCTTGTTTGGTTACTACGATACGATCAAGATACATAACTGTATGCCTCCGTTGTCTGAATTAGTTGTTCCAGCTTGTTCGCTGCTGCCCCGGAATCGATAGCGGCGGCTGCAATAGCTGCTCCCTCGGCCAGATGATCCGCCTGTCCTGCCAGGTAAATACAGGCAGCTGTATTGGCGAGTACTACATCCCGGTACGCTCCTTTTTCGCCATTCAGTACCCGGCGAATAATATCCGCATTTTGCAGAGCATCGCCGCCCAGCATATGCTCCAGCGGATGCATATCCAGTCCAAAATCATGTGGATGCACTTCATACGTCTTCACTTGTCCATCACGCAGTTCGGCGATCCGGGTAGGCGCTGCAATACTGATCTCATCCAGTCCATCATGACTGGCAACGACCATCGCACGTTTGAGTCCAAGCAGATTCAGCGTCTCGGCGACGGTCTCGATTTTGCTGGCATCATAGAGTCCAATCAGCTGACGATCTGCACCAGCCGGATTGGTCAGCGGTCCCAGCATATTGAATACGGTACGTACGCCCAACTCGCGTCTGGTAGCGGCGGCATGTTTCATAGAGGGATGGAATACCTGTGCAAACAGGAAACAGATACCGATTTCATCCAGACAGCGTGCTGCCTGATCTGCATTCAGCCCGATATTGACTCCAAGTGCTTCCAGTACATCCGCACTGCCTGCCTTACCGGAAGCAGAACGGTTGCCATGCTTGGCTACACGTACCGATACCGATGAAGCAATAATAGCAGACACAGTAGAAATATTAAATTTGTGAATCCCTGAACCGCCTGTACCACAGGTATCCAGCAGGTTGGAAGACAATACAGGCACCCGTCCGCCGCTCATGCGCATCGCTTCGGCAAAGCCTGCGATTTCTTCGACGGTCTCTCCTTTTACCCGCAGCGCTGTCAGCAGTCCGCCGATCTGTGAAGGTGTAGCTTCTCCACTCATGATGGTACTCATCACGCGGTTTGCTTCTTCACGCTGCAAATGCTCTCCCTGAATGACTTTGGTAATCGCCTGCTGCATCGTAGCTGATGTATACATCTCGTCTCCTCCTCTTGGATCTGCCGGTTGTCTATTCGCTCGGCTCTGTGATTTATAATAAATTCAGGCTCTTAACCTGCTTGATTTATAGGTTGTCTGCTTATACCGGTTCGTAGCCGTACAGATAATCCTGATTGGTTACAGTCTCCGGATGGTTGGATTTCGGTGGAAACATCGCTTCAGCGACTCGGATAGATTTGAGCATCGCTTTTGCTTTGTTGACCGTTTCCTGATATTCATTTTCCGGAATGGAATCCCAGACGATTCCGGCACCTGCCTGTACATAAGCACGGCCATGTTTGAAAATAATCGTCCGGATCGTAATGCAGGCATCCATATTGCCCGAAAAGCCCAGATACCCGATCGCACCGGCATACGCGCCGCGTGCCTCATTCTCAATCTCCGCGATAATCTCCATCGCCCGCAGCTTGGGTGCACCCGATACGGTACCCGCCGGCAGGCAGGAGAGAAATGCATCGAAAAAGTCTTTATCCTTACGCAGCTGACCCGATACATTGGATACGATATGCATGACATGCGAGTATTTCTCGATCTGCATAAAAGAATCTGCTTTGACTGTACCGAACTCGGATACACGACCCAGATCATTACGTCCCAGATCTACGAGCATCAGATGCTCAGCCCGTTCCTTTTCATCCTGAAGCAGCTCTTCGGCCAGCGCCTGATCTTCCGCTTCGGTTTTGCCTCTTGGCCGGGTACCTGCGATTGGACGAGTCTGCAGCCGATCGCCTTCAACTTTGACCAGTGCCTCCGGTGATGTACCGACGATGATCTCGTCGTCCATTTTCAGATAATACATATACGGGGAGGGGTTCATCGTCCGCAGTACACGATAGACTTCCAGCGGAGCCACTTCGGTCTCAATATGGAAACGCTGGGACAGCACTACCTGGAAAATGTCTCCGGCGCGGATATATTCTTTGGCCCGGCTTACTCCGTCCAGGTATTCTTCCTTGGTCATATTCGACTGAATCTCGCCCAGCTCGATATCTTCTGATACCGGAGCACGTCCTGCCGTACTGATCGGCGGCTGGTTATGCAGCAGCAGCTCCATTGCTTCTAGCTTGTGTGAAGCCTGATCATACGCTTTGCGAATCTGCTGGTCATCAGCTCCTTCAGGGATATGTACATTGCTGACGAGCAGAATATGCTGTTTTACATGGTCAAACACGACAATCTGATCACAGAACATAAACTGGATATCATCCATACCCATATCATCTATACGATGGGCCGGTAATTTCTCGTAATACTGCAGCAGATCATAACCGAAGAATCCGATTGCTCCACCTGTAAAAGGAGGCAGCGTATCTAGCTTGGGACTGCGGTAACGACGCAGCAGCGCTTTGAGCTGTTCGACCGGCTTACCGGTTAATGCTTTTTTCTCGCCGTTCATTTCCAGTGTAATCTGTCCCTGCTTGCCCGAGATCATCAGGAAAGGATCACTGCCGATAAAAGAATATCGAGCCCATTTGCTGCCACCTTCTACACTCTCCAGCAGAAAGGCACGTTTGTGATCGGCATAACGCTGGAATATGCGGATCGGTGTCTCCATATCTCCGAGCAGCCGCTTGGTAATCGGCACCAGATTGTATTGACCTGCCATTGCGATGACTTGCTCTACCTGAGGTTGAATCATAAATATCCGCTCCTTTTATATCATGTAGGGTGAATTCGCTTTTGAATGAATAGTGATATGCCGGATAACAAAAAAAGCCTTCACGCGTAATGACGCATGAAGGCTGCTATGTGCAGATTGTACAAATGTAAGAAATGGAATATATCTATCCATCTCCTGCTTCCCCGGTGAATGGTTCAATCCTGCTATTGGCAACAGCAAGATATACCTATGGAATCAATAGCGTCAAAGTAGCTGCTTTCCCTGTGGAAAACGGCCTACCCTGTACATGATTCCTCATCCGGTTCTGCTCTTAAAACGCCATCGCACCTGTAATCGCTACGGACACACGCTCGGAACTCCCATTCACTGCTGATTCTGCTCAGCCTATTCATGTTCGTTCATACTGTCCGCCGATAGGGCTTACGTTTTCTTCTCATCTATACTCTTCTCTACTCAATTGCATCTCATCTCAATACACGGCTCATACTGCTTATTAATCTTGTTGTATACTATACTTCATAATAGACCGCTAATGCAACCCTTACCGTGAAAAATATAATTTCGACGCTTTAAAGCGACAAAAGGAAAGGCATAATAATGCCTTTCCTTTTGTATCACAGTATAGGGCTTATAGGAAATATAACCATACATCTATATCCAGGCTATCCTGCTTATTGGGTTGTCGAAATATAGACGATATGCTCCGTCCAGCAATCAGGATGTAGCCAGATCGGGACGAAGTCGTTTGGCTTCATTCAGGTAGACATGACGAATTTCCTGCTGGGTCTTGGTTGTATTGATATGCAGCATCAGCCGGATACACAGCGGCAGACTGCCCTGAACCGGTACTTCCAGCGCACACATCAGCGGAACCATGTTCCAGCCCTCCATCTCGCGAATAGCCAGAGCCGGGAAAACAGCATCCAGATCCGGTGTCATGGTAATCCAGATACTGCTGATATCTTCCGGTTCGAATTCATTGCGATCCACGATCTCCTGCAGCAGAACCAGCGTTTCATCTAGAATCTCCTGACGGTCGTTGCGGGTCACGGTTGTGGCTCCGCGAATACCTCTTACATACATGCTCTTACACCTCTTTCTTTAAAAGCTCAACCGTTCGGCGCACCAGGTCATAATCGACATTGCGATTAATTTCCACTTTGCCAATCTCCAGCGGCACGACAAAAGTCATCTGTCCTTCCAGAAACTTTTTGTCATGCATCATGGCAGTCATAATCCGGTCTACACTTAAGTGTTCCGGCAGCACGGTAGGCAGTCCAAGCGACTGCAGCATTTCACGGGTCGTATCGACCAGTCCCGGTTCTGCGCCGAGTGCTTCGCCGATCAGAGCGGAACCAACCATTCCGATCGAAATGGCTTCGCCATGAATAATCTCGCCATAACCGGCTACTGCCTCGATCGCATGACCGATCGTATGACCCAGATTGAGAATTGCACGCAGATCATTTTCCCGCTCATCCTTGGATACTACTGCAGCTTTGATCGAACAGCCTTTTTCCAGGCCGTATCCCATTGCCTGCATATCTACAGACTTGAGTTCTTCTGCATGTTCCAGACACCAATAGGCAAATTCACGATCCCAGATCAGTCCATGCTTGACCATCTCAGCGAGTCCCGCATATACTTCGCGGGCAGGCAGCGTTTTGAGCGTAGACAGATCATACAGAACCAATTCCGGCTGATGGAATACGCCGATCATATTTTTGGCAAGAGGATGATTGATCGCTACTTTGCCACCTACACTGCTGTCATGGGCGAGTACGGTAGTAGGCATCTGCACAAAACGAATACCTCTCATGTACGTACCTGCTACAAAACCGGCCAGATCACCTACAACACCGCCGCCAAGAGCAATAACTGCAGATTTGCGATCCAGACCACCTTCAATTGCTTTGGTCATCACTGCTTCAAAAACAGACAGCGATTTGGATGTCTCGCCAGAACCTACAATCGCCGTGACTACCTTGAATCCGGAAGCAGTCAGTGACTGCTCCAGAATACCAAGATAAGGATCAGCTACTTTTTCATCCGTAACAATCAACAGCGGGCTCTGCTTGGAGAGCTGATGTTTCTCCAGATAGCTTCCCGCTTGCTGCAGCAGACCTTCACCGATATAAATAGGATAGGAACGTTCGCCAAGTTGAACGTTCACTGTCCGGATATCAGTCATTAGTATTCATCCACCTGTGCCTGGTAGTTTTCCAAGTTTTTGCGGATCTCCGTCATGGAATCACCGCCGAATTTTTCCAGGAAAGCCTTGGCTACTTCCCAGGCGACCACACTCTCCATAACCACGCTGGCTGCCGGAACCGCACATGCGTCCGAGCGTTCCACCTGAGCGGTGAATGGTTCTTTGGTATCGATATCTACGCTTTGCAGCGGCTTGTACAGCGTCGGAATCGGCTTCATCACGCCGCGTACGACGATTGGCATACCATTGGTCATACCGCCTTCGAATCCGCCCAGGCGATTCGTCGCACGGTGGTAGCCTTGCTCCTCATTGTACATAATCTCGTCGTGCACCTGGGAACCGCGAATATGTCCTGCTTCAAAGCCAATACCGATTTCCACACCTTTGAAAGCATTGATAGACATAACCGCTTGTGCAATACGCGCATCCAGCTTGCGATCATACTGTACATAACTGCCCAGTCCAACCGGAACGCCTTCGATGATGCATTCTACGATACCACCGATCGAATCGCCTTCTTTTTTGATCTGATCGATATAAGCTTCCATTTTCTGTTCGGTTTCTTTGTCAACGACACGTACAGAAGATTCTTCGGTACGGGCAACCAGCTCATCAAGCGGCAGATTATTCGGTGGTGCTTCGATCTCACCGATTCGGATAACCTGTCCACCAACTTTGATGCCAAAGGATGCTAGGAATTGACGTGCAACAGCACCTACGGCTACACGAATAGCAGTCTCGCGTGCACTGGAGCGCTCCAGTACATTACGCAGGTCTTTGTGATTGTACTTGAGGCCGCCATTCAGATCGGCATGACCGGGACGAGGACGGTGAACACGACGTTTCTCTTCATCTGTTCCTTCCATCGGTTCAATATTCATAATTTTGGTCCAGTGCTTCCAGTCATTATTGGCAACGACCAGTGCAACCGGCGCACCTGTTGTATAGCCGTGACGAACACCACCTACGATATCCGCTGTATCTTTTTCAATTTGCATCCGGCGACCGCGGCCATATCCTTTTTGACGGCGTGCCAGCTGGAAATTCAATTCTTCAAAATCAAGCTGCAGCTCACTTGGTAGCCCTTCAATAATTGCAGTCAGCTGGGGTCCGTGAGTCTCCCCTGCTGTTAAGTAACGTATACTCATTTTGCGTTCCCCCTTTAAACTGTTAAACTGTGCATCGCTAAAATCCGTAATTACCTTTGCTTATTATAGTACAGCCTTTGTCCATTTGACAAGGAACGTCAAACAATGCATTTTCACAAAGAAAGCTGTATATTTTCTGCCGGATATAACAAAAACACGCTGTCTGCTGCCGTAGCAGAACAGACTGCGTGTTTTATGGATCATCGCAAATAATAAGTCATTTCTATTTTACGGGACAGCTAGAGATCATCCCGTAAAGCGGTATTTCTTATTCATTAAAATAGAGTTGTAAGTAATTCACCACTGCTGCATAGTTTGCCTCTGCCGGACGAATATTCCAGTATTCATCCGGCATCCAGCGGCCACGCAGCCGGTTCCCTTATGCAACTACTTTTCGTTCTTGCTTGACAGCTCTAATCAGCCGTTTTTGTGATAGAAGAACGTCTCGGATGAATCAAATCCGTATTGTGCCGGAGAGAAAATCTGCTCCGTACTGCCTACAAACAATACGCCGCCCGGACGCAGACTCGCTGCAAACTTGTGGTACAGCATACTTTTGGCTTCTTCAGTAAAATAAATCATGACATTACGGCATACAATCAGGTCATATCCGGTTTCAAACGTATCTGTCAACAAATTCCCTTTGCGGAATTGTACCGCCTTTTTGAGATTGTCATTTACAGCAAACATATGACCGTTCGGTGTAAAATGGCGCTTGGCAACATCTGCTGGCACATCCTTGAGAGAACGCTCTAGATACAGCCCTTTTTTGGCTTTTTCCAATGCACCATCATCAATATCCGTAGCATGCAGTGTTGTTGAAGACAGAATATTTTTATCGGCCAAAATCGTAGCAATCGTATATGGCTCTTCACCTGTAGAGCAGGCAGCACTCCATACCTTCAGGTTTTTGCCACTTTTCTGCAGTTGCGGCAAAATGCTGTCGCGCAGTACTTCCCAACGGTTCGGGTTGCGCCAGAATTCGGATACATTGATTGTCATCCGATCGAGGAATTCATAAAACAATGATTTATCCTTGAGCATCGCTTCGAAAAATGCAGAAAATGTGTTAAATCCATTTTTGGTACGCAGTGTTGTCAATCTGCGCTTCATTTGTGCTTCCTTATACTGTGCTAAGTCAATGCCCGTACTATCTTTCACTTTTTTGATGAAACCTGTATAGTCCGAGTCTGGTTGAACGGCATCATTTGTAAGCATGGCATCACTTCCTTGAGTTCATAATGAGTGTAGTCCATGCGAGGGTATGTTTAGAGCCAGACGGAAATATTTTTCTCGTAAACGCTTAATTCGTCTGGAGTAAAAAAGTTCGCGATCTCTCGTTCTGCACTTTCAGGCGCATCGGAGCCATGAATCAGATTGAAAGGAGTGTGGGCAGCGAAATCCCCACGGATCGTGCCAGGCAATGCTTCGGTCACTTTGGTTTTGCCCATCAATGTACGGGATAATGTGATGACATCGTCACCTTCCCATACCATGGCAAATACCGGTCCCGAAGTAATGAAGTCGATAAGTTCTCCGTAGAACACTTTGCCTTCATGTTCGGCATAATGCCGTTTGGCCTGCTCTTCCGTCGGAATAAGAAACTTGCCTCCGATCAATTTGAATCCTTTGTCTTCGAAGCGGCTGATAATGCGTCCCATTAACCCCCGCTGTACTCCATCAGGTTTAATCATCAAAAATGTGCGTTCCATTGATTCACTCTCCTGTTATCTACAAAGTGATCTGCTATCGGAGCAATTTCAAGATGCCCACTTGTGTATTCTAACAGAAAGTGTGAATTACAGAAAGAAACACCATCATATACGTTTCCGACATTTTTTGATAAAATATGCCCTTTTCGGAGTACATTACTTGTTATGCGCCTGATTTCCGACAAGCAACCAGCCTTTGATGCGGTTAGCGGAAAGCCATTCACATACTTCGTAACTTATATATCGACCGGAGGTGGTCTCTCTGTTAGTTCTTGTCGAGAAATGTTTTGAAATTAACGTTATTAATGGGAGCGCTTAGCAACAAAATGAGCAATTTCCTGCAAATGCTTCTGTGTTTTGCCGGATGGCAGCTGCTGCAAAGCATCCATCGCTTTTTGGATATAACGGTCTGCCAGAGCTTCTGCCTGCTCGATTCCCCGACTGCCGCGTACCATTTGTACCGCCTGTTTTACATCAGTCTCTCCATTGGCCTGATGAATGCGTTGAATCTCGGCAAGCAGTGGCTCCCGAAGAGAATCTTGCTGCAGGGCATACAGTACCGGCAGCGTAATATTGCCCTGGCGCAGATCGCTGCCTGGCGGTTTGCCGATCTGTTTTTCCGTACCGCATAGATCCAGCACATCATCACGAATCTGAAAAGCCATGCCTACATTATAGCCGTAACGATACAGCTGACGTGTTACTTCACGTGGCGCATCGGCAGCCAATCCGCCCAACTGACAGCTGATGGCAATCAGTAAAGCCGTTTTGCGGCGAATCCGCAGTAGATAACGGCGAATCGTCTGGTCCGTATTGAAGAAGTCACGAATCTGCTCCATCTCGCCGATCGACATCTGTACCATTGCCTTGGCGAGTACACGATGAATCTCAGGGTTCTCCAGTCTCGCTACAATCACGAGGGCTTTGGCATAAATATAGTCACCGGTATACATGGCGATCCGGTTATCCCATTTGGACTTGACTGTCAGCTGCCCACGACGGGTCTCTGCATCATCAATAACATCATCATGGACCAGAGAAGCCATATGGATCAGTTCAAGCGGAACCGCCACATTGCTAAGACGTTCCAAATCGTAGTTGCCATACTTGCCTGCAAGCAGCACAAAAGCGGGACGAAGCCGCTTTCCTCCCGCTTTCAACAGATGAAGTGAAGTTTCATTAAGCAACGCATGCTCGGTATCAATGCTGCGGCTGAGCTCACGTTCGATTACGTTCATATCTTTTTTTAGTGTCCCGAAAATGTCCAGTAGTTTCATTCGTTCACCCGTGTCATCATATTGTCAGTCCATAATTCCATATTCACTTTATGATCCAGCAGACCGAGCTCATAGGCATATTGAAAATAAAGAGCAAGCCCCTGCTGTTCCTTGTCTCCAAAATCATACCATAATTGCCGGAAGTAATGTTCCCAGTATTCATGACTGCCACCCATTTTCTGACGAGCTTCATGAATAACCGGATCCAGATCAGCTACGCTGCGCTGCTTGCTGATACGCAGCTGTTCGCCAATTTCGGTTACCAGCTCCGGATAGACCGCTGCAAACCGCTTGTTTACTGCCCAGACGGCAAAGGTCATGCTAAGACCGGTCCATTCTTTCCATTCCAGTCCGAGATCGGTAATAATATAGCCTGTGTCACGCTGTGCCGCCGCAATCGCATGATCGCCGATCAGCAGAGCCGCATCACAGCGCTCCATCATCTCGTCCAGCTGAGGATCCATCGATACATATTCCGGTTGGTGCCCATATCTTTTATCCAGAATAATTTTGAGCAGATTAATAGAAGTGGCTGAAGTATTTGTCAGCGCGATCGTTCCACTTCCCAGTTCCGCTACCGGTTTTCTGGAAAACAGAAGAATCGATCCGACCGCATTTTGCGCACTTACCGACAAATCTGGCAGCAACCAGAAATCGTCAGAACGTGTTCCATAAGCAAAAGAAGATACCGGAGTAACAAACAAACGGTCTTCCAGCAGACCACGGTTCAGATTAGCCGGAAGATCGCTGTGTATGACAGCCGGTACAGACAATTGTGCCGGATCAAAATTCTGATAGATCGGCCAATCATTTGTATATTCAATTTTACCGATTTTGATCGGCAATTCAAATTCACTCACTGTTATTCCCCCCATCGTTCAAATAAATGATGCTCAATATCAAGGATATCGAGCACTTTGCCAACTACAAAGTCGACAGCATCTTCCAGTGTCTGAGGGCGATAATAAAAAGCCGGCATCGCCGGAATGATGCTGACTCCCATATGAGCCAGCTTGAGCATATTTTCCAGGTGAATCGCATGCAAAGGTGTTTCTCTTGGAACTATAACCAGTTTCCGTTCTTCTTTAATCATCACATCAGCTGCACGGGTCATCAAATTAGCAGAAATGCCTCCGGCTATATTCGCCAGTGTGCCCATGGAACAAGGAATAATGATCATGGCTTTCACACGAAATGATCCACTTGCAATCGATGCTCCAATATCCGAAAAGGAATGATACACCAGCTTGCCCGGCAGGGAGCCGAAATGCCCATCAAGCATCTCTTCCCTGCTGGAAGCAGTCCAGTCCAGTTCTTCCTTGAGCACTCTCCACCCGGCATTCGAGATCACCAGGTGGACACTGTAGCCCATCGATAACAGTATTTCAGTCAGACGAACACCATACACGGAACCACTGGCTCCGGTAATGCCAATCACATAACGCTTGCCGGCATGATCAGGATGATAGCCGGCAGGGAACGAAGCGACAGACTCGGACGGTGTATGTTCCGGACGGTTTACCACCATTGCTTAACCGCCAGATCGATCAGAGTAAAGACAAACATAATAATACTAAGCGCTCCGTTCATAGTGAAGAAAGCGGTCTGCAGACGGCTCAGGTCTTTTGGTGTAACAATATAGTGCTCGTAGAACAGAATCGCACAGGCAATAATAACACCCGCGATATACCACCAGCCCAGATCGGTAATAAACAGCAAACTGATCAGACCGGCAGCCGTAATTACATGGAATCCCTGGGCGATTTTCAGTGCGCGCGGAATACCAAAGCGGCTTGGAATCGAATGCAGTCCTTCCTTGCGATCGAACTCTGCATCATCACAGGCATAGATGACATCAAATCCGGCTGTCCAGAACGTGATAGCGATATAGAATACAATAGCTGCCCAGTCGATTCGGCCAGCGACAGCTACCCAGCCGCCCAGCGGCGCAAGCGCAATCGTCATTCCGAGTACAACATGGCACAGCCAGGTAAAGCGTTTGGTAAAGGAATAAATAATCAGCATAAAGACTGCAATCGGCAGTAGCTTGAAGGCCAGCGGCGATAGCTGTGTAACAGCCCAGAAAAAGACGACCAGCGAAATCACAATAAAGATAACAACCTCGCCGGAGCGAAGCAGCCCGGCAGGAATAGCCCGCATCATCGTACGCGGATTTTTACCGTCAAACGTACGGTCAATTAGACGATTCAGTCCCATTGCTGCACTGCGTGCACCAACCATGGCGACCAGAATCCATACAATCTGCTCCCAGGTCGGCAGATGGCCTTTTACTACATAAGATCCCAGCATCGCGCCCATAAAAGCAAACGGCAGGGCAAACAACGTATGCTCAATTTTGATCATTTCCAAAAATATCTTAATCTTTTTAAACATCCTGCTTCTCCTTGATCCCAATATGAAGTGCTGCAATTCCACCGGTCAGCGGATAAGCCTGTACCTGCTGCAGTCCGATATTACGGAATACACCAGCCAGCTCCTCGCGTCCAGGGAAAGCCTTGAGCGAATCCGGCAGCCATTTGTACTGCTCATAACGCTTGGCGACCAGCTTGCCCATCAGCGGCAGCAAATTCTGAAAATAAAAATAATACACGCCTTTAAATGGCTGCCAGGTTGGCTTGGACAGTTCCAGACATACCACCATGCCACCCGGTTTGACAACACGCTTCATTTCCTTGAGCGTCTTTTCCAGATCAGGTACATTGCGCAGCCCGAACCCGATCGTAACGTAGTCGAATGAGTTGTCTGCATACGGCAGATCCATCGCATTCCCCTGGGTCAACGTAATATTGTTGCTCCATCCGTCACGGTCAATTTTTTTCTGACCGAACTGAAGCATATTGGGACTGAAATCCAGTCCGCAGACCTGGCCGGTACCGCTGGCTTCCGCCAGACTGAGTGTCCAGTCACATGTGCCGCAGCACACATCCAGAGCCGAATCGCCCTGCTGTACATTCATTTTTTTCATTGTAAATTTGCGCCATTTTTTGTGCATGCGGAAACTCAGCACATCATTCATCATATCGTATTGGGGCGCAATCGATTCAAAAACCGACTGGACAAATTGTTCCTTCGGTTTGGCACTTTCCGGTTTGTTCATCGTCTTACCACCTCTTCTGGATTACTTGGATTATGCGGTTAGCGCAAAGTGGCATATACTTCCGTCAATGGAGCAACATCTGCACGCAGACGCTCATAACCCGGCTGCTGCAGACGCGATTGGATCACAGACAGCGATTGCTCCAGCAGCTGGCCAATTTGTTCTACTGCTCCATATTGCTCATACCACTGCTGCCAGCGCGGGCTGTCTACCGGCTCTGCCATCATCGCTACCTGATCCTGCTGGGTAGCCTGCTCCAATGCATAATACAGGCTATAATGTCCAAATGGACGCTGCTGCAGGGAGGCCTGCTTGAGCTGCATATCCTCAGCCAATACCTCGCAGCGGCTGAATGCATACAGCATTTCTTCCCACAGTTCAGCCCGATCTGCCGGAAGATAGGCTTTAAATGAAAGAAACAGCTGCATCTTCAGCTGTGTAATCGCCTCAATATACTGTTCGGAAGTAAGCATTGTTCTCTGTACCTGTTGATATAAATTCATTTTGAGACGGTTATTCTCGCAGATCGCTTCACTGAGCCTCGATACCATCTGAATCTCGCCTGCTTTGGCCAGTAGCTCGTAAAAGCGGCTACTAAAATAATCACCTGCCAGTACATTCAGCTGACGGGAACGCATTTTGGCTTCCTCCTGGTGCAGTGGAGAGGTATCAATCCGGTCATGTGTATCCAGCGCCATCTGTACCAATCCGGTCACAAGGGAAAACAGCTGACCTCTATCCGCTTTCTGCTCCGTGTCTGCAGCTTCATTCAGAAAAGCCAGCAATAGACGAGCTCTAATATCCGGAAATTCGGGAATAGCGGTATGCTCCTGAATCATATCGTAGTCTGTATATTTTTGGGATGTTTCCAATAAGCGATACGGTTTCATCTCAGCCTCCGTGCCTTTATAGGCAAGTCTATATTTTCACAAACTATAATGTTTTAGATTTAAACATTTCAGTTCATTATAACATATGTTTTTTCGACAAGACAGAGTAAGTGAACATTTGTAAGTTGATCATAATCCGGCTCGCAAAACAATAAAATACTGGCTTCCCTTCATTAAGTCCAGCTTAATAATAGGGAAGCCAGTATAGATGCTGCAGACTGCGGCTATAGGAGATGGCAGTCATATTAATCTTCCGTTTTAACGGTACCGTGCTTAGTATGCACTTCAGCGTCGCCCCTGATTTTGATCGCCGACGTATTCTCGGTAAACTGTACAATCAGCAGCTCGCCTTTGTCCAGCTTTTCCGTATGATGAAAACGGGTATCACGGCCACGGGTCAGACCGATCACCTGTACTCCATTTTCCTTGGCTTTGATAACTACATAATCACCGTTAACAATTCCGTCTTTGGATGGTTCCATTATTGCCTCCTTTTGCTTATGGCAGCTGTCCGGTCAAGCAGACGGACAGATACGGAAAGGACCGTGAACATGAAGATCACGGTCCTTTCCTGAACATGGAATATGTACAGCTTATTTAATTCCATCTTTCAGTGCTTTACCAGGTTTGAAAGCCGGGATTTTGCTCGCCGGGATTTCCATTTGCTCCCCAGTTTGCGGATTGCGTCCCATACGTGCAGAACGCTCACGAACTTCGAAGTTACCAAATCCAACCAGTTGGACTTTATCACCACTTTGCAGGGCGCTGGAGATTGCTTCGAAAACAGCGTCAACTGCTTTTGTTGCATCTTTCTTCTGCAGTTCTGTTTTTTCAACAACCTGTGCGATCAGATCAGTTTTGTTCATGTGTATTCACCTCCTAATGCAAATATAAGCTCTCCACTTGCTACTTTGGTTTTCGCATTAACGAAAATATAGGTAAACGCCGCGGAATTTTCGGAATATGGACTGTGCCAGCTATCGCCGGGACACAGAACACACCTATAGTAATACAGCTACCCTTTAATTTCAAGCGTTTTGCGCTTTTTTATCTGATATCGCTGAACTGCCAAGCATTACCAGTCACTCAAATCGTCATTTTGCTGTTCCATCTGTTTGCGAATAGCTGCCTTGAGACGGTCTTCCGGAACACGGACTATAGAATCTCCGGTTACCCGGGCCTGACAGCCAAGACGTATATGTTCTTGCAATGAAAGTCCCAGCTTGCGTGTCTCAGCCGCTCCCGGTGCAGAAAGGGAAATTTCTCCCAAAGGCTGTTCTTCCGGCAGCACCATAACCTTGCACATCAGACAAGCTGCTCTGCCGTCGCAGCGTACCGGAAGATGTACTCCTGCCCGTCTGGCAGCAGCCAGCAGCGTTGTTCCTTCTGGTACCTGAACCACTTTGCCTGCAGGCCTAAACTCTATCCGGCATTGCTGCTTTCCAGCCAAGGGAATTCCTCCTTTGAGTTACTGATATTAATTACCAGCCTGATTATCGATTCCGGTCAGTTTGTAAATGCGCTGGATCATCTGTGGATGAAAACCATTGGCAGCAATAATCTGTCTCACCAATTCACGATGATGCTCCGGCTGGGCAGCCATATGTTCTGCAATGCGCTCGTAGCGATCCCTGCGGTCCCTTAGTAGGTTAAATATCAATTCATGTGCCAGCGGCATAAGAGCCACTGAATGGCCTCCCAGCGTTGCCACAGGCGCATGATCATACAGATTTTTATCAATATGTACCCGATAATACGATTCCCGTGCACGAACTTCAAAGTCCCCGACCAATTCTACTTTGTAATCTCCGGCCTGATAGTGACTCAGGACCGAGCGATACATTCGGGTTTCATTCTGCTCCGGACCATCCAGCACAGTTGTATGAGCCTGCAGCCGGTCATGCAGCAGATTGATTGCAAGACCATCTGCATATAGATCAATATCCCGCGGCGCTTCATCCAGCGGAATGCCTTGTAGCAGTAATCCGCAGCTTCCCCCAGCAGCCAGTGTACACCCTCGCTCTCATAGTCTGGAGTCAGCCAGCTGGCCAGATCCATCAGCGACTGCTTGAGTTGCGGATGCGATTGCACATATTGTTCAGGATTATACATTTGCAAATATGCCCCCTTTGCATTCAGACCTGTACAAAAAGAACGACAGGATTTCCCTTCGTTCTCTGTACGTCTGACTCCAAATTCGATCAGGAATGCCACTGCTGCCAGATTTCCAGCTTCATGGACTCCATCTCGTTTTTGGGATCTCTTCCCATCAAAGCTTCTACAGCTTCACGCGGATCACTCTTTTCAAACAAAACGCGGTACAGCTGCTCGGCAATCGGCATCTGTACATCATATTTGCGGGACATGTCATGCGCAGCCTGGGTAGTGCGAATGCCTTCCACAACCATATTCATGGAATCCATCACTTCATCCAGCGATTTGCCCTGACCGAGCATATAGCCTGCTCTCCAGTTCCGGCTGTGACGACTGGTACCGGTAACCATAAGATCTCCGATTCCTGCAAGTCCGGCAAAGGTCAGCGGATTCGCTCCCATTTCACTGCCTACGCGGACCATTTCGGCAATACCGCGTGTCAGCAGTGCGGCTTTGGCGTTATCCCCATAGCCCAGTCCGTCAGACATTCCTGCACCCAGTGCAATAATATTTTTGAGTGCACCGGCCAGCTCTACACCAATCATATCCAGATTCGTATAGACTCTGAAATACTCCTCATTCATAAACAGCGTCTGCGCTGCTGCCGCCGCTCTTTCATTGCGAGAAGCCACGACTACAGTCGTCGGCATGCGCTTCACTACTTCTTCGGCATGGCTTGGACCCGACAATACAACAATATTGGACTCTTTGGCACCCAGTTCTTCACTGATTACTGTAGACATCCGTTTGAGGGACTCGGTCTCGAATCCTTTGGTTGCATGAACGCAGAGCATATCCTCATGATAAAAAGGCTTGAGCTGACGGCATACTTCACGCATCGCTTTGGAAGGCGCTACGATCAGAACCGCCTGGGTATCCTGCATAGCTTCAGCCAGACTGGGTGTTGCCGTTATATTTGCCGGCAGTACAGCTTCCGGTAGATATTTACGATTGGTATGGTGTTCATTGATCTCATTGGCCTGCTCATCACTACGCGTCCACAAAGACACCCGGAATCCATTATCCGCCAAAACACAGGCCAGCGCCGTTCCCCAGCTTCCTGCTACCAGAACCGTTACCTTATCAGACAACTTCGCTTCCTCCCTTGTCCGCTTTTGCTCCGATTTTGTTTTCTGTACCTTTGAAAATACGGGACAGATTCGCCCGATGACGCCATACAGCCAGCGCCCAGATAATCACACTAACCGTTACAATCGGGGCAGAATACCCCAGAAACAGCAGGATCACCGGAGTGAGCGTAACAAAAATCAGAGAGCCCAGCGATACATAGCGTGTGAGCACAATTGCCAGAATCGCAAACACACCGGCAGCCAGCGAAGGCAGCAAGCAAAGGGTAGCCAAAACGCCGATTGTCGTAGCAATTCCTTTGCCTCCGCGGAAACGGAAATAGATCGGCCAGTTATGGCCCAGAATTGCTGCAATGCCGCATAATGCCGGAACCCAATAGGTTGGAGAGGAAGACAGCCATACACCCAGCCAGACTGCCCCTACGCCTTTGAGTGCATCCAGCAGCAGAACCGTAATGGCCGGACCTTTGCCGAGCACACGAAGTGTGTTCGTTGCTCCGGCATTACCGCTGCCATGATCACGAATATCGATTCCTTTCATGCCTTTGGCAATCAGCACACTAAAACTGATGGAACCGAGAAGATAACTCACTATGATGGCTAAAACCGATACAATCACAAGCTTCTCTCCTTAATCGTCCGATGATTTGCGACGTGTAAAGATACGGATCGGCGTTCCTACGAAGTCAAATGCAGCACGGATTTTGTTTTCCAAATAACGCTCATAGGAAAAGTGCATCATTTCCGGCTCATTCACAAATACGATAATCGTAGGTGGTTTCACCGCTACCTGGGTTACATAGTTAATCCGCAGACGCTTACCTTTGTCTGTCGGTGGCGGATTGATTGCAATCGCATCCGAAATAACATCATTCAGCAAATGCGTAGGAATACGCAGGGAATGCTGCTCGGCTACCTGCTGTACGACAGGCAGAAGCTTGTGAATACGCTGTTTGGTCAGTGCCGACAGGAATACAACCGGCGCATACTGCATAAACAGGAAGTGATCACGGATATTATTTTCGAAATGCTGCATCGTTTTATCATCTTTTTCTACAACATCCCATTTGTTTACGACGATAATAGCTGCTTTACCCGCCTCATGGGCATAACCGGCTACGTGCTTATCCTGATCGATAATGCCTTCTTCGCCGTTGATCACCATCAATACTACGTCAGCACGCTCGATCGCTTTCATTGCACGCATTACACTGTATTTTTCAGTGTTTTCGTAGACTTTACCGCGTTTGCGCATACCTGCAGTATCAATCAATACATAACGCTGTCCATCACGCTCGAACGGAGTATCGATCGCATCACGTGTTGTGCCTGCTACATTGCTAACAATAACGCGCTCTTCACCAAGAATCGCATTAACGAGCGAAGATTTGCCGACATTCGGACGTCCAATCAGGGCTACGCGAATAACGTCATCGCCGTATTCATCGTCTTCCAGATCAGGCAGGTTCTCGACGATGGCATCCATCAGATCACCCATACCGCTACCATGACTACCGGAGACACCAATCGGATCACCAAAACCAACATTATAGAATTCATAAATATCGTCCATCCGGTTCATGTTATCCACTTTGTTGACAGCTACGATAACCGGCTTGCGCGAGCGGTACAAAATCTGTGCCACTTCTTCGTCGGACTGGGTCAAACCACTTTTTACATCACACATAAATACGATCACATCGGCTTCAGCGATAGCGAGTTCCGCTTGCATCCGGATCGATTTGAGCATCATATCTTCGCCGTCCAGTTCAATACCTCCGGTATCGATAACGCTGAAAGGCTTGCCATTCCATTCTGAAGTTCCATATATCCGGTCACGGGTTACACCCGGTCGGTCTTCTACGATTGCCAACCGGTCACCGATCATCCGGTTAAATACCGTTGACTTGCCCACATTTGGGCGTCCAACGATTGCTACTACGGGTCTTGCCATAGGTTTTTGCCTCCTGTTCTATCTTTCCGTTAATCATCATAGCAAAAAACGATAGCCTTGGCTAACATTATGATGAATTTAACGCTAATAAAAAGCAATAATCGGCGAACCCATTACGGATTCGCCGATTATCTGGTGAGCTTAGCCGATAAATCCTCCGCAATCATCTGGTGGACTGTACGGGTTAAGCCCTGGAATGTTTATGCTGGTGAAGTGAATATTGCAATGTGATTTCTTGCTTGCAAGCAATACCGTCTGTTCTAACTTTTAGCTATGAATTCTCTTACTTAGCAGCAGGAAACTTTCATTTTCTACTGCTTTAAGAGAGGAGTGGATTGAAGTTATTGTAGTTGGTATTGGTCATGCGTCTAAACGGCATTGAAACGTTACCGTTTAGGGAGCAAGGAAATCACTTGCTCTTAAATCACTTGCTTCTAATCACTTAAATTTGCTCAGTTTGTCGCCGAAGAGGTCGCCCAGTGTTACGTTCATGCCTTGATTGCTCAGGGAAACGTTAGGGTTGTTCAGCTCTTCCTGTTTTGGAGCGCGGTTGCCTTTGTTGCTGTTTTCTCTAGGCGCTTTTGGCTCATCAGCAGGAGCTTCTTCGGTTTCTTTGATGCTCAGGCTAACGCGTTTTTCGCTTGGATTTACATCCAGAACTTTAACGGAAACCGTTTGGCCTTCTTCCAGTACTTCTTGCGGAGTACCGATGTGTTTGTGGGAGATTTGGGAAATGTGTACCAGACCTTCTACTCCTGGAGCGATTTCAACGAATGCGCCGAAGTTTACAAGACGTTTTACTTCGCCGGATACTACATCGCCAGTATGGAATTTGTCTGCTGCAGTCTCCCAAGGACCTGGTTGAGCTGCTTTGATACTGAGGCTGATTTTGCCTTTTTCAGGATCAACACGCAGTACTTTTACTTTTACTTGGTCGCCTTCGGACAGTACGTCAGCTGGTTTGTCTACATGTGTCCAAGCGATCTCGGATACGTGTACCAGACCATCTACGCCTCCTACATCAACGAATGCACCGAATTGAGTCAGACGCTGTACAGTACCTGTCAGCTCCTGGCCTTCTTGCAGGCTTTCCATGATTTTGTGCTTGTTGGACTCGTATTCCGCTTCCAGTACATCTTTTTGGGACAGGATTACTTTGTTGTTTTCGCGATCCAGTTCTTTTACTTTAACGCGAAGTGTACGACCTTTGTAATCGCTGAAATCTTCTACGAAATGACGCTCTACCATGGATGCAGGGATAAATCCGCGTGCGCCTACGTCAGCTACCAGTCCGCCTTTTACAACGTCGGATACAGTAACTTCAAATACTTCACCGGATTCAAAACGTTGTTCCAGTGATTCCCAAGCGTTTTCACTATCGATCGCACGCTTGGACAGAACGAGAGTTTCTTTCTCGTCGTTGATGCTTACTACTTTGCATTCCACTTCCTGTCCCACTTCCACAGCTTCAGAAGCGCTGTCTACGTGCACAGAAGAAAGTTCACGGACTGGAATAACACCGTCATATTTATATCCAATACTTACATAAGCTTGATTATCATCAATTTTGACGATTGTTCCAGTGACAGTGTCACCTTTGTTCACGGAGACCATTTGATCAAGCGCCTCCTGGTTTGTAACTTCGGTAGTTTCTTGGTTATTATTTTCTTCCGACATGTCAATACCCTCCTCGATTCAAATCCCATTTATTTAAACTCAATGTAAAGCTGAGTTCAAAACACATTTATTGATGTTCACGAATAATCTTATGGATAGCTTCCATAATTTTCTCCGTCGCTTCCTCGGCCGTACCGATTGCATCCTTGCCTTTGTAGGCAGAAAGATCAACAGGTGGACCATACACAACCTTGGTTGTACGAAAAAGCTTGTAATTTCCAATAATCGCAGCCGGAATCACTGCCGCATCGCTCCGTAATGCAAAAGTTGCAGCGCCACGTTTGGCGACTGCTGCCTGAGAATTACGTGTACCTTCAGGGAAAATCCCCATTATACCGCCTTCACGTAAAATCGTGAGCGCGGTACGGATCGATTCTTTGCTGATACCGCCCCGTTTGACCGGAAAAGCACCAAGTCTTGCAATAATCGGTCCCAGTACCGGAGTGTGGAACAGTTCTTCCTTGGCCATAAAACGAACCTGGCGTTTAATCAGGATACCTACCATAGGAGGATCCAGATTACTGATGTGGTTGGAACAGAGCAGTACGCCGCCATGCTGCGGGATATGCTCCAATCCCTCCGCTTTGATACGGAACAGAATTCGGTAAAAAAAGCGTATAAGAGCGCGAATGAATCGATAGAACATCAGTCAGACTCTCCCTGCCAGTGTAGTATGAGCCAGCGTCAGGATATGATCGGATACCTGCTCGATAGACATCGACGTTGTATCGAGCACCAGCGCATCCTCTGCACATACCAGCGGAGAGAATTCACGCTGTTCATCCAGCTGATCCCGTTCGGCAATTTCGCGTTCAAGCTGCTCCAGGGTAATTCCCTCGGAAGCATCCATCTCTGCGTATCTGCGTCTGGCACGCTCCTGCACAGTTGCAGTCATAAAGATCTTCAACTCTGCATCAGGAAGCACATGAGTACCGATATCGCGTCCATCCATCACAACGCCTTTACGCAAAGCCATTTGCCGCTGTAAAGACGCTAGCTTTACTCTCAGCCCCTCGATTTGCGCATATCGTGACACAATCCGGTTCACGGTCAGACTACGAATATCTGCAGTCACATCTTCTCCATTTGCCAGTACCTTCTGTCCCTGTTCATCAGGTATTAATTCAATCACCAGATTCTGTGCTTCTTGAAGCACTTTTTCGGCATTTTCAGGTTCAATATTTAATTGAAGCATATGCCATGTAACGGCGCGGTACATTGCTCCCGAATCGACATATACATAGCCGAGTCGCTTGGCGACCATACGTGCAATTGTACTTTTCCCTGCGCCGGCAGGTCCATCAATCGCAATGTTGATTTTCCCGTTATGTTCTGACTTTTGGCGTTCCAACCGGGAACTCCCCCTCAACCATTATACTACAACTCAATAAAAAAGCAGGCATTGCCTGCGTCAAGCAAATTATAACACAGTCCCCTAGAACATGCAAAAGCGCACAGTCACCTACAAACTGCGAAAATCAAATTGGCGTTCAAAGCAATAACGTATCAATTTCTGGCGATCCGAATCGGATATTTCGCTGTATTGCATACTGTATTGCTTTTCGCCGCCTTCGCCAGACTGCTCGCCAATCAGTGCCGCTTCGAGTGGAATATGCTCGATCGATCCGTTTTTCATATGAATAAGCAGCCAGCATTCCAATTGATCGCCTATAGTCAATTCGATATCCCGCACGTTGGTAACGGTCATTCCACCTGCGCTGATATACGTAGTAATTACTGTAGAACGCTGCTCTCCTTTTCGGATAGCTACTTCGATCTCCGAGCGAACACGCAAATATTCCGAAGCTTCTGTCTGAACAATCTGCTGATCTATCGGTTTTACAATCGGAGTTAGCCGAAGCATTTCATTGTAGCCTGCAGAACGACTGTCAAAACGATAGCGTGTTCCATCCTCACTGTCAAAAAGCACCTGCAGTTGCTCTTCTGGCTGCAACATATATTGTTCGCCTGTCTGCGGATCATGAAGTACATCCACATACAAAAAAGAATCGTCGGCTGCTTTTAGCATACACGGATAGGCAGGAGTATCTCTGGATTCCCCTGCTGTATGTATTTGAATATACAAAGTACTACCTTGCTTCCATTCCATAGATGATTCTCCTTTTATATCGTTTGGTCAATCTGATTCTTATTCTCTAAGCTTCTTAATATTGAAATTATAGCATGTGCCGGCTCACACCGATATTTCTTTCTGACGAGGTATATACAGACAAGGAATACGCAAAGATCGCATGTTATAAACCGATCCCATTTTCATAGAATCCATTGCAACTTATCCAACCCGATTTTTAATTTGCAAAAATAAAGCCTGCACACCGGTTTATCGTCCGGTTGCAGGCTTGTTATTCTGTCTGAATATTATGTGTTCATCTCTTCTTCCCTTTTGACAAAACGGAAAGGCGAGCGATTATTGGCGCGTGCAATCTTGATCATGCCGCCATACCAGAGGAACAGCATCAGAGGCACAATATACCACAGCCAATTCTGGGTAACCGTTTGTAGAATAAAGTCATATACACCATGCCAGAACAACGGCAATACCAGTGCACATACCAGAAACCAGCGCCGTTTGCGCGAAGTTGTAGTAAATTTGGCTTTACCTACATAGTATCCCATAATGACGCCAAACAATGCATGTCCTGATACCGGCAGCAAACCACGTGCCAACAGCGACATGATCGGCATTGAATTGTAGAGTGCATACAGTACATTCTCCAATGTGGCAAATCCGAGTGAAAGAGCTACCGCATAGACAATGCCATCATAGGGTTCATCAAATTCCGTATGGTTATACAAAATATGATAAATGATAAACCATTTGGCTCCCTCTTCCACACCGGCAGATATCAGAAATGAAAAAACGTATGGACTTTCTCCCAATCCAAGAACCATGGCTCGCTGAATAATCATAATCGGAAATACGATAGCTATTCCCAACAGGAAAAATTTGATCACCAGATGAAGTGGCTCGGTGTCATATTTATCCTTGAGATAGACATATACGAGCAGTGCAATACCCGGAGCTATTGCAGCCAGCAGAATTGAAAATAAAGACACCCAGATTCCCCCTCATTGATTGATAGCCTGACCACCGGTTGATGTGCCGTTATTGCAACATACGAGCTAGGAACTCCTTCCGGCCGGTTCGGACTATTCACAAGTGAAGGAAATACCTGGATGCCTTGGTTTCATTCAGTCATTGCGTTTGAAATGCTCGCAAATTACCTGAACTGCATTTTCCGGCATAACTACTTTGCCGTACTCTTCCAGCATAGCTTCGGTAACTGAAGTCGCATCTCCGAATTCAGCCAGTACAGCAATCAGGGCTGCATGCTTGGACATGTCCACTTCAGCAGGATCAAGGGTAAACACCCATTGATCTTTATAATGATACAGTCTTCCCGCTTCGGTTACGTTCTGGGATAGAGTGTGTGCCGCTTCGATCAATGTCTCGAAGTCCTTAAAGGAATAGGCGATAAAATCAGTCTCTTCCAGCGTAACTTCCATCTCGTATATCTCATCAGCCAGATCATCCTCGTTCATGGTTCCCAGATGCTGATCGTATTTACCGCGAGTTACTATCACTACCATACCCTGTGCAGGAAGCGCGAATACTTCGACCGCCAGAGGACCGGTAGCATCAAACCCAAGCTCCGTATAAGCCTGATCCATCATTTCGGTGAACAGGTCATGGACTTTTGGAATCTCCTGCCACATATCTTCTTTTTGGATCCCGCGCTCAGTGAGATCGTCAAAAGTAAGGAAAATCCGTATTTTATCTGAGCTCAGTCTTTCTATTTTCATGATAGGATCCCCCTTGAAAACATAGGTTGTGATCACGGCATAATGCGTGTCATCCATTCCCTATTCATATGGTGATAAATATAGCAATACTATATTGTCTATGTTACCATTTATTATCCTTAAATGCACGTAATAAAACGCTTTGTATATAATTATGATTGTAAGCGTTTTATTCAGATCTTTTTGATTCAGTCATCTGATTTTTGGGTTATAACGCATTTGTATGCCCAAAAAAGTATAGAATATTTATACAAGTGTTGATTTTTTATGCTTTTTAGGGATTTAATTTACATAGGTCTATTGTTGATTCAGACTGATGTATTCCGCCCGGAAAATAATTAGTCTGAAGCTGTCAGAGATCTGGTTACATAAACTACAGACAGAAAAGAGTGTGAAATGAATGTTCAAGAAAACCGCGGGATGGCTGCTGTTGTCCGTGCTGATCCTGTCTGCATGCAGCAATCAGAGCACCGCTGGCAACTCGGGCGCCAACCAAACACCTGCCACACCGGCTGCAAGCGAACAGAATGCCGGAGCCACTACTACGCCATCGACCGGAAAAGATGCTGATGCTACAGCTTCAGCAGGTACGACTGCCGGTTCAACAGATGCCAAATCCCAGGAAAGCAGCAGTACCACTGCCGAAGATTCCAAAGCCGAAGCACCTGTGAGCTATACCTATCATATGAACAAAAATTATGATATCGTGCCGAACAAGGAATCCGATAAAACGCCGAAAAAGGTCGTTCTGCTGACTTTTGACGATGGTCCAAAAGAAGCGAAAATGATCAACAGCATGATCGATACCCTCGATAAGCATAATGCGCGTGCTATTTTCTTTGTTAACGGCAGCCGCGTTAAAAGACATCCTGAGCTGCTCAAGCTCATTCATGATCGCGGAGGCGTAATCGGAAATCACACTTACGATCATATCGTTCTGAAAAACGAATCGCCTGCCAAAGTCAAACAGCAAATTGAAGACACCCAGAAAATTATCAAGGAAACGATCAATGTGACTCCGCGCTTCCTGCGCCCACCAAATGGAGCAGGCAATGATGCCGTACATGAAGTCGCTGCCAAAAACAATCTGATGTACATGAACTGGTCGGTAGGATCCCTGGACTGGGTGAATCAGAATGATCCTCAGGCAGTCATTACCAATGTTATGGATCAGCTGCATTCCGGCAGTACAATCCTGATGCATGAATTGCCATGGACCGTTGAGGCACTGGATCAGCTGCTGACCAAGCTGGAAGCCAAAGGATATACATTTGTTGATCCGGATACGATTGAACCGGAAATGCGTTAATGTTTGATACAAAAATAGGATCAAGTAATTCTGGATCATAGAATATCGCAAAAAGTAAATAAAAACGCAGATAGCGGAATGATCCGCTATCTGCGTTTTTTGCTTTTGATATTCAGGCCAGCCAGCTATTGTATTTGTGTATAGGTTGGATAAGCAGGCTATGACTGTCTCATGCTGGCACTGACTACATCATCAGGTTTTTGAATTTATCCCAGCTCAGCATAAAGCCCGAGAGCTTGAAGCCCCACCAGAGCAGCATGCCGGTCAAGACAACAAACATGAAGATGAGATAGCCATAAAAGAACTTGGCCAGCCGGATTTTGCGTGCCGGATAGATCGTGCTGCGAGGCGCGTATTCCTTTTCGCCTTCTTCCTCTTCTTCGCCCTCTACCTGTAACTGGCCATCTGCTGCCAGAGCCGGACTTACCGACTGATAAGCGGCTTGCCGTACGGTTCGCGACGAACGCTTGCTGCGGCCGCCAGGAAGCTTGATCCGTCCGCCGATCAATAGTCCTTCATCTCGGTTACTGCCAAAGCGTTCTATTCTGCTTGTATCCTTGGTATTACCATAGCGTTCCAACCTGCTTAGACGTTCGCTCATTTTTCCCTCCGCAACGAAATAATCAGACCGGATATCAGGTCAATCATAAAATGACATAAAATGGGTGCCCATAATGTACCGGATTCAATATAAATATACCCAAGAGCGTAGCTACTGACAAACACCCAGCCAGTAGGAATCCAGTGACGGAGATATCGAAAATGAATCGCCGCAAAAATAATGCTTGTCCAATAAGGTCCGAAAGCATGCTGAATCGCTCCACGGAACAATATTTCTTCGCAAATTCCTACTATCAGCGTAATAATAACAATATGCCAGATCGGCCGATTTTTGAAAATCATTTCGTTAATCCCGCCATCATCCATACTATTCTCCGGCACTACTCTCGATATAAACAGATCCGCAAGCAGCATCGCTCCGGCGAGTCCCAGTCCCCACCATACAAACTGAATACTGTCTGGCAGTTCCAGCAATGCAAAAGGGTTACGTCCCTGCAGCCAGATCCAGATCATGCCGACGAGCAATGTGAGTCCCTGGGTTAAATACAAATTGGCCAGCAGTAGCTTGTCGGTCAACTGTTCGGGCTGTACACGTTTTAATTTGAATGATCGAAACTTGCCTTTTTTCATAATCACAATCCTCTTAGTTAAGCATTGAGCCGAATGCCCGCTTTCAATTGATAAAATTCATTATACCATGATATCCTGCAAAGCAAATAATTCGCTCTTCCTGATCTATTCCCCGGTTCACTGACCATGCTGATTCAGGTTTATTTATGCATAGGCGAGACGACTTTGAAGACTGCATACCCTTGTTTACCTTAAATAATCTTGCTGGCTCACAAACAATTATACAAAAGCTGTAAAAGCAATTAATACGTATATTCCAAGGCGTTTCATCTCTAATATTCGTGTTTGATTCTAAAATACGTTATTGACATGGTATGTAACCCATGGTACATTATGAAAAAATTAAATTACATCAGCGTCTGTGAAGGAAAAAAATTGCACTCTGGTTTTCAGAGAGCCGGTGGTTGGTGCAAACCGGTAAACCGATTGTATATTTTGAGCGTTCCTGAGTCACTGTATTGAAAATGGAGTAGGTACAGTCGGGTGATTCCGTTATGAATCCGGTCAATTGATTTGACCATAAGGCTGCTTCTTGTGAGAGAACAGCGAATTAGGGTGGTACCACGACAGCTCTCGTCCCTTGACTACAATCGTAGTGTGCGGATGAGTGCTTTTTTTGTATGATTTTTACTTTTGTGCGTTAGTGCGTTTATCCGGTAATTAAATGTGGTAGATATCAACATTTGCAGCTGTCTGTCAGCATCAGTGACGGAAGCAGATGTTCATATAAATAAAAACTGCATCATCAACAAGGACGACTACAAACAAAGAATGACCAATTTGGAGGAGGAAAGAAATAATGTTTAAGGTACTGGTATCTGATCCAATTAGCGATCTGGGGATTCAACAACTGATGGATGCTTCAGACATCACGGTAGACAAAAAGACAGGACTCAGCGAAGACGAATTGACAGCTATTATCGGCGAATACGATGCACTGCTCGTACGCAGCCAGACAACGGTAACTGCCAAAATCATGGAAGCTGCAACAAATCTAAAAGTTGTCGGACGTGCCGGCGTCGGCGTCGACAATATTGATCTGGAAGCTGCTACCCAGCGCGGTATTATCGTTATCAATGCGCCGGATGGAAATACAATTACAACCTGCGAACATACTTTTGCCATGATGATGGCGCTGGCTCGTCATATTCCACAAGCCTATGCCAAAACCATTAACGGTACCTGGGACCGCAAATCTTTCCTCGGGGTCGAACTGCGCAATAAAACACTCGGCGTGCTCGGTATGGGCCGGATCGGCAGTGAAGTCGCCAAGCGTGCCAAAGCTTTCGGTATGGACATTCTCGGCTATGATCCGTTCCTCACTCAGGAGCGCGCCGACAAAATGGGCGTCAAGCTGGCCAGCGTGGATGATATTCTCAAAAACGCAGACTTTATGACAGTGCATACGCCGCTTACACCGGAAACCAAGCATATGATCTCTACTCCACAATTCCAGATCATGAAAAAAGGCATGCGGATCGTCAACTGTGCACGCGGTGGAGTAGTAGATGAACTCGCACTCGTAGCAGCGATTGATGAAGGTATTGTAGCCGGAGCCGCTTTTGACGTATTCGAAAGCGAGCCGCCGCAAGCAGATCATCCTTTCCTGAATCATCCGAATATTATCGTTACGCCTCACCTGGGTGCATCCACTGTGGAAGCGCAGGAGAATGTAGCGATCGACGTATCCGAGCAGGTTCTGCATATTTTGCGGGATGAGCCTTTCAAAAATGCGGTTAACATGCCTCCTGTTGCTGCAAGCGTGATGAACAAGCTGCAGCCGTACTTTGGACTTGGCGAGAAGCTGGGCAGCTTTGCCGCTCAAATCTCTGTACAGGCGATCCAGGAAATCCGTATCGACTATGCAGGCGATCTGTCCGAAGTGGATACCCAGCCGCTGACCCGTTATATTCTGAAAGGGATTCTGTCGCGTCATCTGGGTTCGGAAGCGAATATCGTCAACTCGCTTCACCTGGCCAAAGTGCGTGATCTGAATGTGATCGTCACCAGCGCACCTTCCACCAAAGGCTTTACCAACCTTATCACCGTAAGCCTCAAAGGCCAGGATGGCAGTGAGCAGCGTATATCCGGTACCCTGCTGAGCGGTTATGGCGAGCGTATCGTCCGTATCAATGATTATTCGGTAGACGTACTGCCTGCCGGTCACCAGATTCTCGTATCGCATACCGATAAGCCAGGCATTATCGGTAATGTCGGCTCCCTGCTTGGTCAAAAAGATGTCAATATCGCCTCCATGCAGGTTGGACGGAAAATTGAAGGCGGCGAAGCGATCATGATTCTGACTGTAGACAAAGATGTGCCGAAGCAGGTACTGGTCGAGTTGACGAATTTGCCCAACCTGAAAACAGCGCAGGAAGTTGTACTGGCTTAACCAATTACTCCAAAATTATTTATTTCCCGAAATATAATACATGTAGACATACGAAAAAGCTCCTGCACCGAATAATCGGCAGGAGCTTTTTCATGATGAATTTTAGATAATACCCAGTTAGACGTTATTTACTCCCGAACTTCACGATGTACAGGCAGCGTCAGGGTGAACACTGTACCTTTACCTACCTGACTGTCCGCAGCAATCGTACCCTGATGAGCTTCTATAATATTGCGTACAATGGCGAGACCGAGACCGGTACCACCTGATTCTCCCCGAACTCTTGCCTTATCCGCTTTGTAGAAGCGTTCAAAAATAAACGGCAGATCCTCCAGTGGAATCCCTGCTCCCGTATCCTGGAATGACACCTTGATCTGATTGCCTTCCAGCGCTGCGGTGACGGTAATCGTTCCTCCCGCCTGTGTATGACGGAACGCATTGTCCAGCAGATTGGTAAATACCTGCTCCAGTCGATCCGCATCCGCCTCCAGCAACAATGGTGCCTCGCTGCGGATAAACTTGAGGTCCAGCTCGCGCTCCTTGGCACGTACAGAGAATTTGCGGTACACCCGGTCCATCAATTCATTCAGATTCATCTGGCCGAAATTCATGTCCGTATGTCCTGCCTCCATCCGTGACAGATCAAGCAGGTCCTGTACAAGCCTGCTCATGCGCAGCGACTCATCATAGATAACCTGCACCAGTTCATTGCTTTCTTCCGGTGAGGATGCCATGCCATCCAGCAGTGCTTCACTGTAACCCTGAATCATTTGCAGCGGCGTACGAATCTCGTGGGAGACGTTGGCGACAAAATCGCGCCGCATTTTCTCTGCTTTGACTTCTTCAGTCACATCGCGCAGCACAGATACGGTACCACGAACATCTTCGCCCGAATAAAGAGGCGTCATATTCACTGCCCATACCTGCTGCTTGACATGGATATTGGAGCTCTGATCCTGACGTTCGCGGATAACACGCTCAAACATGGGATACAGCGGCTCCGGCACTTTGGAAGCTGCTGCGCCGCTGCCATCCTGCTGACCTTCCCAGCCGGCTTTATGCCAGCTGTCCATGATCATCTCGCCAAGCGGATTATGCAGGATCATATTGCCTTGCTTGTCAAAGGTAATCACACCATCACCCATGCTTCGCAGTACGCTCGCCATCTGTTCCTTTTCCAGCTGCAGATTCTGGATATTTTTTTCCAGTTCTTCGGCCATATGGTTAAAAGCGCTTGCCAGCTGACCAATCTCGTCACCGGTACGCAGTGCCAGGCGAGTATTGTACTTTCCTTTACGGATGCCATCTGTCGCCTGGATCAGCTGCTGCATCGGCTGTGTAATTTTGGTGAGCAAAAACAGCGCAAAAAACGTAGTCAGCGCAAAACCGATAATGGATACATACGTAAACAGCCTTTTGATCGCGTCTGAATTGGTAAAGTTGGTATCAATATAAGGCAGTAAAAACAACCCCAGCGTCAGTAGCACACAGGCTACCAATCCGCTGATCGTCAGCCACAATTTACCGACAAGCGTTCTCCAGAAGTCCACTTATTTAGGCACCTCTAACTTGTAGCCTACCCCCCACACCGTCGTGATCATCGCGGCAGAATCAGGAGAGACCTTATTCAGTTTTTCACGCAAGCGCTTTACATGGGTATCGACGGTACGCAGATCGCCGAAAAACTCATAGTTCCATACATCCTTGAGCAGCTCTTCTCGTGAAAATACTTTGTCCGGAGACGTGGCGAGGAAATGAAGCAGCTCGTATTCTTTGGGTGTCAGGCTGATCTCATGACCGCTGGCCGTTACCCGGTGGGCATCATGCTCAATGATCAGGTTCGGGAAAACAATATTGTTGCTTGAATTGTTCTCCTGGGAAAGATAGGCTGTCGCTGATGAACGGCGCATGATCGCTTTGACCCGGTAGATAACTTCACGCGGACTAAACGGCTTGACCACATAATCATCTGCTCCTACTTCAAAGCCCTGTACACGGTTCACTTCTTCGCCTTTGGCTGTCAGCATCAACACCGGTGTGGACTTGGATTGACGCAGACGGTTACAGACTTCTATTCCGTCGATTCCCGGCAGCATCAGATCCAGCATAATCAGACCGTAGTCATCCGCCAGAGCTTTCCGCAGCGCAGTTTCTCCATCTTCGGCTTCTTCGATTTCATAACCTTCTTTTTCCAGATACATGCGCAGCAGACGGCGAATACGTTCTTCGTCATCCACTACGAGAATACGGTTCAATTGTTCACTCATTTTCTAAAGCCCCCCAGCTGTGCGACGGAATATCGAAATCAACGATTTCTGTAGTATTGTGGTGCTACTTATTTGGAGCCTTTTTGCAGGGCATCGAGCTCCTGTTTGCTGAGCGGACGGTGCAGGCCTCGTTTAAGATTGCCAATCAGCAGTTCGCCAAAAGCGATCCGTTTCAGACGGATAACTTTATGCGAGAGCGCATCAAACATACGACGGATCTGGCGGTTCTTGCCTTCGTAGATCGTGACACGAATCGTCGCCTGTTTTTTGTCTGTATCGATATCGTAATATTCAGCCTCTGCAGGCTGGGTCATACCATCTTCCAATTGGATACCACGACGGAATTTCTCCAGGGAATCACCATGCGGCACCCCTTCTACCGTAACCAGATAGGTTTTGGGTACATGATGCTTGGGATGGGTCAATCTGTTAGCCAGTTCACCATCGTTGGTCAGTATCAGCAATCCTTCGGAGTCATAATCCAGACGTCCAACCGGGAATACACGCTCATTAACGCCTTTGAGATAGTCCTGCACCGTTTTCCGTCCTTCCGGATCGGTTACACTCGTGATGACTCCTTTTGGCTTATTAAACATATAGTATACTTTTTTCTCAGCTGCGATGGATCGTCCATTCACTGTGATTTCATCGACAGTCGGATCAGCTTTGGTTCCCAACTCAGTGACTACCTCACCATTGACGGTTACTTTTCCCGCCAGAATCAGTTCTTCACTTTTACGGCGTGAAGCTATACCTGCTTGAGCCAATATTTTCTGCAATCGTTCCATAATAGTCATTTCACCTCATGTTAATGATACTCATATGCGAACAAAATCACAAGATAAAGCATAAAGTTAGCCTGTTTTCAGCCTGTATTTTGATGCTTGATCCTATTTATACGGCTGTTTTTTCAAATAGGATTTAGCAGGAACAACTTTTCACAGAAAGCATTTTCATTCTATGTATAATAAAGGAAGATACTCACGGGCAAAACAGAATATAGGTTATGCCTGAAAACTATCAAAACTGGAGGAATTATATTGATTCAGCAAATGGATAATGCCAATAAACACGACTATAACCGATCCAATGAAGGATTTACGGTAATTGGACGTTTGATTCCACAATATGAAAATGATTGCTGGAGTTATACAGAGGAATTGTACGACAAACCTTATCCAAAAGAATACGAAGATGAGAATATTGATGATAGCTATATAAACAATACGCACAAAGCGGTTTTTTTCTATTATAGTGATCATCATTGCGTAGGACAGATCCGGCTAAGAGTCTCGTGGAACGGATATGCTTTTATAGAAGACCTCGGTATATGTCAAAGCTGGCGACAAAAAGGGATCGGCAGTCTGCTGCTTGACCAAGCTATAGAATGGGCCAGACAAAATAAGCTGATCGGTCTTGCACTGGAAACGCAGGACGTGAATCTGTCCGCTTGCCGTTTTTATGCCAGAAAAGGATTTGTTATTGGCGGTATCGATACGATGTTGTATTCCAAATTCTCGACTGCGCACGAAAAGGCAATTTTCTGGTATTATATGCTGTAATCATAGTGAAACGGTATAGATATTATGATGAGATCTGATCGTACAAAAAGCCTACATAATTTATATATTTTATTGGTGACAACAAATTTTCAACCGGCAAAACCAAAATCCCCACCTGCTGTTTTGGCAGAATGGGGATTTTTACTATGGCTATTCAGAACTGTTGCATATCCAATTAGTGCAAACTGCAAACTGCAAACTGCAAACTGCAAACTGCAAACTGCAAAAAAATTCTACTCGTTATGATGCGAAAATACAAATTTATATTCTATTTATTTGATATAGTCTGCCATCGAGGTTACCTGTAATCCTTCGGCACGGGATGGAATCATGGCTGCAGCAGACAGACCGTACTGTGGCTGTGACAGATGCGCATCCTTTATTTCATTCAACTGGCAGAAGTGAACACGATACGTCTGTCCCGGCAGCATATCGAAGAAGTTATCGCTGAATTCTCCGGCATTATCAGCAGACAGCCATACCTGGCGAGCGAGCTCGTCTGTTGTCAGCTCGATTACGGTGATACCGTTCTCTTCCTTTTGTGTCACTGTAATATTCGGCTGGTTTAACGCTATGTCTTTGTAGGATACAAAGTAGCTTAGCTGGGAATCGATGATGACACCATCATGCTCCAGCTCTACCAGCAGCACTGCCTGATGCGGATCTACACCATCCAGCAGATGATCTTTTGACAGGGACATCAGCTTCAGGCACTCATTGCCTGCCAGACTGAATGATTGCGGAATTTCTTTGTACAATCCGCCATCGGTACCCAGCACTTTGACACGGATCGTCAAGGCAGCCGGTGCCAGCACATCGGAAATTGCATAAATATCAAATTGCTCTTTATTCGAACTGTCTACGGATACCGCAATATCACGGAAGCTGCGCTTGGCATAATAATGCAGTGCTTTCCAGCGGCCAAAGTAATCCATGCCTGCCCAGGAAGCTACCGGCCAGCAGTCATTCATCTGCCAGTACAACGTACCCATGCAGTAAGGCTTGTTGCGACGATGCGCTTCAATCGCCATCTGCATCGCTTCTGCCTGAAGTACCTGACTCATATACAGGAAGGATGGAAAGTCTTTGGGCTCTGGCAAATATTTGTCCATATATTCCTTGATCAGTCGGTTACCCGAGCCATTCTTTTGGTGACGAAGCATGACTTCGGATTCCAGCTCCATATCCGCTTCTTCAGCATACGTACGCACCGAACGATACTCCGGGAAAGACTGGAATCCATACTCACTCATAAATCGCCCTACATATTCGTTATATCGCTCAAATGGCTCACTGCCATGCCATACGCCCCAATAGTGAATATCTCCACTGTCGGTCAGTCCTTGTGTATGCTGTTCCACCGTATCGGTCATATCGACCATTGGAGAAGAAGCCCAGTAATCAATGCCAGGTGATTCGCTGGCTACTACATCAGGCAGCAGCTCGTGGAATACAGCCTTGTAGTCATTCCAGATCTGCTCGCGCTGCTCTGCCGTATAGTTCTTTTTCCAGCCCCAGCCGCCGTCTTCAATATAATGCGCCCATGCGGAATCCATTTCATTATTACCGCACCAGAGAACGACCGACGGATGATTGCGCAGACGACGTACATTTTCTTCGGCTTCCGCCTGTACACTGTCGAGGAATTCTTCATCCCCCGGATACATACTGCAGGCGAACATAAAGTCCTGCCAGACCATAATACCGTATTCGTCACACAGCTCATAAAACTCATTATTTTCGTAAATACCGCCACCCCACACACGCAGCATATTCATATTCGCTTCGGCAGCAGATACGATCTCATGACGATATCTCTCATAAGTCACTCTTGGCAGGAAGCTGTCATTGGGAATATGATTGGCTCCCTTGGCAAATACAGGTACACCGTTCAGCTCGAAGTAGAACGACGTTCCCGGAGAATCGCCCTGCTTTTCTCGAACCAGACGCACAGAGCGAATACCTGTGCGCACACTCTGCTCTGCGAACGTTTTCTGCTGATCGACCGCTTCTGTCACCGATATTGTAAACGTATACAAATGTGCTTCACCAAGTCCTCTGGACCACCATAATTTGGGGTTCTCCAATGTCAAAGGAATCTCGATCGTATCGGTTCCTTCCTGCAGCGTCACCTGCTGCTCCCAATTCTGGTCTTCAGTCCGGATATGCACATTGCCTTTGCGTTTCTGCTCGGAATAGATCTGGATCACGGCTGTTAGTTCGGCAGATTCGGCAGTTACATGATTTTGACGAATATACACGTCTTCGATTCGCACTTCTGACCAGGCGACCAGTTCGGCTTCACGCCAGATACCGCTTGTTACAAAGCGCGGACCCCAGTCCCAGCCATAATGATACGGAGCTTTGCGGGCAAAAATACTGACACGCTGCTCTCCCAGTTCCCCTACATCGGATTGGTCATTGCTGGCCGGCAATGCATAGCCCAACGCTTCCAGCTTTGGCAGATCTTCGTTAATCGGGGAGCGGAAATAAATACGTATCGTGTTCTCGCCTGCTTTGGCATAGCCTTTGACATCGGCTCTCCAGGTACGGAACATATTATCTGCGGACAACACCAGTTGATCATTCATATAGACATCCGCATAGGTATCCAAACCGTGGAACACCAGCTCCAAATGTGAATGCTGCAAAATCGCTTCATCCACCTGAATAGTTGTTATGTATTCCCAATCCTTTTTATCGATCCACTGTACATCTTTTTCATTCGTACCATAGAATGGATCGGGAATTTTATTATGTGCCAGCAGATCGGTATGCACCGTCCCTGGTACCTCGGCAGACAACCACTCATTCTCATCAGCTGCTTTGAACTGCCAGTCTTGCAGAGTAAGGCGATAAGGCGTGATTTGCAGATTGCTCATCGTTCAATTCATCCTTTCGATATTGGGTTATGCCTACACCTTACTACGACTAATAGCAAGAAGCAAATCTATATTGGTGTATAAAAGAGGACTATATTTATTGCGTAAACAAAGTCTTACAGACAACCATCAATTTACCCTTTGTTTGCAGCTGTTTTTCTATAGCCTGGACACTAAAAACAAATAAAAAACCGTTGCTCTTATCCAGTCTTATATTTCAGGACATGCACAATATTTTGCCAAAACGGATATTGACAAATATACTTTATCCCCTTAAAGTTTTATTGTTATATGATAATGATTATCAATTTCATTCTATTAAAAAGGGGAATTTCAGTATGAAAAAATGGTTACTGCCATTATTAATGGTATTCGTTCTAATCCTGGCTGCCTGCGGCAATCAGCAAAGCAGTGCACCTGCAGATAGTGCAGCGGCTTCACAAAACAGCAGTTCAAGCGACAATGCCACAACGATTACATATCAATCCGAGACCGGTCCGATTGAAGTTCCTGCCCATCCACAGCGTGTTATCGCTCTGGACGGTTATGCCGGTAATGTAATGAAATTCGGTGTTCCACTCGTGGGCGTCGATTCCTGGACAATGGCCAGCCCCAACTTCAAATCCTATCTGGATGGAGTAACCGAAGTATCGGCAGACAATCTGGAAAAGATTATCGAGCTCAAGCCCGATCTGATCATTGCCGGCAATACGGTGAAAAATGCGGACAAGCTAAAACAAATCGCTCCACTCGTTACGTATACCTATAACAAGGTAGATTACCTAACCCAGGTCGAAGAGGTAGCCAAAGCGATCAATAAAGCAGACGAAGGTGCAGCATGGGTAGCCGATTTTAAAAAACGTGCTGCCAAAGCAGGCTCCGAAATCAAAGCCAAAATCGGTGATGATGCTTCTGTAACTGTCATGGAAGGCGACTCCAAGCAGCTCTATGTTTTCGGAGATGCGTGGGGACGGGGTACCGAAATCATTTACCAGGCAATGGGATTGAAAATGCCGGAGAAAGTCAAAGCGATGACTTCCAAAGATGGTTATTATGATCTGTCTCTGGAAGTGCTGCCGGATTATCTGGGCGATTATGTAATCTACAGTAAAGATCCAAGCGTAGATGCTTCGTTCCAGAATACGGACACTTACAAAAATATTCCGGCTGTCAAAAACAAGCATGTATATGAAGCGGATGCACGCGGATTTTATTTCAATGATGCTGTAACACTGGATTACCAGCTGGACTTTATTACCAAGTCACTGCTTGGCTAGTCCTACATTCAGAATATTCACCAAAAAGGAGCGCCTGGCGTTCCTTTTTTTCTAAATTAAATGAAGGAAATGATGGGGCTATGAAACATTCAAATTCCAAAACAGGTCTACGTACTTTTCCGGTTCAGCTGCTTCTGAGCCTGATCGTACTTGTTGTTGTATTTGTGACTGCGATTATGGTTGGCGCCAAAAATATCTCCCTGCTGGATATACGTGATGCGATTTTCCGACCGGAAGTTTCTGGTGGAGATATTTCCATTATTCGCGAATTGCGGCTGCCTCGTGAATTGGCCGGTATTCTGGTTGGCGCAGCACTGGCAGTTGCCGGAGCAATTATGCAGGGGCTGACCCGTAATCCGCTGGCTGATCCGGGACTGCTGGGCTTGAGTGCAGGCGCGAGTGCAGCACTGGCGGTTGTGTTTGCCTTTTTCCCGGGAATTGGTTATATGGGCACCATGGTCGCCTGCTTTGTCGGGGCGGCCGTCGGTGTGCTGCTGGTTTTTGGAATCGCGGCGCTGCGCAAGCGTAATATGTCGCCACTGCGCATGGTACTTGCCGGTGCGGCAGTATCGGCGTTATTGACTGCAGTAGCAGAAGGAATCAGTCTGATATTCAAAATTTCGAAAAGTGTATCCATGTGGACATCTGGGGGATTAATTGGTACGACCTGGGCGCAGATTCAGATGATCACACCTGTTATCATAATTTGTCTGATCATAGCCATGATTCTGTCGCGTCAACTGACAATTCTCAGTCTTAGCGAAAGCACAGCGATAGGTCTCGGACTGAAAACAAGCCGGATCAAAATTATCATGTTCGTATTGATTACCCTGTTGGCAGGTGCAGGAGTAGCGCTGGTCGGCAATCTGGCTTTTGTCGGGCTGATGATTCCGCATTTTGTACGAATGTTCTCCGGAACCGATTACCGGACTATTCTGCCATTATCCGCTGTACTCGGTGGAGCTTTTATGGTTTTTGCGGATACACTGGCACGAATGATCAATGCTCCATTCGAGACGCCTATTGCTGCTATTATTGCGATCATTGGTCTTCCCTTTTTCCTGCTGATCGTACGTAAAGGAGTACGATCCCTATGATCAAGACTATACAATCCCGTCGTCAGCAGCAGCTGGTTCTGCTCGTTTTGACTCTGTTGACGCTAGCGACTATTATTGCTGCACTCGGCATAGGCGGCTCTTCTGTCTCATTCAGCCGAATTATTCCGACACTGCTCGGTCAGGGTTCATTTGTAGATGAATTTGTTATTTTTTCTATCCGTTTGCCGCGCATGATAGTTACCCTGCTGGCCGGCATGGCACTCGCCCTGGCAGGTGCAGTCCTGCAGGGGGTTACGCGCAATGAACTGGCTGATCCAGGTATTATCGGAATCAATGCCGGAGCCGGTGTGGGCGTAACCGTCTTCTTTTTATTTGCTCCACTGGAAGTAGGCAGCTTTGTCTATGTGCTTCCTGTTGTTGCTTTTGCCGCCGCCCTACTAACTGCAGTATTGATCTACTGGTTCTCCTACAGCCGTGCCGAAGGGCTGCAGCCGATTAAACTGATTATTACAGGCGTCGGATTCTCGCTGGCCTTGTCCGGCGTGATGATTGTATTGATCTCGTCAGTAGATCGGGTAAAAGTAGACTTTATCTCCAGATGGCTGGCCGGTAATGTCTGGGGAACAGATTGGCCTTTTGTACTGGCACTGCTGCCATGGCTAATTCTATTGATTCCATTTGTATTGTACAAATGCCGGTCGCTCAATCTGCTGGCACTTAATGAAGAGACGGCTGTAGGGGCAGGAGTACCTATTCAGCGTGACCGGATTCTGCTTATGCTCGCTGCCGTAGCGCTGGCAGCTTCAGCAGTATCGGTCACCGGAGGGATTGCTTTTATCGGATTAATGGCTCCTCATATTGCCAGAGCGCTTGTTGGCCCGCGGCACCAGCTGTTTGTGCCGGTATCGATTCTGATTGGCGGCTGGCTGCTGCTATTGGCCGATCTGATTGGACGCAATCTTGCTGATCCGGATGGTTTGCCCGCTGGAATTGTGGTGGCTTTTATCGGGGCTCCGTATTTTCTGTATTTGTTATTAAAAAAATAATATTCCCAGGTAGCTGGACAAAAAAGCAGGTTAACCGGTGTATGCGCGGTTAACCTGCTTTTTGATGTTATTCTCATTGATAAGGGTCACTATTTTCCCGCAATTCCAGTGATGGATTTGATGTCCGGTTACGTATTTTTGTGATCATTATCGTGCTGGGAGTCTGCTTCGCTGCTGCTGTACTGGCTGTCCGGAGCAGCAGACTGAGCAGTTGAGTCGGTCTCATCCTGCATAGGGGGATGGATAGCCGGCTCGTCTGTATCCGGTTGCTGGAATGCAGCTTCTGCATGATCCAGTGCCTCTTCAGCAGCCTCGATCAATTCCTCGCCCAACTCTTCCAGGGCAGGAATATCTTCATTATAGGTCTGTTCTTCCAGGCGATTGAACAGCAGCTGGGTCTCCTCTTCCAGATCGCCCTCATCCTCGAACAGAGCTGCATCCGGCAGCTCACGTAATCCGCTGAGACCAAAATAATCCAAAAAGGCTTTGGTCGTTCCATACAGGATCGGACGTCCAATCGCTTCTGCACGACCCACTTCCTGAATCAGATCCTTGTTGACCAATGTATAAATAGGTCGCTCCGATTTGACACCGCGAATCTCTTCAATCTCCACTCTGGTAATCGGCTGGCGATATGCGACAATCGAGAGCGTCTCCAGCGCAGCCTGGGACAAGGAAGAGCGATTGGGCGATTCCGCCAGCTTTTCATAATAAGAGGCATGAGCAGGCAGGGTGGACAGCTGATAGCTGCCAGCGATATGAATAATCTGAATACCGCGACGGGCTTTTTTGAGATCCGCCTGCAGCTCATCAATTGCGATCTGTACCGTTTGTACCGTCTGATCGGTTACTTCGGCGATCTGCTTGACATTCAGTCCCTCTTCACCTGCGAGGAACAGCATGCCTTCAATAACTGCTTTCAACTTCTGGGACTTCATTAATGCTTATTTCTCCTCTCCACTCCATCACAATGTCATCAAAGAGCTGGCTCTGATAACAGGCAATCTGCTTCATTTTCATCATTTCCAGTATAGCCAAAAAGGTCACAACGATCTCATGGCGATACATTTCCTGATCCAGCAGTTTGGAGAATAACAGGTTCTCTCCTTTTTCCAGCGCCAAAAAGCGGCTCGCCACCTGACGAATCCGGTCCTTGACCGAAATCTCGTCTCGCTGGATGCGGGTAATCTGTGTTCTCCGGCTCGCTCTGCGCAAGGCCTTGCGGAATGCTTCCACCAGGTCCATTGTATGCAGTCCTTCTACCGGATTGTAATTGACTTTGGCGGTAAATGCCTTAAGGTCTTCGGGTTCCTTGGTAAAAATAAGACTCCGCTCTTCCTCGCGCTCGCGCAGGTGTCCGGCAATACCCTTGTACTTGCGGTACTCGACGAGCTTGCGTACCAGCTCTGCACGCGGGTCCAGATCTTCTTCCTCATAATAATCAAAATCATCCATCTCCATGACCGGCGGCCTTGGCAGCAGCAGCTTGCTCTTGATCGACAGTAGCGTCGCCGCCATCACGAGAAATTCGCTCGTTACTTCAAGCTCAAGCTCCTTCATACTATGAAGATACTCCAGATACTGTTCCGTGATTTCACTGATCGGAATGTTCTGGATGTCAATTTCCGATTCGTCAATTAGATGAAGCAGCAAATCGAGCGGCCCTTCAAACGTTTCCAGTTTGTACAGTACAGTCACAGGCACACTCCTTTAATGGGATTCATTCGATACGCTATTATCCATATGCCTATTCCTTCTTCATGAAAAGGCATAGACAGCAGCATCGACAAGCTTAACATACAAACCTTATTTTATCCTTAATGTATGGCTATGACTATACATATTCAGCAAAAAAGAGGCCTAATCCTTTTCAGGATAGCCTCTTTTCGCAAAAATCGCTACTATTCAGTAATTATTTGAGCTGTTTGGACAAATTCGCCATTTCAATCGCCGCATTGGCGGAATCCCAGCCTTTGTTGCCCGCTTTGGTACCGGCACGCTCGATCGCCTGCTCAATGTTCTCGGTAGTTACAACACCGAAGATCACCGGTACGCCCGTTTTCAGATTGATCGCGGATACGCCTTTGGCGACTTCGTTGCAGACATAGTCATAATGAGAAGTAGATCCGCGAATAACAGTGCCCAGGGTGATAACTGCATCGTATTTGCCGGATTCGGCCATTTTCAGGGCAATCAGCGGAATTTCAAAAGCGCCAGGTACCCATGCGACATCTACATTGTCCTGTGGCGTGCCGTGACGCTGCAGAGCATCCAGCGCACCGCTGAGCAGCTTGCTGGTGATGAACTCGTTAAAACGGGCAACAACGATACCGAATTTCAGATCCTGTGATACTAAATGTCCTTCAAAAATGTTAGCCATGGTTAAATTCCTCATTTCGATTGGGGTTAGTGGGAGAACAGCCCGTGCTCTGTGATGGGGCCGCTCGGGGAAAGGATGCTCCGCCGGCCTCCGGTTAAGAATGGATATCTGGAAAGACTGCTCCGCAGTCGATATCCATTCTTAAATGTCGGCCTTGTGGATCATTCCTTTCCCCTCGCTCCGTGCATCTGAGTTACTTGCATATCTCCCGAAAAAAAGGGTAGGGCCGGTAGAGTGGCAAGGGCGCTGCGCTGCTTGCCGGGGTTTAGCTGGTATTGATAGGTTGGGAGACAGAGTTAATTGGTTTTGTGATGATGGTGTGAATTTGGTCTTGTTATAGTGATTTGGTAGTTGATGATTGGATTGTTTTGCTTGATTTAATGTAGCTTGGAATGATCCACCTTATCATTCATCAGTTTGGCTTGGTGTTATTATGATAATGGATTAAGATGGGTTGCTTTGGATGGAGCTGTTTTGTTTTTGTAAATAGGTGATTAGAGCCTGGATGCTGATGAGTTTCAGGTTATGTTTGGCAGCCAGGGTGCGCAGTTGATCCAGGCGAGCCATGGTGCCGTCTTCGTTCATGATCTCGCAGATGACGCCTGCGGGAGATGCTCCGCAGAGACGGGCCAGATCGATAGCGGCTTCGGTATGACCGGGTCTCGACAAGACACCGCCGGGATTGGCGATCAAAGGAAACATGTGACCCGGGCGGCGGAAATGCTCGGGGCCTGCAGCTGGGTCGGTAATTGCCTTAGCGGTCATGGAGCGTTCATGAGCAGAGATACCTGTCGATGTGCTCACATGATCGACCGATACGGTAAATGCCGTGCCATGGTAATCCGTATTCTGGGCAACCATTGGCTGTAACTGCAATTCCTCGGCTCGTTCTGCTGTGATTGGTAGACAGACCAGACCTCTGCCTTCAGTAACCATAAAGTTAATAACCTGGGGGGAGCATGGTCCGCCAGTGCGATAAAGTCGCCTTCGTTCTCGCGATCTTCGTCATCTACGACGATGACGACCTTGCCCTGCTGCAAATCCTGGAGCGCTTCTTCTATCCGGTCCAATCCAGAAAGTTCGTTATCCATAATGTTGGCCTCCTTTGTTTGTAAATGTATGGTTGGTATACACCAAACCGCAGCCGTTTACATATAACCGTTCTCCTGCAAGAAGTTCGCTGTCAGTGTAGATTGGGAACCCTGCTGGGCATCATTCGGCGAAGCAGAGCGATACTGCAGCATATGTTCTACATACTTGCCTAGAACATCACATTCCAGATTCACAGTATCTCCCGGCTTGCGATGGGCAAGCACTGTTTCTTTGAGCGTATGCGGAATGATCGAGATCGTAAAAGTATTATTCATGACTGCAATGACAGTCAGACTGATGCCATCCACAGCGATAGAGCCTTTGGGAATAATATAGCGGAACAGCGATGTATCCTGTGGCTTGATTTGAAAAATAACCGCGTTCTGATTATGTTCTACCTGTTCAACAACCGCTGTACCATCCACATGTCCCTGGACAATATGACCACCAAATCTTCCATTAGCCGCCATAGCCCTTTCCAGATTGATCGGACTGCCGGAACGCAGATCCTTGAGACTGGACAGCCGGTGTGTCTCCGGCATTACATCTACTGTAAACAGAGAACCGGCTATCGAGGTAACTGTCAGACAGACTCCATTGCATGCGACACTGTCGCCAATAGCCAACCCAGGCATAATGCGTGAAGCAGCAATCCCGAGTACCATCGTCTCTCCCCGGCGTTCACTGCGCTTGAGCGTGCCGATTTCTTCAATTAATCCAGTAAACATGGGTATCCTCCTTGACTTCAGACTATGTTTCTATCAATACATCCTGGAACTCTGTTCGAACCTGAATTCTGTTTAAACGAAATATCAAATAAATATATGTGAATACTTGGTATTATATTTGCAACAGATGCGCAGCCTGATGGCTACATCTATCGCAGAGCCGTTTATTTACAGATGATGATAACGAGTACGTCCGCTGATACAGACGTTGTCCTCCAGCGTCTCCACTTCTACCTGCTCCAGAGTAACTGCCTGATTCATTTTCTCGAATCCGTCAAAGGTAAACGTCGACATATCGCCACCGATCAACTTTGGTGCGAAGAACAGAGTTACCCGATCGACCAGACCAGCTTCCAGCATAGAGCCGTTGAGCCGTCCGCCACCTTCCAGCAGAATCGAGGAAATCTCCTGTTCTCCCAGCATCCGCATCGCCAGCGTCAGGTCAACATGAGGCCCCTCTCCACAGCGCAAAATCCGAATGCCTCGACTCTCCAGCTGACTGGCACGTACAGGATCTGCCTGTGCAGTAGTAACTATCATTGTATCCGCCTGCTCTGTGTTCAGCAATCGGGCCTGATCGGGAATACGCAGCTGCGAATCGATTACAATCCGTACCGGATTGATACCCGGTGTCGCTGTACGGGTAGTCAGCTCCGGATCATCAGCCAGTACGGTACCAATGCCGACCATAATCCCCTGATGGCGATGACGCATCCCATGTACACGCTCACGGGCATCGCTGTTCGAGATCCATTTGCTATCGCCTGTACGGGAAGCCAAACGTCCATCCAGTGTGCTGGCTGTCTTGAGCGTAACAAATGGAAGTCCGGTTGTGATGTATTTGTTAAAAGTCTCGTTCAGACGCTCGGAACGTTCAGCCAGCACTCCGGTTATCACTTCGATGCCGTTACTGCGCAGACGTTCAATGCCAGAACCGGCGACCTGCGGATTGGGATCTACCGCTGCTACGACTACCCGCTTGACCTTTTCTTTGATCAGACGGTCACTGCATGGCGGTGTTTTGCCATAATGGCTGCAGGGTTCCAGTGTGACATAGGCTGTAGCACCTTCCGCTTCTGTACCCGCCATATTGAGCGCATGTACTTCGGCGTGTCCGGTGCCCCGTCTCAGATGGGCTCCCATTCCGACGATCCGTCCGTCTTTGACTACTACACAGCCGACAACCGGATTAATATCGGTTTGTCCCTGGGCTTTTTCGGCCATATCCAGGGCAAGTGACATATAGAATTCATCGTTTAATATATTCATTTTCGAGGCTCCTTTGGGTGAGTCAATGATTCTGCTGGATCGATTTCATATATACGTCCGGCAAGCTGCCAGATCGGCACCATACTGCTGGAGCAGATGCTTCCTGAATATCCTGCAGACCATATATATGGTTACTATTCATAACATAGTAACAAAATTATAAAGAACAAACAATCTCACCTTATACAGCCGCTAAAAAGCCCCGCAAATCGGCAAAATGCCGGATCTACGGGGCTGAGTGTATAAAAGGAATCTAAATTCGTTATCCATTTACAGTACATTTATGCAGATAATGTCCAGTTCGAGAAGCAAAACACAGGTAAAAGTGTTCCGATCCGCCTCAGGCAGACAAACGGATACATCAAATACACCTGGTCCCAACTTCCGGTTCCTGTACATTTCATGTACATCCAATAAGGTTCTGTCATCAAGACAGCTGCACAGACGATGCCGACAGATATTCTATCCTGCAATCTTATCCGACCAGGTCGAAAAAGACATTGCAAATAGAACCATTACCTTATGCATAATGAATAACAAATGAAATACTGCCATTATATATGGCGGTACTCTCTTTCCTCTCCCATCCAGACTATACTGTCGGCTCCGGATTCTCACCAGATCCACCGCATCCGGCCACAAGGCACAGATTACGGGTCACGGACTGAGAGACTGATCAAGGAAGCGCATGAACGCGTCCGATCCTGTCTCAACACCGCCGGTGGGGAATTTCACCCCGCCCCGAGGATAAATATATTATGGAATTATATTGGTTATCACGAATGCTGTCTTGCAGTGCGATGGTGAAATCATATCATCTACACGATCAAAAATCAAGATATCTTGTATTTAAGATTTATTTATGACTCCTGATATCCTATCAGACCATTTACGATCGTCATCCTGACTTTCGCCTGCAGCAGTGTCTCCGCACTTTCATAAAGATCACGATCCAGTACTGTAAAGTCCGCCGCATTCCCTATCGCTATCGAGCCACGATGATCCTGCTCGGCTACTGCAGCAGCACTGCCAGTTGTAAACAGCTGTACAGCTTCATGAATACTGAGCCGCTCTTCTGGCAGATATCCATTGGCCGGCTCTGCCATATCGGGTCTGCGCCGTGTCACGGCTGCATGCAGGCCGAGCAGCGGATTCAGCGGCTCGATTGGCGCATCGCTGCCACCGGCACACACTACACCTGCATCCAGCATTTTTTTCCAGGCATAGAGATATTGCGTACGTTCCGACCCTACCCGGTCCATCACCCACGGGAAGTCACTCGCTACAAACCGCGGCTGAATATCGGCGATCATCTGCAGCCGTGTCATCCGCTTGAGCAATGGCGCATCCAGCACCTGTGCATGAATAAAGCGATCCGGCAAATGACTGATTCCCTGCAGCGGATAAGCCTCCATTGCTGATAGAGTCATATCGGCAGCACCGTCACCAATAGCATGCACAGCAATAGGGAAGCCCAGACTGCGGGCACGGACAGTAATTTCATTCAGGCGCTCCTGTGGATGAATCGCCATCCCCTTCGTAGCAGGTGCATCACTGTAAGGCTGCTGAAGCAGTGCTGTTCTACCGCCGATCGCACCATCGGAGAAAATCTTGGCTGCACCAATCCGCATCCATTCATCTCCGTCTCCAGCGCGTACACCGAGTGCTTCGGCTTCATCCAGATGTGTATAGTAAATAAGCTGATGGCTGCGGAAATTCAGTCCTTCTTCCCGCAGTTCCCGGTAGATTCGGCGCATCGTCTCAATGCTGCCGAGAAAGCGCAGATCCTCTGTATGCGCTCCGGTCAGACCCAGACGAAGTGCATCTTCGCAGGCACGCCGGATAGCATTTTTGCGAGTGGCATAATCGGGTTCGGGCTGTACTGCAGCAAAAGCCATATTGGCTTCCTCATACACCCAGCCATTCAATTCTCCGGCCTCATCGCGGCCATATGCACCTGACTGAGGATCGGGAGTGGCTGCTGTTACGCCTGCACGGCGGAAAGCTTCACTATTGGCCAGATACGCATGGAAGCAGGTACGGGTCAGATAGATCGGGTGATCGGTTGTGATCTCGTCCAGTTCCCGGCGCAGCGGCGGAATCGCCGGCGTAAATGAATTTTCGTTCCAATTCAGTCCCAGAATCCATTCTCCGGCCGGTGTACTATTCACCCGCTCACGAATCATGTGCAGCATCTCTTCCCTGGAGCGTACATTCGAAAAGTCCAGCATGGACAGCTTCATTCCGTGCATGGACAAATGCATATGGGAATCGACCAATCCGGGAAGCACCCAATTCCCCTGCCAATCGACGGTATTATAGTCTGTGCCTGTCAGCTGCAGTTTCAATTCCCCGGTACTGCCAATCGCCCGAATCCGGCCATTCTCGGCATAGACCGCATCGGCTCCAGCCGGCAGTCCGGTAAGTTGGTTAAATCGTCCGTTGATAAATAAAGTTCCCGGCATGTGTATTCTCCCTTGGCTACGGCTGTAAATCCGTATGTAGTATGATGTACTGTCATTTTAGCATAATCCAAGTTTAGCAAACCAGCGGCTCGATCTGGATGGAGTATTAGATATTCATGCAGGAGCAATAGCGGATGTTCATAGCAGTAACAGCAGCAGATATTGATTCACATATATTCCAAAATACAAACAATACCGGACTTCTGCACAGAAGCCCGGTGTTGTTTGTATTCCCGTATTTTATTACCACTCCAGAAGATATTTGCTAGACATCATAATTGACCAGATAATGCTGAAGCTCCGTATTGTAAAAGCCTCTGCTGTATTCAATCAGATTGCCGTCGGTATCATAAGAATAGCGCAGCCGCTGCAGCAGTGCTGTATTCTCTTCCACCCGCAGCAATGCTTCTGTGGCAAAGTCGGCAGTGCCTACCGTAAAACTGTCTTTGAAATTATGCAGTTCAATCCCGTAATCCTCGATCAGATCATACATTGACTGCAGTTCCAGCCCTTTTAATTCCAGTGATAGCGGAAATACGGGCGCCAGATAGTTCACATAATGAATATAGGGCTGCTCATCCAGCCAGTATAGCCGTTCTACTTTGAGACAGCGTGGTCCGAACAGACGGTAGATTTCGCTATCCGGTTCATTGGTGACCCAAACCGAGTGCAGCAGCTGCTTGCGAATCTGGTGTCCTTCTTCCACCAGTAATTCGGTGAAGCGTTTGCCCTTAGACAACCGGGAAAGGGATGTATTGCGGATAACGGTTGTGCCGACACCACTGCGCTTTTCGACATAGCCTTCCTGGGCCAATTCCTGCACCGCATTGCGTACGGTCATTTTGCTGACGCCAAACTCGCTTTCCAGCTGCGGCTCGGAGGGGATCGTGGTTCCCATCGGATAGACGCCATGCAGAATGCGGTCTTTGATAATCTTCTTGACCTGTAAATACAAAGGTCCTTTTTTTCGCGTAATGGACATGAAATGTCCCTGCCTTTCTGCTTGTCACCTGTCTACATCCCTGCCCTGCATCATCATGGCCTGCCGAATCTCCATATCGGTCGAGAGCGGAGTATCGCCTGTCACCGTATGGGCCAGCATCGCTGCGGTGGCTGCATAATCAACCATTTGCTGCATAGCCATGCCGGTCAATTGTCCATGAATAATACCAGCAGTATAGGCATCACCCGCACCGATCCGGTCATGCACCGGAAACGTGAGGATTTGGGAAAAGACAAATGTGCCGTTCTTGTAAATGTACCCTTGAAGCGAATGCATAGTATTCTCATGAATCGCCCGGTGAGTTCCGGCAATCACAGCAATATCATACTTCTTCGCGACCTGTGGAATCAATTGTTTTAATTGGTCAAGCCGATCTAGTGTGCCTGTACTCATGCCAAGTATGCTTACGGCATCCCGTTCGTTCATCATAACGATATCTGCATGCTCCAGCATCTGCTCATAATGGGGACGAGCGATCTCATAGCTGTCATTCCCCCAGAGAGTCGGTCGGTAATTACAATCGAAGACGACCTGTCCATTCTGCCGACGTACAGCTGCTGCCAACTGCTTCATTTGCTGGCGTACCTGCTCGTTCATAGCCAGCGTGATGCCGCAAAAATGGATCAATCCGACTCGCCCGGCAATCTGCTCATAATCATAATTATCCGGATCCGCTGTATTAAAGCTGCTGCCCAGGCGATCGGTATACGTCACCCTGCCCGGACGCGGGCCAAAACCATTTTCCAAAAAGTACATGCCGATATATTTACCACTGCGCTGAATCAGCGAGGTCGAGATACCCAATCTTCGCAAATACGCGATTGCTGCCTCTCCCAACGGATTGGAGGGCAGCGTAGTGACCAGATAACCGTCATGCCCCAGCCGGGATAGCGCTGAGGCAATATTCACTCCCGTACCGGAAAATGTATATTTCAATTCACTACCTTGTGCCAGCGTCTCATAGCCTGGCACCTGAAGACGCATCATCACTTCGCCAAAAGCCGCCACACGACAACCTGCTCCACTCTGTGCATCTGCAGGAATCTCAGGCATAGCGATCCACCAGTTCAGTTAATGTACGGTGCAGGGTCTGTACATGTTTCACCGATGTATCTCCAGTGGCCGGATCTATAATCGACGAATATACATGCGGAATCACCTGGGGTACACCTGCTTCCAGTGCGATTTGCACGATAGCCCCAAAATTATCAAGATCTATGCCGCCTGTCGGTTCGAGGGCAAACTGCTCTTCGGCACATGCTGCTGCGACTGCACGGTACTCTGCTTCCAGTTCCAGACCTTTCATTGGAAAGTACTTGATGGCGTTGCCACCCATATCTCGAATCAGTGCAATCGCCGCTCTGACAGGTACGATTGCCGGCTCGGTACCGGCCGCACTGGCCGGCCCTGTCGAGATATTCACATATCCCGGACGGCCGCTGGGCGAGACCAGACTATTGATCCAGCTGTCTCTGCTGCCCAGATTGGCCCGTGTAGCACCTACAGCCGGAAATACCTGATTGATATGCGCTCCCGGATAGCTGCGAACAATCTCGGCGACTACTGCCGCCTGACGGTTATCTCCTGCTCCGAGCCCTATCGATACTGCATTTTCGATAGCTGCACCGTAGGCCTGCATTGCTTCTGCGGCTGATGGAGCGTCAGGATAATTTTTGGACAATACACCGACCAGTACGTGGCCCTGTGCAGCTTCAAATACCTGCCTGGCATTATCGATACTGCCTGCCAGCACATTTAATGCTGCGCGGTTGCGATACAGTCTTGCGGATAAGTTGGTCATTGGTCAGCCTCCTGTAATCTCGCGAATACGGCTTGCGATGATTTCCAGATCATCTCCCAGCAGCGGACGCGGATCAATATCAAAATAGCCCTGCTTGACGCCATAATCCCGTGTATAAATAGCAATATCTCCTTCACGCAGACGATCATTGACTTCCTGCGCAGTCAGCTGTGCCACAGACGAATCAATATGTACTCTGCCGCGGAAAATAGCTCGGCCTGCCTCATCCTGAACAATCTTGACCGTAATCCCTTGCTGCCCGGACAGCGGCATCATTATGTCCTGCAGTGCCTGCTTCTCCTGTTCGCTGCGATCGGGTTTGTCCTGATACTCATCCAGTGCCTGCAGCAGACCAAATGTGGTTTCCTTGCCCACTTTCATGCTCCGTCCGATACCCTGCAGCTGGATTTTGAGCCACTCCACATACATGCGTTTACCAGCTACAATGCCGGAGGTCGGCCCTTCGATCGCTTTGGAACCGCTGAAGATAACCAGATCGGAGTAGGCAATATATTTGGATAATTCTTCTTCGGCAGCCGCATCAATAATCATCGGAATATGGTGACGATGCGCCACTTCCCAGGCTTCTTCGAATGTAATCATGTTTTTCTGCACGGCATGATGAGATTTTACATACAGGATCGCTGCGGTATGCTCGGTGATCGCCTCTTCCAAATGTTCGGCTCGTCCTTCATTCGCATAACCTACCTCTACAACCTTCCCGCCTCCCAGATAAACCATAGTCTCGACCGGTGCTCCATACTGTACATTGTGGCCCTTGAACATCAGAATCTCGTTACGACCGATCGGCTCCTGATGAAGCCGCAGGCTGCGCCGGATATTCCCTTCTGTAATTATCGCTGCTACCGAGAGGGCGATTCCACTGGATGCCGAATTGACGACAACAGCCGCTTCCGATCCGATCAGCCGGGCAATATAATCGCCTGCCTTGTTCACCAGATCAGCAATCTCGACATAGCTCTGGCCACCTGTTTTCATCGCCTCCATTACCGTATCGGTAGGTGCAGATACACCGAGGATACTCATCCGTCCACTCGCATTAATGACTCGCTTGAGTCCGTATTTGGCATGCAAAGTATGCTCCATCTTTGACGACTCCTTTCGCTTCGATATATTGTGAGGCTGTCCGCTGTTCACCTTCCGAATCGGTTAACAGAACCGGCCCCGGCTCAATCGCAAACAATGTGAGATTCGCTTGCTGTCCGAGGTTCATATCAGCCAATTCCGGACGATTCAGCCACTCTGCTGCATTTACCGTTACCGCTTCCATAATATCGGCTAGTTCATATCCCAGGTACAGGAATTTACTCAGTACGTTGGACATATTATACACCGGTCCATTGAGTCGGTTACGTCGATAAATATCCGTACTGATCGTATATAGCGGAATTCCGGCATGCCGGGCCTGCTCGGCTACACGAAAAGAAAAACTGGCTGACCCGTGACCCACATCCAGATGAATCCCCCGCTGCAAAGCAGCTGTCAATTCCGGCAGCGGATCCCCTGCTGCATCAAACAGGTTATTCGATTTGCCATTAAGATAATGCGTCACGATATCTCCTGCTTCCAGCAGATTCAGTACCTCCCGGATATCCGGCGGTCCTGAACCGATATGTACCATCAAAGGCAGATTCGTCTGGGTAGACAGCTCCCGAGCCCGTCGCAGCGGCTTAATGCCCTGCTCCTGTACCACACTGGAACTGATTCGGGCTTTCAGTCCGACAATATAATCGGGATAATGCTGTACAGCCTTTTTTACCTGATCGGCGTCGATCCACTCCAGATTGGACAGCTCGTCGACGCGCCGCAGCCCGATCCGGGAAATATTCAGAAAAGCCAATAGCGATGTACGTGTACCCTCGCTCTGATAAAGCAGTTCATGAATATCATCGCCTCCACAGCTGCCGGCGTCCACAATAGTCGTCACTCCATGGTGGATACCAATCTTGTCAATCTCGTCTCCATACGGAGACAATTCCGAGTAGGCATGCACATGCATATCGATCCAGCCGCTGGTCAGATACCAACCTTCACAATTGACCTGCTGCATAGCCGAATCATCATATGCAGAATCCTGATTCCCTATATCGGATGGTTGAATCCAGGAAATGATCCCGTCTGTAATCAGTACATCCACCTGCTCACCGCTCAGCAGCATCGCCTTGCGCAGCAGCAGTCTATGCGGTCCATCTGTGTCATGTTGCATTGCCTCAACCTCCTGGCCTGGATACATAGAATTCAGATACCACTTCAACGCTTCATAGGGACAGAGCCAACAGTCGTCTCGTTACTTGTTATATAAATTAGCACAGATTCTCACAAAAATAAACATAACGTTATTATGTTTAACGAAGATGTAAACTATAATTTACACTATGCAATATATATATTACATAGAATAAGAGGTGGATGATTTGGAAAATAGAGTGAAGCAGGCGCGCGTACAAGCAGGATTTACCCAGCAGCAGCTGGCTGACCAGATTGGTGTAACCCGTCAGACGATCAGTCTGATTGAAAAAGGCAGCTATAATCCTACATTACGATTGTGCCTGGAGATTTGTTATGCGGTCCATCAATCACTGGATGAATTGTTTTGGGTAGATGAGAAGGAATAAAGTCAACGATTCGAAAACGACTATATTTTGAAAAATATTTGAAATTACGCCTGTTTATAGAAATATAGCGTTTTGGCTACATAACACAAAACACAAAACACACAATCCATATAACAAAAACGAAATAGATAGACTGATCCGCTATTATATAGGTTTCATTAAAAATAAAAAACAGGCTGCCCATGTCGCAATGACATGGAGCAGCCTGTTTGATTTCGCCAGCACACTCTATAACAGAGCGCGCGAACAATATGATTTCAATATTGCACTTAATTATACTTCTACAACTTCAACAGTTTCCATTTTGTCGCGGCCTTGGAATGCATCAACGTATTCCATACCTTTTACGACTTTACCGAAAACAGTGTGCTGTCCATCCAGGTGAGGCTGTGGTTGGTAAGCGATGTAGAACTGGCTTCCGCCTGTGTTGCGGCCGGCGTGAGCCATTGCCAGGGAACCGCGCTCATGTTTATTCGGGTTGATTTCGCAATCGATCATGTAACCCGGACCACCTGTACCTGTACCATTAGGGCATCCGCCCTGAGCTACGAAACCAGGGATAACGCGGTGGAAGACCAGACCGTTGTAGAAACCTTCGCTTGCCAGTTTCTCAAAGTTAGCCACTGTGTTTGGAGCGTCTTGATCGAACAGGTCGATAACAACCTCGCCGCCGTTTTCCAATTTGATTTTCGCTTGTTTTGTCATAATCATCTATCTCCTCTCGTGGATCAGCATTATTGAGTCTATTCAACAAGCTGTATATTGAAAATACATACAGGATGCCATGCTGAATACCCGCAAAGGCGATCAGCACAGCACCCTACCAGTTTACTATGAAATTCATTTCAACGCAAAAGATTATAGCAATTACGGCGTATCTCGCGATAAACGATTAGCTGCGCAGAGCTGCAGATGCCTGCAGACGAGCAGGAACCAGATCATTGCCTACCAGATCTGCATAACTTTCCCGGCTGACAATGACATCACTGTTCCCTTCACTAACCAGTACGACTGCCGGACGGCGCAGACGGTTGTAATTACTCGCCATGGAATAATTATAGGCACCCGTACAAGCGACAGCGAGCAGATCACCGGACACCGGATGAGCCAGTTCAATATCCCAGATCAGCATATCTCCACTCTCACAGCATTTACCGGCAACCGATACCAGTTCGGACGAATCATCGTGGGCACGGTTGGCGATCACGGCTTCGTATTTGGCATCATATAGGGCTGTACGCGGGTTGTCCGACATCCCGCCGTCGACGGATACATATTTGCGAATGCCGGGAATGTCTTTACTCGTACCTACAGTATACAATGTTGTGCCAGCATCACCGACGATACTGCGACCCGGCTCAATCCAGATCTGCGGTACCGCTCCATCACTGTCTGCAAAATTTTTCTGAATCGAGTTCGCAATAGCCTGCACATAATCGGCTACCTGGAGCGGACTGTCTTCCGCAGTGTACCGGATACCGAATCCGCCGCCCAGATTGATAACAGAGAAGTAAATGCCTTTATCCCGCTGCAATTGACGGGCGAATTCGGCTACACGCTGAGCGGCCACTTCAAAACCATCCACTTCAAAAATCTGCGAACCGATATGCGAATGCAGACCGAGCAGCTCAACGCTGGACAGCTGATCTGCCTGTACAACTGCTTCATACGCCGAACCGTTGCCGATATCAAAGCCAAACTTGGAATCTTCCTGACCGGTGGAAATAAATTCATGCGTATGCGCTTCTACACCTGGAGTCACGCGCAGCAGAATTTTGGGCTGCAGCCCTTTTTCCGCAGCGATCGCGTTGAGCAGATGCAGCTCGATCAGATTATCGACTACAAAGCAGCCAATACCTGCATCCAGCGCCAGCTCCAGCTCTTCCGGCGTCTTGTTGTTGCCGTGGAAGTGGATGCGCTCGACAGGGAACCCCGCCTGCATCGCTGTATACAATTCTCCATCCGAGACGACATCCAGTGACAATCCTTCTTCTTCTACTAGCCGGCACATAGCCATTGTGCAAAATGCCTTGCTCGCATAAGCCACCTGGAACTGCATCCCTGTTGCCCGGAAAGCATCCATGTATTCTCTACAGCGCTGACGAATCAACTGTTCGTCCATAATATATAAAGGCGTGCCATACTGTTCTTTTAGAGCAACCGTATCACAACCGCCAATTTCCAGATGTCCCTGCTCGTTGATCTTGCTTGTTCCATGTAAATACATTGTTGTCCTCCGTTCGTTCATTTGAATGTACAGTCAGTATAGAACGGTTCCTACAGGTGCAGAATGGACTATTGTACTGAACATTTGTATTATATGGGGCTGATGCAGCTTGCCTGGTGAAGTTAGGGGTTTCCTTCCATTTTACCATTAGACGGCATGCTTCTGAGAAATACTATTCAAATTCCATTCCTTTTTCTGCTATCTCATTCGAATGAATATATCAAAAAGCCAAAGCTACTCAACAGCAGGCTTTGGCTTTTTGATTGTTTTAGCTATTATTCAATCCTATCTATTGCCTGGTCCCATCGATCCTCATGTCAGATCAAGAACCTGAAATCGACAATGAAGCAATTTTGAGCGAAGGCGAGGTACAGCTGCCGGTAAATCTCAGGTCATTACCCAGCTCCTCCACCTCACCAAGCAGATCATAAAAATTGCCAGAGACCGTGATCTGGTTCACCGGACGGCTGATTTTGCCATTCTCGATCAGATAGCCCAGACAAGCCAGTGAAAAATTCCCGCTGGTCGGATTGGTACCGGCATGCAGCCCCTGCAGCTCGGTGATCAGAATGCCGCGTTCGGTCGAAGCGATCAGTTCGTCCAGGCTGCGTGTACCTGGCTGCAGATACAGATTGTGATAGGATACACCGATTTTGCCTTTGTATCCACCTTTGGAAGCATTACCAGTTGTCTCTGCTCCTGCTTTGGCCGCTGTTTTGCGATTATGCAGGAATGTCATCAGTGTTCCTTCCTGAATCAGTTCATTACGGCGCGCGGCTACCCCTTCGGCATCAAAGATAGATGCTCCCGGAACGCCTGGCATCAGCGGATCATCGATCAGAGTAATATTGCTGCCTGCAATGCGCTGGCCGAGTTTGCCGACAAGACTGGAAAAGCCTTTTTCCACATTTTCTGCCGAGAAAATCGAAGCATGAGTCTGCAGCAGACTGGAAGCGGCATCCTCCCGCAGAATAACCGGATAATTATCCGAAGGTACCGACGCAGCACCCAGCTTGGATACCGTCTCTTCTACCGCACGCGCTGCGATTTGTTCTAGCTGGATCTCGGAGAAATCGGTCAGGGAATATTCGAACCAGCCTCCTGTTACCGTATCCTGCCCTTCTCCGGCCAGCAGATAGACGCTTACACTGCCCACGCTGTCCTGCTGATGGCAGTGCAGTCCTCTTGTATTGGCAATAAGCAGTTCGTGTTCCCGTACACTGGCAGCACTCTGTCGTACCATGCTGATTCGTTCATCGCTTGCCAGTACAGCACGTTCCACCTTTTGCGCCGCCTGAATCAATATATCCGGATCGGTCTGCATCAGCAGCGCAGAATAGGTATTCAGCTGCGGGTACTGTTCCGAACCGGCGAACAATTCATCGTCATCTTCCATTTCCAATACTGCGGCATTGCCTTCCGCTTCTTCCAGCAGGAACATCATACTGTCTTCGGCAATTTTCTCGGTAAAAGCATAACCCATCTTGCCACCGATTACGCCGCGGAATGATAATCCATTCGTCTCCGTAATCCGGTAGGTATCTACTTCACTCTGACGCACCACAACCGAGATGGCCCGGCTGCCGGAATAATAAATTTCCATATCGGTATATCCATACTGCTCCCCCTGACGGAACAACATTTCCTGAAAATCGGTAATATTCATCTGCTTATTCCCCCTTTCTGCCGCCAATGGTCATTTTGGATACACGCAGTGTCGGCTGACCGCAGTTCACCGGCAGACTGCCGCTGATAGAGCCGCACATGCCCTGTCCATGATCCAGGTTATTGCCGACCATATCGATATGCTGCAGGGCTTCCAGTCCTTTGCCGATCAGTGTTGCTCCCTTGACCGGTTCAGCGATCTGACCATTGCGAATCATATAGGCTTCGTTAATCGCAAAGTTAAAATCACTGGTCGCTGTATTTACCGAGCCGCCACCCATGGATTTGGCATAAATACCGTATTCTGTATTGGCAATCATCTCTTCGCGGGTAGAGCTGCCTTCTGCAATAAAAGTATTATTCATCCGTGATGCCGGTGCGAATTTGTACGACTGGCGTCTGCCGGAACCGGTAGGTGGCATATTCATGCGACGAGATCCTACTTTGTCGATCAGATAGCCTTTGAGAATACCATTCTCAATCAGTACATTGCGCTGGGTAGGCATCCCTTCATCGTCGATATTGAGCGAGCCCCAGGCATTCGGGATCGTGCCATCGTCAATCGCCGTAACGAGTGGTGAAGCGATCTGCTGACCCAGCTTGCCAGCAAATACGGAAGCGCCGATACCAACCGCTGTCGATTCGAGACCATGTCCGCAGGCTTCGTGGAATAGCACACCGCCAAAGCCATTCTCGATCACTACCGGGAATTGTCCGCTTGGCGCATAACCAGCCTTGACCATCGTACCCGCGATTCGTCCGGCTTCGCGCGCTTCTGCTGCAATATCCATCTGCTCCAGCAGTTCCAATCCCGCATAGGCTCCCGGTCCACGGAATCCCGACTGGCGCTGCGTACCGTCTACCGCAATTGCGCTCATGCGCATTCGTGTGTAGGTTCGTGTATCTTCCGCCCATAATCCATCCGAATTGGCAATCAGCACCTTTTGCTCCCAATTCAGGATACCGACCGAGGTCTGCTCGATCAACGGATGAGACGTTTTCAGTGCTTCATGCGCCTGACGCATCAGTTCGATTTTGCGGCTGTTCTGCGCTGCCGATGGGCGCTGCAAAATGGGGTGACGATCTTCGAATTGAATTTGGTTAAAATTCAGCACCAGATCGCCGGATGATCCTTTGAGTGCACGTGCAGCCTTGCGGGCTGTCTCAATCAGATACTCTTCACGCAGATCGCTTGTATAGGCATAGACTGAAAAAACACCTTGAAGAATACGAATGCCTATTCCATAATCGCGTCCGGATAATGCACGTTCTACTACGCCGCCCAGCATTCCTAGATCACGATCTGTGCGGTCTTCCACAAAAATCTCTGCAAAATCGCCACCGCTTTCCAGCGCAGCGTTCAATATTTTCTCTACCAGTGCAGGTTGCAGCATCGTATCCCTCCAAAAATAAATGATAGGAGAACAGATTTGTTATGTAAAAGAACAGACAGGCTGCATTCAAGCGATCCTGTCTGTCTGTTCACCGTCTTAATTCCATATTGTACCACTAACATTCTCTGCTTCCTAACGCATTCTATTGTCTTGCCTGTACCTGTGATTAGAGCAGCTTTTATCTCTGTCTATTTTATCCGCCAGCCTGTATTCGGATAATATGTCTGGCATAGCAACCTAGGATGAAGATGCAGTACTTTTATCTGTTTTCTCACGGAAAACGAAATACAGTGCGATACACATCAGTACTACTCCGATCAGCCGCTTGATGCCAAACGGAACCACTTCACTCTCGAACCAGCCAAAATGGTCGATCACCATACTCGCTACCAGCTGACCGACGATGACCGAGATGACTGCTGCGGTTACGCCAATTTTCGGTACAGCCAGTACCATCAGAGACAGATAGATTACGCCGAAGATCGCGCACAGCAGCTGCCATTTGGGAACTTCATGAATATTCAGTATATTCCCTTGTCCAAAAAAGTTTACGATAATCGTCAGGAAAATCGCTCCTGTAAAAAAGGTGAAAAACGCACTTTCTATCGTACCTACCCGCTTGCCGAATGTCCCATTGACAGCGGATTGGACACTCAGCCCGATCCCTGCCAGCAGCGGCAGCAACAGCATAATAATATTCATAAATACCTCCCTCTATAATACAAGCACAAAGGATATCATCAGCAGCACAACAGCTATCAGACGATTACGGTTAAACGCAATACGCGGCGAACCGAGCAGGCCAAAATGTTCAATCAGAATACTCATAATAATCTGACCGACAATTACCGCTGTCACCGAGACGCCGACGCCCATCAATGTGACGCTGATCACTAGCAGTGCCAGATAGACGACGCCCAGCAATCCGCCGGTCAGATTCCACTTAGGTACGGTGAGAATCTGCCGCAAATCGCCTTTACCAAAAAACAGAGTAACCAGAAACGTAGCCATCGCTCCTATAATGAAAATGTAATAAGTACTCTCCAGCTCGCCTACATGCTCACCCAGCGCTCCTCCAATCGCTGCTTCTATACTGAGTGACATGCCTGCAATCATGGCTGTCAGATATATCAGTAATTTGGAAATAGTAACCCTCTCCCTTAATTTATTTATCGAGAATATTCGATATACATAATCAAAAAAGAAATCAGCCGAATTCAGATTTCTTTATCCAAGAACTGGGCCAATTTCTTGATGGTATCCTCATTACGACGATAATAGGTCCACTGACCGTAACGTACAGCCTCCAGTAATCCAGCTTTTTGCATGATGGACAAGTAATGAGAGACGGTGGACTGGGATAAATTTACCTTATCCTGAATATCACCTACACATACGCCGCCTTTGATACTAACCTCCTTGGGCAAATGTGCTTGCTGTTTGGGGAAATTTTTCTCAGGTTCTCCAAGCCATCTCAATATATTGAGGCGTGTCTCGTTGGAAAGGGCCTTGAAAATGTCAATTTCATTCATGCGGAGTATTGTATATCGAATTATACCGATATGTCAAATCAATTGGACATGATCGATTTATATTGCTGCTTCTATTCATTTTAATCATGCAGAAGCCAAATTTTGATATTACCTAATGTAAAGTATTGATATAATTGTTAAAAGCTGCTGTGATTTCCTGCTTCGTTTTGCATTTTTTTATCCGTATACATTATTCAGCGGCAAGAATACATATTATGAATCCCAAGGAGGATTGCTTTGAAAAAAATCATATTGCTTCTCCTGTCCATACTGCTGGTTCTGCCTGATATCCTTATCCCCTCCACCGCAGAAGCCCGTAGCGGAAATGTGGTTGATCCGTCAGCCACTTATACCTATACAAGGCTAACCAGAGATATTCAGTCGCTCGCCAGCAAATACCCGGATATTATCGAATATCGCTCTATTGGTACTACCCGCTATGGTCGGGAAATCTGGGCAGTCGGTCTGGGTCATGGCGAAGCCACTCTGTTTATTAATGGTTCTCATCATGCCCGTGAGTGGCTGACTACTACACTCAATATGTACATGATTGAGCAGTATGCTGCTGCCTACAGTGCCAATCGCAAATTTGAAGGGTATGATGCGCGTGCCATTTTGAACAAGACCAGGATCTGGTTTGTTCCGATGGTGAATCCGGACGGTGTAACTCTGCAACAGCTGGGTCTTGATGCTTTCCCCGCTTCGGTTCATCAGGCACTTATCACCATGAATGGCGGCAGCCGGAACTTCAAGCGCTGGAAAGCCAACCTACAGGGGATCGATCCGAATCGCCAGTATGATTCTTACTGGTCTACTCTGGAAGCGAATATCCCTTATCCGTTCTGGCGTAATCATAAAGGGTCTTCCCCTGTACAAACGCTGGAAAACAAAGCTATGGTGAACTTCACCTATGAGATTGATCCGGAAATTGCCGTGTCGTATCATTCGGCCGGACGGATTATTTACTGGAGCTTTCATACGCTAGCGGCCAATCTACCGCGGGATAAGCGGCTGGCTCGACTGTTCAGCGATTATACCGGTTATCGGCTGATGCCGCAGCGCAGCGATTCGTCGGGCGGTGGCTACACCGACTGGTTTATTACTGCTTTCAAACGGCCTGCCTTCACGCCGGAGATCGGGATCAAGCCAGGCGAGACCCATCTGCCCGTCTCTGCTTTTGCCGAAGAATGGCGACGCAACAAAAAAATCGGGCTATGGCTCGCTCAGGAAAGCTATGCTCTCTGGGCGAAAAAGAATACCGGGTCTACTCCAGATTCGCCTGTCTCTGCATCAGTCAGCGTATGGATTGATGATCAGCAGCCAGACACGCGTATCCCTGCTTTCCGGGAAAATGGCGTCAATTACGTAGCCTACAAACCGCTGCTGACGCATTACGGATTTGTTCCGTTCTGGGATCAGTCTTCCAGAACTGTAACCGCTACTTCCAGTGCTGGTGGAACTGTCAGCTTCACCCTGAACAGCAAATATGCTCAGCTGAACGGCAAAACGATCACGCTGAGCGCTGCACCAAAGATGGTGGATAATCTTATTTATGTACCGGCCCGTCTGATCAGTCAGGTCACCGGAGCTATGCTTGAAGTTCAGGCAGCAGATAACAGTCTTCGCTTTACCAGTCCGGAAGCCAATCCGGCACCGGTCGACAGCAATATGGCTGAAGAGTCGGCAGAGAATGGCCATAGCGATCCCCCTGCAGACAGCGATACAGTCGGTTCATCGACTTATGGAGAATAAATAGCCGCTTCACCCGGTTATAACTCCCTTTATTTGGATACTTAATGTATGAGCTCTATTACAATCCAAGGAGGCTGGTATAATGGCACCGCAGGACGAGCGTTATGCAGATGAGAAAATACGTGTAGGTGAAGCAATGGGTATGGATTGGTATGAACAGGCAGACGGCTATGACAGCAAGTTTCTCGGCGAGCAGTACGAGATTCCGCATCCGGGGCTAAGCGCAGAGCTGATCAAAGATATTGCTCCCCTGCACAACAGTTCCATTATTCTCGACTATACCCACTTCTCTATTGTTATGAGCCGTTCGCGGCGGCTCGCCATTTATACGGTAGTCAATATCGATGGCAGCCAGCTTCAGGATGCCGGACGGTCGGACAAGTGGCGGTATGACTCGCGTATGGATGAACAGTATCAGAGTGGGGATGAGATTTACCGAGATAACGATCTGGATCGGGGCCATCTCGTGCGGCGGCGGGATCCGATCTGGGGCAAGGATGCCGATCGCGCCAATGTAGATACTTTTCACTTTACCAACTGCGCTCCCCAGCACAAGGACCTGAATCAGGATACCTGGCTGGGTCTGGAAGATTATATCTTGGAGCATGCCCGTAGCAACAAGCGCAAAGCTACAATTTTCACCGGGCCTGTGTTCCGTGACAGTGATATTGCCTACCGCGGCATCCAGCTGCCCGAAGAATACTGGAAAGTCGCTGCGATCGTCAAGGATAACGGTCAGCTCTCTGTCACTGCTTATCTGATCTCGCAAAAAGGACTGCTCCGTACAATGCAGACCGAAGATGAACTGGGACCTTACAAAACGTATCAGGTCAAAGTCGCCCATATTGAAGAACTGACCGGTCTGGATTTCCGGCATTTGCGCGAACATGACGCTTATCCGGCAGAAGCGGTAGCAACCAGTATGACGATTGAAAGTGTACAGGATATTCATATATAATCCACAGCAGCAGTCAGAGAAAATATATGCAGCTGTATATATAGCACCTATTCATGCCCGGCAGCTATGGTAAACTGTGCGACTCGTTATACAGCGATCAGCAAATGTTTACTGATCATGCAGGTTTGGCATAATGGTCTGCCTGGGAATCTATTCAAAAAAGCAAGATATCAAAAAGAGCCTTGTGGATAATCCACAGGCTCTTTTTATACTTTATGGACAAATATATACATAGTTACCAAACGAGCAATTGGTACAAACCATGCATCGTCTGCTTATGCAAGCTATTACATTTGCGGAATAACCGCCAGTACCAGCTTCAGGAACTGATCACGTACACGCTCAGCCGTCTCCATGACTTCATCATGGGACAGCGGCTGATCGAGGATACCTGCTGCCATATTGGTGATACAGGAGATACCGAGTACTTCGATACCCGCATGACGCGCTACGATAGTCTCGGATACCGTAGACATTCCGACAGCATCGGCGCCAAGTGTACGCAGCATTACAATCTCTGCAGGCGTCTCATACGTAGGGCCAAGCAGTCCTGCATAGACACCTTCCTGTACTTTCAGTCCCTGCTGTGCTGCTGTATCCTTGAAGATCTGGCGCAGACGGCGGCTGTAGGCTTCGGACATATCCGGGAAGCGTACACCCAGTGCGGAATCATTCGGTCCGATCAGTGGATTGCGACCGGTCATGTTCAGATGGTCGCTCAGTACCATCAGATCGCCTGGCTCATACGATGTATTCACACCGCCAGCTGCATTGGTCACCAGCAAGCTGGATACGCCGAGTTCTTTCATTACGCGTACCGGGAAAGCTGTCACTTCCGGGCCATAGCCTTCATACATATGGAAACGGCCTTTCATCATAACGACCGGACGGCCCTGTACTTTGCCCAGCAGCAGTTCGCCGTCATGTCCTTCTACCGTGGATACCGGGAAATGCGGAATACTGTTATAAGGAATAGATACGCCTTCTTCAACCAGATCTGCGAGTACCCCCAGACCCGAGCCGAGGATCAGACCGATTTCCGGTGTGATATCGCTCTGGCTACGGATATAAGCTGCCGCTTCCTGAATAGTTGCCTGTGTAATAGCTGTCATTGTATTGCCTCCTCAAATTGGTTTACGATCAATATTGGTAACGGGACTGGCAGCCTGTTCATATTGTGCCAGGTACTGCTGGACCCGTTCGTTACCGGCTACCGAAAGTACCGGATACTTGTGCCACTCTTCCTGTGGCAGCACACCGAGATACTCATCTCCATGATACAGATGTGTACTGGATTGGAACGTTTGCATGGCTTCTTTTTCCGGCGTCAGCGGCAGATGACCTGTCACTCGCCAGCTGCCTTTATTGATATTGGAAGCCGCACCAAAAATAATCTGAAAAGTTCCCCTGTGATTCTGGAAAGTCAGAAACTCCCCATCATGACCATCAGGCAGCTGCTCTTCGCTACCGATATGCAGCACTCCAAACGGAAGGGCCTTTCTCAAACTCCCACGCAGTGCATAAATAATCTGACAAATAGCCAATCTGCCATCATACATCGGAATAATAAAAATATCGCCAGTCCCATACTTTCTTCTTGGCATACTTATTCTCCTTCCCGGCAGCGTACTGTTTGTGCAAATAATCAGACACAGAAGCGTATGAAAGGCTGACTGCACTTGCTCCGCAAATCAGGTCGCATTGGCACGCGGATGATGGGCCTCGTATACATCCTTCATATTTTTCCGGGATACCTGGGTATAGATCTGGGTCGTGGAGATGTCAGCGTGGCCGAGCATTTCCTGTACCGAGCGCAGATCGGCTCCATTTTCCAGCAGATGGGCAGCAAAAGAGTGCCGCAGTGTATGTGGAGTGATATCGGTCTCAATCCCTGCTTCACGCGCATACTTTTTGATAATTTTCCAAAAGCCTTGCCGTGTCAGCCTGGTACCGAGCTGATTCACGAAAAGAGCCTGTTCTTCCGGATGATTCCGGATCAACTGCGGACGGCCTTCTTCTATATATTCACCTACACGTTTGACGGTGACACCGGTAATGGGAATGATCCGCTCCTTGCCGGAACTACTGGCACAGCGCAGGAATCTCAGGTCGAGCCGTACATCCTCTACATTGACCGAGATCAGTTCGGAGACGCGTATGCCTGTCGCATACAGCAGTTCCAGCATAGCGCGGTCACGTCTTCCCTGCGAAGTATACGCTTCCGGAGCATCCAGCAGACGCTCCATTTCCTCGACAGTCATAACGTGCGGCAGACGTTTCTCTGCTTTGGGTGCTTCCATATGTATAGACGGGTCCTGCTGAATAATCCCTTCCCGAACAAGGTACTGGCAAAATGAACGCAGGGAAACCGTCATCCGGGTAATGGTGGATGACGCTCTGCCGATCTGGCGCATTTCTCCCAGGAACAGGGCAATATGTGTTTTGCGGATCTGATCCGGTTCTGTCAGCTGACGTTGTCCGGCGAACTCCAGAAACTGATTCAGGTCCCGCTGGTACGATTCCAGCGTATTCCGCGATAATCCCTTCTCTTCGGTCAGATAACGGATAAATCTCTCCAAATAATCACTCACTGGAAATCAGCCTCCTTTGCAGTCATTTGATAGTATCGTCTGTCAGAAGCTAGACGGTTACGCAAAAAGACTCCCTCCCGAACAGCCAAACATCGGGCGAGAGTCTCTGGTATCCAATTCAGTTATTCAATTCATTATTCGGGATTATTCTGGCTGCCATCCTGCTGCTCTTTGTCCTTGCAGCGGTAACAAACCCCGTAAAAATCGAGTCGGTGGTCCAGAACCGAGAAATCAAATTCCTTGTCCAGTCGCTCCTCGAGCGGTCCCAACCAGTCTTCGCGGATCTCGTCCATACTTCCGCATTGCACGCAAATCAGATGATGATGATGATGCTTGCTTGTATCGGTACGCAGATCATAACGTGCGACACCGTCGCCGAAGTTGATTTTCTCCACGACATGCAGTTCACTCAGAAGCTCGAGGGTACGGTAAACGGTGGCCAGACCGATTTCGGGAGCCTTTTGCTTCACGAGCATGAATACATCCTCGGCACTCAGATGGTCTTCTTCGTTCTCAAGGAGCACTCGGACAGTGGCTTCCCGCTGGGGTGTTAATTTGTAACCTTTGGATTGTAATTGATGTTTGATTTTATCGATCCGTGCTTCCATTTTTGCCCTCCCCCTGTGGAAATCACTGCATCGCTTAAATGCTCACTCCAATTATTATAGGGTCAGTTCCAAGACAAAGTCAAACTTTTTAGTGTACTCGCACAGTCGTGTTGCCTTCGGGCAAAACCAGCTCAATTTCCTGCTGTGCTGGAGGATGCCGGATGCCAATTGCCAACATACAGCCTTTGCTGCTGCGCTGGTATACAAAAAGGCAATGCCGCAGCATCTCTGCGGACAAGTCGCAGATGCTGCGGCATTTCTTTTGCTGGTTTACAGAGTCACTATCCGGTAACTACCTTGCCGTAGGTGCCTCCGCCTCCGGCGCTTAGCGTCAGCTGTCCGGTGCGGGCCAGTTCGATATAACCGGCAATCTCGCTCCCTACAATAGCATCCAGTTCTTCACGGGATGTATTATGCAGAATACTCATTTCTGTACCAAACGCTTCCAGCAGTCTGTTCATTTTGGCAGGACCCAGACCGGGAATAAAAGCCAGCGGGACCTGATAACGGTACGGCGGCCGATCCAATGGCGGCTGAGGTTCTGTCCGGTCGGCAATTCCCAGAATCCGATCCAGTACGCCAATCGTCAGACGGGTGCTGCCGCAGTAGGGACAGCGCTCCAGTGCCGGCTCTGCCTCATGAATAATATGTTCGCAGTTGGTACAGTAGGTACGATGATACTTGCCCAGTCTCGGGTCCAGACCGTAATTGGCTTCAATTCCTCGTCCTTCTCGTCCCTGCAGCACATTACGGAATTCGTCAAAGTTAGCTTCCTGCATCCGGAACACATTATATTCACGACCAATTTTGCCGAGCGAATGAGCATCCGAATTGGTCAGCAGCGGATAACGATCCAGCTCACTGAGATAACCGGCCATTGTCGTATCGGCGCTCAAGCCCAGCTCTCCGCCGTCAATACTGTCCATATCCAGCACATCGCTCATTCTTGGCGTCACACTGCCATAGATGCCTTTATGCGGCGTGAACATATGCGCCGCGATAAACAACCCATCCCGCTGCTTCACCTGATGCTGCAGCTCCCGGTACGAGACATAGAGACGCTGGGAACTAAGCTGCAGATTTTTCATATGACCGCCCATCCACCGGCTAAAGTCGGTCATCCGCTCCAAATCGCGGAAATAGACAAGTACATGCGCTTCCTGATATCCAGGCTCACGGATCTCAATCTCCGATCCAAGCAGAATCGTTGTATCTCCGTATACAATTCCTCCACCCGAAGATTCTACCATCTCGCCGGAAGCCATATAATTGCGGATATCCTGTTGTACACCCGGTGAATGACAATCTATAATACCGACCAATCCAATTCCTTTACGCTGGGAAGATTCTTTGGCTATATTGGCAAAAGTCAGGTTGCGGCTACCGCTGATCTTGACCGGCTGCCCATCCTCACTTCGCCCGATATGGATATGGAGATCGGCATACACGCGCTGCAACGAACTCATTGTCCCGGCTGGGCTCCCAGCTTCAGCAGCTGCCATGCCTGCACAGCCATAATAGTTTTGGCATCGCTCATGCGTCCTTCGCGGATCTGGGCAAATGCTTCTTCCAGCGTAATTTCGGTTACTTCCAGGAATTCATCTTCATCCAGCTCGGCATCTCCTGCAGTCAGTTCATCAGCCAGATAGAGATGAATAATCTCATCCGCAAAACCCGGCGAAGTATAAAAGGAGAACAGCAGCTTCATGCTTTTCGCGGTATAACCGGTCTCTTCCTTCAATTCACGGTTAATCGCATCTTCCGGCTTTTCGCCCGGATCGAGCTTGCCGGCAGGTATCTCTACCTGTGTGCGTCCCAGCGGCTGACGGAACTGTTCGACCACGATCATGCGATCATTATGAATCGCCAGTACAGCGACTGCTCCGGAGTGGCGTACCACTTCACGCTTGCTCTCGTCTCCGTTGGGCAGCTTTACGGTATCCACCTGTACGGAAATAATTTTGCCTTTGTAGATGGACTCCGTGGACAGTGTGATTTCATCCAGTTGTTTATTTGTATGTTCAGCCATTCTGTTCCCTCCATTGCATTTGTGAAAGTAAACGTTCTGCCGGTACCAATTCTACCTGTACCGACTATCCGTTTCGATGTGATGGTTGCAGCCAAGATAAGGCTTAATAAAGATTCAACTCTTACTCTTTACACATTTTTGCACTTTTTTAGACAGAATGAGATGTTATTTATCTAAATGAATACGTATCGTCCACAAATTACTGACGCGCTGTCTCCCGCACAATCTCAATCACCAGACGGGCTGCATTGATCAGCTCATTGCGATGAATGCGCTCATTGGTTGTATGAATCTCTTCGTAGCCGACTGCCAGATTGGCTGTAGGCACACCCATGCCATTGAAAATATTCGCATCGCTGCCACCACCGGTATGGAAAATATCATTGGGCAATCCCAGATTGGCTGCAGCACGCTGTGCCAGTTGCACTACGGCATCTTCCTCCGTGAATTTGAAGCCCGGATATACAATGACACTTTGGAATTTGGCAGTCGCGCCAAATTCGGCACATGTATTTTCCAGCGATTCCTTCATGGCTGCCAGCTGCACTTCTACTTTTTCGTGCACCAGGCTACGTGCTTCCGCTTCCAGACGAGCATAATCGCAGACCACATTCGTTGCGCCGCCGCCTTCAAATTTGCCGATATTCGCGGTAGTCTCATGATCGATGCGTCCCAGCTTCATGCGCGAGATCGCTTTGCCTGCTACCTGAATCGCGCTGATGCCATCTTCCGGGTTCACTCCGGCATGAGCAGACTTGCCGTAGATTTCCATAACTACACGTGCCTGTGTTGGTGCAGCTACTGCAATAGTGCCTACTGCTCCATTAGAATCCAGCGCATAACCAAAGTCTGCATCCAGCAGGCCAGGGTCCATCGCACGTGCACCCATCAGACCTGATTCTTCACCAGCTGTAATAACCAGTTGAATCTGTCCGTGCGGAATATTCTGTTCTTTTACGACGCGAATCATCTCGAACAATGCGGCGACACCTGCCTTGTCATCCGCTCCCAGAATCGTCTCGCCTTCACTGGTGATCCAGCCTTCACTGTCCATCACCGGCTTGATGCCGTTACCCGGCTTGACCGTATCCATATGGGAAGTAAAGAAAATCTTCGGAATCGGTGCATCCGTATTCGCCGGCAACGTAGCAATCAGATTGCCTGCTCCGTGTCCGGTACGCAGGGACGATTCGTCTTCGATCACTGTAAAGCCAAGTGTCAGCAGCTTTTCGGTCAGACGATCGGCGATAATACGCTCCTGCTTGGTTTCACTATCAATTTGTACAAGCTCCATGAATTCTTCGATTAATCTACTTTCGGATACCACAATGATTCGCTCCTTTGGATGTTTGTCACATTAATTTCATGCTGTCCTTGCGATTATCTGCCTGAAAGCTTTGCAAAACGCACGTGCAGTCGGTATGATAAAAAAGATTATTTATTTTACCGATACCTGTCCGTCTGCCGAGGGACAGACAAAGGAGTCATGAGAAATGCAACAGAAAAAATGGTTTCGTATTTTTATTTATGTGATGCTGATCGCTATTATCGGATCGGTGCTGTTCTCAATCATTCAGCCTCTGCTGTAAGATCACTTCATGATCCGGCTGCTCATACTCAAAATGACGCATAAAATGAGGCACAATATCCTGTGCCACCTGCTCCACTGTATACGAGCGGCCGGTAATATCCTCCAGTGAAGTGACTCCATACTGCTCGATTCCGCATGGAATAATCCCTGTGAACCCCGCCTGTTGAATACCCGAAGCAATATTAAAAGCAAAGCCGTGACTCGTAATAAATCCTTTGCGGCTGCGGCATTTGTTGAACTTGATGCCAATCGCGGCAATCTTGAGATCACCTATCCATACACCCGTGTATTCTTCTTTGCGTCCGGCCACGATTCCCTGATCTGCCAAATAATCAATAATAACCTGCTCCAGTGTGCGCAGATACCGGTGTGGATCTATGCCTTTGGCTGCATCCAGCAGCAGGATCGGATACCCGACCAGCTGACCCGGTCCGTGATATGTAATATCTCCTCCGCGGTCAATCTGGAACAGTGCTATACCACGCTCTTTCAGCTCCTCTTCACTCCAGAGCAGATGCTCGGGATGACGCTGTGAACCGATTGTATACGTAGGCGGATGCTGAAGCAGCAGCAGCTGCTCCCCCTGTTCTCCATCGTCAATACCGCGTACAATTTCCTTTTGTTTGTCCCATGCTGCCGCATATTCCATGAGCGGTGTATAGGATACTTCAATTGATTTCCCCATCAACAAAGCACATCCTTCCCTGATGATTCAGACCTATTCCGATTTTGCCCGGATGATAAGCAAAAGGTCGACAAAACCGTTACGTTTGTCAACCTTTACATACCTGTTATGCCTATTCATTAGTTCATTTCATTCAAAAGGGCAGGCAGCAACCCGCTGCCTGCTTTATTTCAATGTAACGCAAACGGGAGCTTAATACAACTTGGTCTCCAGATTATAGCTTTCCAGATTGTCTTTTACACGTTGAAGGAATCGTCCACAGATAACGCCATCCAGAATACGATGATCCAGCGACAGACACAGATTCACCATCGACCGGACACCGATCATATCATTGATCACGACCGGACGTTTTACAATCGATTCAAAAGTCAGAATCGCTGCCTGAGGATAGTTGATAATCGGATAAGACAGGACCGAACCAAAGGAACCTGTATTATTGACGGTAAATGTACCACCCTGCATATCATCCAGCTTGAGCTTGCCTTCACGGGTACGACGTGCTAGATCTTCAATCTCATGAGCCAGACCGGCGATATTTTTCTGATCGGCACGCTGGATCACCGGCGTCATAACCGAATCTTCGGTACCAACAGCCAGCGAGACATTAATATCGCGCTTCACGATAATCTTGTCTACTGCCCAGACCGAGTTCATAATCGGATAATCCTTGATCGCATTTACAACTGCTTTGATCAGGAAAGGCAGATAGGTTAGCGTGATGCCTTCACTGCGCTTGAACTCTTCTTTGAGCTTGTTGCGCAGCATGACCAGATTGGTCACATCCACTTCGATCATCGTCCATGCATGAGGAATCTCGGACACACTCTGGCGCATATTACGTGCAATGGCGTTGCGCAACGGCGTTACATCAATCAGATGTTCACCACGTGCCGGTGCAGTTTCGGCCTGTTCCAGTTCGATTTTGGGAATCGCCGGTGTCTCACTCAGATGCATTCCGGAGTTACGAACCGCATAGTCTGTAGTAACAGCTGCACTTGCAGGTGGAGCGGCTGGAGCTGACGGTGCGGTAGACTGCTGGGCAGCCGGTGCTTGCGCTTGAGCTGTACCATTCTCCAGCGCTTTGAGTACATCGCGGCGGGTAATGCGCCCGCCTGCGCCCGTACCCTGAATCAGGGACAGATTGAGTCCATGCTCGGAAGCCAGCGATTGTACAGCTGGCGAATAACGACCGGACATGGCGCCTGCTGTACCGGCAGCTGCAGCTGGCTCAGATTGACGCTGCGGAGCAGCAGTTGACTGCACAGGAGCCGATACAGCTGGCTGTGTCTGGGCAGGCGCATTTGATGGAGCAGAGGCAGCAGGAGCAGATGAAGCACTTTCTGCAGAACCGGCTCCGGTATAAATCTGGCAGATTACTTCGCCGACTGCTACTTCCTGTCCTTCGGCAGCGAGCAATTCACCCATTACACCTTCCAGTACCGAAGGAATTTCGGCATTTACTTTATCGGTAATGACTTCGCAGATCGGTTCATATTGCTCAACCGTCTCACCTGGCTGCTTGAGCCATTTGGCGATTGTAGCGGATACCAGAGACTCTGCGAGCTGCGGCATCACGACATCGGTCGGATTTCCTTTTTGGGACATGATATTCACTCCTAAAAGCTGCCGTGTTCCGGTATGACCGGTAATGACGGCAGCTGTTTTGATAGATCGGAATTGACTGTATTCTAGAAAAGAGCCAGATCGCGCATGGCCGCTTTAACTTTATCTTTGTTGAGCATATACGCTTTTTCCTGCGGCGGGTTGATTGGCATAGCCGGTGAATCCGGGCCAGCCAGGCGACGAATTGGTGCATCCAGATCGAACAGGCACTCTTCCGCTATAATAGCGGCCACTTCGCCGCCGACACCACCGGTCAGATTGTCTTCATGTACGATCAGTACTTTGCCAGTACGACGTGCAGCATCAATAATGCCCTGACGGTCCAGCGGCTGAATCGTACGCAAATCCAGTACATGACTGGTAATGCCTTCCTGCTCCAACTCCTCGGCTGCCTGCATAATGAAATGCAGTGGCAGACTGTAACTGATTACGGTGATATCATCGCCTTCACGCAGCAGATTGGCTTCACCAATAGGTACGGTATAGTCGTCTTCCGGTACATCGCCCTTGATCAGTTTATAGCATTTTTTATTTTCAAAAAAGAGCACAGGGTCCGGATCGCGGACAGCTGCCTTGAGCAGTCCCTTGGCATCATAAGCCGAATACGGCGCTACAATTTTCAGTCCCGCTGTTCCGAAGAACACAGATTCCATACACTGGGAATGGTACAGTCCACCGAAGATACCGCCGCCAATAGGCGCACGTACCACGATCGGACAAGTCCAGTCATTATTGGAGCGGTAGCGGATTTTGGCCGCTTCGCTGATGATCTGGTTGGTTGCCGGCAGCATAAAGTCCGAATATTGCATCTCGGCGATCGGCTTCATGCCATACATGGCTGCACCGATCGCTACCCCTGCAATCGCAGATTCGGACAGCGGTGTATCCATGACACGTTCTTCTCCATACACTTCCTGCAGTCCTTTGGTTGTTGTAAACACGCCGCCTTTGACGCCTACATCTTCACCAAGTACAAATACATTTTCATCCAGCGCCATTTCTTCTTTCATCGCCAGACGAATCGCATCGATATATTCCATCATTGCCATTACTGAACATCCTCCCCGTCCCCTGCAAATACATGCTTCAGCAGGTCATCCGCGCTCGGATAAGGAGCTGTGTCCGCATATTCCGTCGCTTCTTTCATAATCTCGGTGCATTCTTTTTGCAGCTGCTGATCCTGTTCTTCGGTCCAGATGCCGGAGTCGATCAGGTACTGCTTGTATTTTGGAACGCCATCTTTTTCCCAGTTGGCATCGACTTCTTCCTTGGTCCGGTAAGCCAGATCATTATCCGAAGTGGAATGCGGAGACAGACGGTAGACCATTGCTTCGATCAGTGTCGGACCTTCTCCTCTAATCGCACGTTCGCGTGCTTCTTTGACCGCTGCATAGACTTCCAGCACATCATTGCCATCCACCCGGATCCCCGGGAAGCCATAACCGAGTGCACGATCGCTGATCTTGCCGCTAAGTTGCTTGTGAATCGGTACAGAGATCGCGTATTGGTTATTTTCACACATAATAATCACCGGCAGTTTATGTACGCCGGCAAAGTTACAGCCTTCATGGAAATCTCCCTGGTTGCTGGAACCTTCACCAAAAGTAACGAATGATACCAGTTCCTCGCCTTTCATCTTCGCAGCCAGCGCTACGCCGACTGCATGAGGCACCTGGGTTGTAACTGGGCTGGAGCCTGTTACGATGCGCAGACGCTTGCTGCCAAAGTGACCGGGCATCTGACGACCGCCACTGTTCGGATCTTCTGCTTTGGCAAATGCCGACAGCATCAGGTCACGCGCAGTCATACCGACAGACAGCACGAATCCATAGTCACGGTAATACGGCAGGAAGTAATCCTTTTCCCGATCCAGTGCAAAAGCTGCACCGACCTGCGCCGCTTCCTGACCTACTCCGGAAACGTGAAAATTAATTTTACCTGCGCGCTGCAGGAGCAGAGAACGCTCATCAAACTTGCGCGCCATCATCATATATCGATAAATTTCAATAGCCTGGGCATCGGACAAACCGAGCTTCCCGTGCCGTGTTTGTTGGTCAATAGTACCTTCTGCTTTCATTACAGGTACCTCCTTCATAAATGACGGAGAGAACAAGGTTCTCCCTCTTGACTGTTTACCAGCATGACAATATTGTACAACCTATACTATAAAGGTTACACGTCTGCACAGTCATTGCGCAAATTCACAGCGAAATGTCTGTCCGCCTGCTTCCTTCGGCGCCTTCTGCGCAGTGCATGACAAACAGGGATCAGGAACGATCCACTGCTTGTATCTGCTTGTCTTAAAACCTGGTACTAAGACTTGAGCCTAACCCTATTATAATCACATCTGCCGCAAAAAGAAAAGATGGATTTCTCCAGTCTGACGATTGGGAGTCCATCTCTTCATGATTATTCACTTTTACATGCCGATGGCTTTGCCATCTACAGCCAGCATCGCTTCACCCATAATCTCGGCGAGAGTGGGATGCGCATGAACGGTTTGTCCGATTTCCCATGGTGTGGCATTGAGGAATTGCGCCAGCGCCGCTTCACTGATCAGATCGGTCGCCTGTGGTCCGATAATCTGTACGCCAAGCAGATCATTGGTGTTGCGATCAGCTACTACTTTGACGAATCCATCGCTTTCCCCGTATACCAGCGCTTTACCGATCGCCTGGAAAGGGAACTTGCCGACTTTGACATCGACGCCGCGGGCAGCTGCTTCTTTCTCGGTGATACCCACACTTGCCACTTCGGGACGTGTATATACGCAGCGGGATACCTGATCAGGATCATAATGCGTCTCCTGTCCACAAATATGATTGACCGCGGTAATCCCTTCATGACTGGCTGCATGAGCCAGCTGCAGACCGCCGATTACGTCACCGATTGCATAAATATGCGATTCGCTGGTTTGCATATTTTCATTTACTTTGATAAATCCGCTCTCGACACGAATATCCGTATTGGCAAGACCAATCGTCTCTACATTGGCCTGGCGTCCAACCGACAACAGCATCCGGGAAGCTGTTATAGCCACAGTCTTTTCCTGATGTACCATCTGAATCGTGAATTCCTGTTCACCTGGCTGGTACGAATCAAGCTGCAGCGCAGCACCTGTATAAATAGTAATCCCGCGCTTTTCCATCAGTTTGCGCAATTCGCGTGACACTTCTTCGTCTTCCAGCGGCAGAATCTGCGGCGCTGCTTCAACCACTGTAACCTGCACCCCAAAATCGTTCAGCATCGATGCCCATTCCATACCGATGACTCCGCCGCCAACAATCAGCATGGAGGCTGGCAGCTGATCCATTTGCAAAGCGTGATCGCTGTTCAGGATAAGCTGTCCGTCCGCTTCCAGACCCGGTAATGAACGAGGACGCGAGCCTGTAGCAATAATAAGATTTTTCGATACCACGGTTTCCATTTCGCCATCTTCCAGCTCTACGGCTACCGCACCGCTCTGCGGAGAAAAGATCGAAGGGCCAATGACGCGTCCCTGTCCCTGTACCACACGAATTTTATTTTTGCGCATCAGATACTGTACACCCTTGTGCAACTGATCCACGATTCCCTGTTTGCGGGACTGTACACGGTCAAATTGCAGCGAGACTTGTTCTGCTGCTACACCGTATTGCTCGCTGTCCTGCATCAGTGCATATACTTCAGCGCTGCGCAGTAGACTTTTGCTGGGGATACAGCCTCGATGCAGGCAGGTACCGCCCAATTTATCCTGCTCGATAATGACTACATCTTTGCCCAGCTGTGCTGCACGGATGGCAGCTACATATCCTCCGGTTCCGCCGCCCAGTATCGCAATATCACAATTAATCGTCATAATGAATATTCACTCTCTTTTCCTGAATTGTCTCAACAGCTGTTCTTTATTATACACGCTTCAGTACAAGCAGCGTGTCAGCACCCTTTTGGAACGTGTAATCGGTAGGAATCTCCTGTATCTCCCAGCTGCCCTGACCTGCCGCCGCCACAGCTTTTTCTACAAAGGCCACCCGTTCACTTTTCAGATTGACCAGCGGGAAAATGCGAATTTCGGTACGGGTTACCCGCATCAGCTCCTGCAGACAGCGGATATGGAATTCTTCATCCAGACGATCCGCATACAGAAACAAAAAGTGTGCAGATACCGTCAGATCGAAGGTCTTATTACCAAATGGCAGATCCGGCAATACAGCCGGTATGTAACGATTCGGATGAACTCTGCGGTCCAGGGAACTTTGCTCCAGCGCTTCGGTACGCAGGTTTTCCAGCTGCGTGATACTTCCCAGTGTAGACCAGTCATACTGATCACGGGCTTCCGTCATCGACTGAATCATATGCCGGATATCCTGCTGCCCTTTGTTATATAGTTCTTCATTATCAAAATGGTAAGCCATATCTACAGCAGTCACTTCTGCTCCAAGCAGTGAAGCTTCAGCTGCAAAGGAACAGGCTCCTGCCGGACAATCCAGAATCTTTTGTCCCTGCAGGTCATTCTGTGCCAGTCCAAAAATGGACATATACTCTTCAAAAGTTCTACCGAGAAACACAATGCGTTCCAGCGATAGACCCTGTGTACGTTTATTTGCCAGATAAGCTGCTGCCTTGGGGCTAGTATAGCCGCTCCGACTGGCTGCTGCGGTGTTTTCTGTGGGAGTTGAAGGTGTCTGATAACCGCTCATCTCATCTATTCTCCTCTCGACTCGATCCCTGTCACATATTAACGCCTATCCGATTATAACGGAAATGCAGATTTATTCTAACATAACTTGATACGGTTCTCTATGTCTGCCGGTCAGCTGATGGAGCAGCCAGCAGACATACCGCCTTTATTCGTACAGTGCATCCTTGAGACGGCTGGACATCCGGGGTTTGTTGGAATTTGCTTTGACGAGTGCTGTACGCAGGCGCTTGTTCTCGGCAGTCAATTCGCTTACGATATCAAGCAGCTTTTGCACAGCCTCAGCGTCTTCCGGATTTAATCTCTCCTGCCGAAGCAGAGTTTCTGTCTTCTGTATCCACTCCTGGTGTTCTTCTTTGTTCATCAGGCCTGGCTCCTTTCTATCGATACGCAGCCCTTTATTGTGCAAGACTGTTGGTAATTTCTATCTATCAACCAATTTCTATCCATAAACGCGATAAACCAGGCACAATGTGCCCGGCTCGTCGTTGATAACCTTCTTGCTTCTGTTCTATTATAGTTCATTTTGACAGACCGTCGTCAATACGGCTGGCGAATCAGTTTTAGGAAACAACGCCGAATATGCATTCTCTACCACATCCTGCTGCTCATAGAATAAACCATTCCTGTCCACCGTGCAGCTTCACCAGCGTTTCTATTACGATTAATTTCTATACATAACAGGTACATGAAGATCACGCTGTGCCAAATAATAAATAATCTCATATATTCATTCTTCTAGGATGATAGTTTTGATAGCAGACCCACTCTATAATACCTGCTTATACAAGCGGACGAATACTAAATGCCAGACCGCAATGCAGCTCCTGCATCGGCAGATTCAGCATCCATTCCTTTCTCACCTTTAGCGAAGTACGATACAACAGAACAGGATGCCCCTCGTGATCATGATGCGCGATAGTTTCTACCTCGACGTTATATTGCTCCCGCGGAATCTGCATTCTGATCTCTGCCCGGCTGCCTGTCCAGATCAATTCCTCAGTATAAACAACGGGTGCAGTATGACTCATAAAGCGCTCGATAACCTGATTGATAGCTGTCCGATGTATAGTTTGGTCAGCCATACTTATCTGCTCCGACCGATTTTGGTAATTTCGGTCATTGTATTCCAATTCTCCGCCTCCCAATATCTTATGCCCGGAGGGCGCTGAGAATGGCTGGACAAACTGGAAATCATCCTGCAGCTGTAAATTAATTTCCTGTCGATCCTCATTTATTTTCCAATGGAAATTCCGTCTCATTTTCTTCAGACCTGCTTCTGCCGGATAAGCAGCTGTAAGATCCAGTCCCAACTTCATCTCAGCCTCATCCATCTGGAGAACTTCTACTATCGCTGCAGCTGCGCGGCCTGAATACTGCTCATAGCCATTAATCTGCGGAATAGAATGTCCGGCAGAAGATATATTCAGAATCTGTTCCCGACCCGGGGCAAAATAAGACTGGGTATACAGCCCTGCTCCAGGATCACAAAAAATATTTTCGCCGCCTGCATGTATAATAAAGCTGCCCAGATCATTATGATTATGCGGCTCGTCATTATGTCCACCCTTGGCAGACAAAGCTGCAATGAATTTGGTATTAGGCAGAGAAGACTGGACGCCATACTCAACATTTTTATCAGATGTCGATCGGGGTACATAAGCAGTTGTATTCGTTACCGCTACCTCATCTTCCGCATTGACTGCTTCGCAGCTCGCCAGGTTGTATGCTATCTGAACATTCAATTCTGCACGGCTAACCACCCAGCACAAATCCGGCCAGTAATGATTGAATAACGCTCTATGTGTATGTTTCTGCTCTGGTTCTGGCTCTGTCTTTTCCCCGGTTGGCTGTTGATCTGCAGTCTCGGTCTGAGTCGCGGATTGAACTTTATACGCTACAGTAGCAGACTCTGCACTCCTATCTGCAACCGCAGCTCCGGATATTCCAAAACAGTGTGGCTCCGCCCATAATATATTCCGCAATAAATGTGCCCAGCGCCGACAGGGATCTTCCCGGAGAGCAGGCATAACAAACGGCAGGGAATAGAACCGGCCGGTTATTTCCGTCAGTCGTGATAACAGCCCCGGTGGCAGAATCTCCTCTTCTCCGCTATCCGAGAAATTCACAAATCTTCCGTTTGACAGATGCATGTATTCAGGAAAAGCAGCTATAGCCTTTATTTTGCGATAATCGCTTTTGTGACGATCCAGTTTATGATGATCTATTTCCAGTTTATTAGAGAAGTCTGCTGCTGACAGCATATCCATAAAATACGTATAGTAGCCAAACCCGTATACCCAGTAGCCCAGTCCTTCGGCACAGCCTCCATCTTCCCCGTATCCATTCAGAAATTGGGCTGCCGCCTTGGTCATCCGCTCTATGATTATGGTCTGCTGTACTGTATCTTCCAGCAGTAGTAAGGCCGCTATGCCGCAGCCTGCTCCACAGACAGCCGACCAGTTATGCTCGGCTGTCTCCCAGCCAAAGGTACGGGATAAATCGCCCGCAGGCAGCAGTACCCGGCGCTGTACTTCATCACGCATACGCCGGATAATACGATCATCCACTATGCCATCCAGCAGTACAATCAGCTCAGCCAGCATACCGGCTGTCTCTGCAGCGAACAGATCGATTTCCTCCCATACCGGATAAAGACTGTCTGCAGGCAAATGCGCATTCAGACACCATGTATATTCTCCACACAGATCCCAGAGTGCTTCTTCCAGTGTATGTATATAGACAGCAGCAGATAGAGTTTCCTCTATACTCTGTTTATTTGCAAACGAATCAAACGCCTCTTTAGGCTGCCGGGTATGATTATTGGACAAGCTGTCTTCACCTGGCTCCAACAGATGTATCGCTTGCTCGTTCTGTTCACCATAGGAAGCGAGCAGTACCATCATCGCCAGTGCACCAATCCGGCCCCTCCTGTCAAAATAAATACGCTCATATCGCTCACGTCCACCTGTATCACCAAACTCTCGAAAAGCTTCAAATGTCAAAACAGGAAAAGGTTCTGATACGGCCAGTCCTGCATATTCCCGGATATCCTGCCACCACTTTTCATACTCTGGCTTCCCGGCGGTATAGTGTAGACGTTTTCTCACATTTTTTATATGCCACCACTGCTGCTTCTGCATGGTACCCTTCGAATTATAATCCATTAGTTCCCACCCTTTCCCTGCTGACCTGTAAATAACCCTATCGCAATTAAGATAAAGCTTTCATATCAGGATGTACAGAGCCGGTGATCAAAAAAAGAACAGGCTTTTTACACCTGTCCTTTCTTTACGCTATTTTGTTATAATTCGGCAGTGGTCAATCACGACAGACTGTCTCAGCCAAAATGAAGACCTGTTTTGCGAGACCTGCGGCGACGAATCAGCATATAGATGACGACCATCAATACAATTCCAATAGCATCAATCAGTGTATCCGAGAAATGACCAGTACGGCCGGCTATCCATGTTTGATGCCATTCATCTGTCATTGCGTACGCATAGGCTACCAGCCCTGCCCATAACAAAGGTGCATAACGAGCATCGGTCAGCAATGAAAATACACGAATCAACAAAAAAGTCAGCAGTGCAAACTCACTCACATGACCTGCTTTGCGAATAAAAAATTCCCAGAAATCATAAGGATGTTGACCGCTGACTGTGTATCCTCCATATGTAAATTCAATCGATGGCGTAAATGCAGCAAGCGACGGTTCCGCGATCCAGTCCGACAGTAGCGGTTTGATATCCTGCTGCTGATACGGTTGATTGGATACGTTAAAAATCAGCCCCATCCATAACAGGGTAAGTACAATCCAGATCGTCAAACGAACTACCGGCAGCGAACGAGAGCGGTATGACGGCATTGATGAACGCATATCGCATCCTCCTTTCGGTAACTTGAGTCCGAACCTCTATCCGGACACATGTCCCGTATTATAACATACCGCAAGCGGTAGTTCATGTATGACCCGCTAAATCCTGCTCTGTGTATAGATTGAGTCTCATTTTACGCTAATTTATGACTTGCTGCTTCCATACTCATACTCATGCTCATTGCTATTATTTCTCTTGATTATTTAATCTAAACAACTGCAGAAAATGGATATAACTACCTCCTGTTTGTGCATAACAGGATCTTTGACTATGCCTATTTTCTCAAACTGTCCACCATACACAAACAGCCTGCTTCCGGCTGCCTCTTCGTATGTACGAAGAATAAGGCGGTTCACAGGCTGTGTATGTTATTCGATTGGGCCACGCTCAACAAAGTATTTGTTGGTCATATAAAAAGCTTCTCCACGAGAAGTCTCGACCTTGCCTTTTTTCGGATCCAGGAAAACAATTTCCTTGCACTTGGTGCAATACCATTTGGTACGCATAAATGGTGAATCCGTTGTATAAGCGGTTCCGCATTTGCAGTCCACTTTAATCAGAATCTCATTTTGTTTATACGCGGAGCTTAGATGGTCCACAGCCTCTTCCGGCTGATTCGGTACCAGCACACGCTGATAATCGGAAAATTGATTCTGCACTTTGAAATCAGCGACCAGTTCCGGATTCAAACCGAAAAATTCCTTGCCGATACTGGTGACGAAACGGGTATTGGTTCTGTAACTTTCAAGCCATTCTTCAATTTGCTGGTTGGATAAAGGCACAGTGCCCTTGATACCACTGTTCAGGGTGTAGGTCATGATGTGTAGAGCGTCACTCTGTTTGCTTGAGTACATTAGAAACCTCCTCTTTCTTCAACAGCTAATGTACTACAAAATATCGTTTTAATCAAAGCGTGAATTTAACTAAAATTCCATGTTATGCAATTCGCAATCAGCTTTGATTTCACTACGAATATCCGGCTTCCGGTCACCCTATCCAGTTTTGTAAAGGTTCTGGAAATTTATCAATGACAGGCCCGCGTAATCATCAGCGTTTTGATTAGTATAAGTACAATTTATAATAAAGATGGTATACATGTCCGATGCTTTAGATTACATGTGTACCTTTGCTATATCTTCGTTTTTTTCTAATAATGCATGTACCGACAAGTCATAGGCAGGAAGATTATGTAATCATAATAGCCAGACTCACATTATCCGATTTATTCTGATTCCCGGGTACAATTCTCATAATCCGCATACTCACCCAGTTCGACGATCCAGTCGATCCGGTTGCGAGCAATCCATAACTGTACCGCTTCATGAAAATGAACAGCATAATCGGCAGCTGTCACACGGTTCACCCGGCAAAAATGTTCTACCAATTGGTATTTCTCGATCCAGCCGTTCATCTCCGCAAAACCGATATGCTTTATCATATGACATTGAAAGCATAGTGATTGCAAACCGATCAGCCGCTGGATGCCATTCTCTTTATCAAAATCCCATACTTCATGACAATGAAGCTTGTCGATCTCCAGTCCCTTAGTGCGTCTACAGATCTGACAGGTATATTGATCCTGCTGCTGGATCTGCCTGGATAGCTGGCGCCAGCGATAGGAACTCATCTGCTGACGCAGATTTATCGTCATCGTTGATTCGGGAATCAACTCAATTTCTAATTTCATAATGTATTCCTCTATCATACGCATGTATGCTAGGCCATTCATGCAAAATCTATCTTACCAGAGTAATGGTAATTATCAAGTTAATGCGTTTAAACTTTTGGCTATGAGACATTTGTAATTGCCAGTAAATACACTTTATAATGAAGACACGAAGTTGTCATCTGCTTTATTTCTACAAAGTCGCAGATTCCGTATAATTTGACTGTGTTTATTAGGCATTATACAGGAATTCGGCAAAATTTCACCTATTAATTCAGCGGTTTAATAAATAATTGTGAATTTCGCAATATTCCTATGTCAGTCTCTCTTCAGCATAGTTTATTTTTATCTTTTTTTGCAAAAAGTACTAGAAGTTTATGTAAACCTATGCTACAATAAGTTCATACAGAAAGGAGGTGCGTCAACATCAATAGTCACATGTTGAACGCGTCCTTTACCCAAACCGAGGTTCTGGTTTAATTATCAGAATTCCGGCGGCGCGGGATGCGGTCAAAGTTAAATAGCGCCATCTGGGTTAAAAAGGCCACCTGCGGGTGGCCTTTTTACTTTATCTTTGGTGTTTCTTTTCAATTGGTTCGGTTATTTTCCGTAGTTGCTGTTTGAGTATTTATGATTGTTTCACCTATTTTCCTGGTTGAATGGCTTTCGATTATCTCTTGTTCTTTTTCACTCTTGCTCTGGATCTTGGCTGGGTTTCCCTTCCCTTCCCTTCCCTTCCCTTCCCTTCCCTTCCCTTTAAAAAGTTTAACTTCCTTTTATGTCGAATCGTTTCTATTTTTTGGTGATATATTTCTAGAAAACAGCCATATCGTTTACATACTTCTTTATTCACTCTATATAAAAGGTAGTAATTGCTGGCAGCCCATACCTACCATGTAAAAATACCTACACCTTTACTCATGAAGTAATTGCCAATTTCGAAGATAACGCTTACAATTTAAATGGGATTCAACCCTTGCTATTGATAGTCAAGTTTTACTTCTCTATACATGTGATCTATGCAGGAGGACGATTTGATGATGAGCGAACAGGAAAAAGCTTCATATATAGAGGCAGACGATTCTACCCGTCTGATTCTTACTCCGTCTTCAACTGCACAAGCGACCTACTTTTTTGTACAGGAGATTGGTCGCTTCAAAGCCACTTTTCCCTACTTCACGGAGCGGGATCATCTGCACTCTTATTTAATTCTGCATACACTTTCCGGACGCGGCAGATTGCATTATCAGGGTCAGCAATATATGCTTAGCCAGGGCGATCTGTTTTTTATTGATTGTATGGATTATCAGCGCTATGAGGCTATTCAGGAGGAAGATTGGGAGTTTCTCTGGGTCCATGTACAGGGTGCCACACTAGATGGATATTACGAACAGTTTCATCAAAGGCAGTTCCCTGTCTGTCATTCGGCTGAATCCTCACGAATTCCCGAGTTAATCCGCCAGCTGTTACAGATTCAGATTCCCCGAAATAATAAAACCGAACTGATAAGTTCGCAGCTTATTGTCCAGCTGCTTACCGAGGTTGTACTGGCTTCTATTCATACCGGCGAGAAGAGCAACACTATTCCTGCTTCCATTCTGGACTTGCAGCAATTTCTGGAGAAGCATTACACCGATCCAATCACACTCGATGATCTCGCCCAAAAATATAACACCAACAAGTTTCAACTCAGTAGAGATTTCAAGCAGTATATAGGACTGCCACCGATTGAGTACTTGATCAATATTCGAATCAATGCAGCCAAAGGTATGCTGCGTTACTCGGATAAAAGTATTCAGCAGATAGCTAGCGCAGTCGGTATTTATAATGTTTCGCATTTTATTAATTTATTCAAAGCAAGAGTGGACTGTACCCCTCTCGCTTATCGGAAAGAATGGACCTGACTGCTTATTGTCCTTATACAAATAAAAATAACGAAATGCTGAAATGCTGAAATGCTGAAATGCTGAAATGCTGAAATGCTGAAATGCTGAAATGCTGAAATGCTGAAATGCTGAAATGCTGAAATGCTGAAATGCTGAAATGCTGAAATGCTGGGCAAAGTATACTATGGAAATTGATAATGATGTAGTGAATTTTCAGAGCCAAAATATTTTCATTTTAATATTATCTTACTTTGTTTCTTTCTTTAGTTGTATGTGATGTACATTAATCTCTACTATACGTATCCTACTAGACATAGCATCAGCGAAATGCATCATCTCTTAATAAAATGAAAAGGGCTGTCCATAGATAATGGATAGCCCTTTTTGCAGTCCTGTTGTCTGTATATAACAGAGTATGTACAGGAAAAATGGTAGCCCAAGTTACGGTTGGTAGAATCGAGTTACGCTTGATATCCTATCTATAATTTAGATCATACCAATAATTCAAATCATATTAATGATTCAGAACATACCCATAATTTAGATTTTAAAGATAATTTAGATTTTAAAGATAATTGATATCATACAGATAAGATATCCCTCACCGGTTTACTGGAAAAACACCAGATCACTAATTTTCCATGTACCAAAAAATACACCTACCGCTACTACATATGTAGCAATAACAAATACCCAGGCATTCATCTTTTCCATATTGTCTCCTCCCTTCATCGTTGTATTCATAGGTTTGTATATTCCAGAGAAATACAATAGTTATATCCGCTATTCACACAAACCACTTTGGTCCATGGTCTATACGATATTTACTTTCTCTGCTTCTCTTTTAGGCGACGGATGACTTTGACAGCTGCTCATCCTGCGCTACTGTTAAATTGTAATGAATTGTAGCTCATTTTTCAATCTATCTGTACAGGATAGGAATATCTAAGCAACTAGGAATTGAATAAAACGTTAATCTAGCAGCAGCTTGCTCAATAACAACTCATCCCGGATCTGAATTCCGTTATCTGACAGTAGTGGAATAGACGGTTTGCGCAATCTGGCACAACGGACAGCATCCGGATACAAGGCTGTCAGCCTGTACCCTCTTTTCTGGTAAAAGCGGAGCGCTTCAAGATTATCGTTGGTAGTAACCAGCCTTACTTCTTGGCATCCTTTTAGAGCAGCAGTCTGTTCTACTTGAGCCAACAGCTGACTGCCTGTGCCACGACCTTCGTAAAGGCTATCCAGCGAAATGATCTCGCATAAATCATCTTGTGATTTAATTATAAAAGTAATGATTCCACCAATATGATTCTCCTCTGTCAAAGCTGCATATCCGTCGAGTTCCAGACAATCATACACTCCGCTGGATATGACCATTTCTGTACCACCCCAGTGCTGCGAGAAAAATTCAGCTCTGTCTATTCGTAGAATAGTATGAATAGGTACGATAGATAATACAGTAGGAGACATCTTATTTCACTTTCCAGTGAGCAGGACGGAGCAATACATCAGGCAAAATCGTATTTTGATCACCTATCGCAGCATTGATCTGAGATTGCGTCAAAAATAACGTTTGGCTCAGATCCGTTCCGCGTACATCGGTATCCCTTAGATCTGCTCCAATCAAATCCGCTCCCCGTAAATCTGCCTGCCTTAGATCGGCAGCAATCAGATATGCTCCTCGCAGATTACTGCCAATCAGATTGGCTTTACGCAGATTTTGACCGATCAGGTCGGCTCCACGTTGATAATCGCGCGGTCTCCCGGCTGCTTTACGGTATTGGCGTCGGGTCTCGGAGCGTACCTGTTCGCTGCCTTCTGTCAGTAATTGATTCACACGCATGTGAAGCTCTCCCCGGTTGAGCTGCAGCAGCTCTGCAGGATTCAGATAGGTTAATGACAGCAGCTTTCCGGACAGTTCGGACGCAGCTCTATGTAATCCCGATGCTGTATCCCATGTAACAAGCTGCTCCAGATACCAGATCAGCTCATGCAGATGGAGCATAATCGGAAAGACTTCAAACATCTTCTGTGCGATCTCCTGCTGCCGCCAGGACTGTCCATCAAACGTATACTGGGCAATTTGCTGCCCTGCCCCAAAACAATCATATACCGTGCATCCACGAAACCCTTTATCGCGCAGTTTGTTATGAATTCCACAGCGGTAATCTTCCTGCAAATGATAACAAGGCTGCCCGGCTTCCTTATCCATATTAAAATCAGCCGAAGCACTAAAAGCCAATGCAGTGCAGCATAGTCCTACACACTGTTCGCAATCTGCCCGCAAATGTTCTCTGAGCGAGATGGAATGCTTCGTAGAAGCAGGCATGTTTGCAGGTTGCGTAGTGGCAGGATAAGTTGATTTTCCGGCCATCGGATTTTTGGGCTGTGACAATGAGTTGTCCTCCTTTTAACAGTTAACAATGTAATGAAAAGAAATGGCTTATTTAGTATGTGATTATTCATTTTAAAATGATAAAAGCAAAGAATACATCTCACATGCAAAAACGCTCATCTATTAGAGATGAACGCTTCTGCTCAAAATGTAGTCTGTGTGTTTTCATGCTGTGTATTGATCTTATGACAGGTATGATGAATGTGGTGTATTCATTTACCCGATTCGTTTACTCCATTAGTTGGATACTTTATTTTCAATACGCAGCTTGTCGGCTACCATAGCAATAAATTCACTGTTGGTTGGCTTGGATTTGCTGATATTGATTGTATAGCCAAACAGATGGCTAATGCTGTCAATATTGCCTCTTGTCCAGGCGACTTCAATCGCATGACGGATTGCCCGCTCAACACGGGATGGCGTGGTTTTGAACTTCTCGGCGATTGCCGGGTACAATGTTTTGGTAATCGAACCCAGGATCTCAATATTGTTATATACCATCGTAATCGCTTCACGCAAATATTGATAGCCTTTAATATGGGCCGGCACACCGATTTCGTGAATAATCGCTGTGATGCTGGCATCTAGATTGCGGCTTTTTGGTGGTGAAGAGATCGATGATTTATTCAGGGTATTGTTATTGCCTGACGATTGCATAGTGCCGCCGCCAGCTGTTACAGGTACACCGACCAACTGACGTACACGACTCACCAGCACTTCCATATCAAAAGGCTTCAGAATGTAATAGGAAGCTCCCAGCTGAACTGCACGCTGTGTAATATTCTCCTGACCAAACGCAGTCAGCATAATCACTTTGGGTGCCGGATTCAAATTCATATCACGCAGACGCTCCAGTACGCCGAGTCCATCCAGATGAGGCATAATAATATCCAGAATAAGTATATCCGGCAGTTCAGGCAGCTGCTCGATCGTCTTCAATACTTCTTCTCCATTAAAAGCAACTCCTGCTACTTCCATATCTTCTTGATTGGAAATATATTCAGCCAGCATATTTGTAAATTCGCGGTTATCATCAGCCAGTAATACTCGAATAGTAGACATCAAAAACTCCCCCTTGGGTCATTGGTTAACATGATTAATTGGCAAAATGCTGATTGCATCATTCATATTCACATGATTATATCTCTCGCTTATTTCATTTTTCGCCTCACCTTTTATAGTTTCGACATTTTTATCCTAATCCCTTCTGTCGAAAATAAAAATCGGGGCTTTTTACCATTTTTTCAAAAATACATTTTATTTATGAGGAATATATAGCATTTATTCAAAACGCATTGCCTTTATCATTTACCGTTTATTCATATTCTGTATTCACGTATATAGCTAGGTATAGAACTATATACGCTTCTGCCCATCAATTATGTAATGGCTACAAAAAAGGAGAGCTTATCTCAAGCTCTCCTTCGTTATGATTGCTGGAATGCGACTATTCCAGCACAAGCAGTAAAGTAAATATCGCCTCATCGTGCTGCCTGCGCACTGGCTTGAAATCAATGCACCGCATAAGAGGTAACATCTTTGCGTGCTTCTGCCAGTTTGAGCATCTCATGGGCATGATGATTCGTTTTCTCGGTAATCTCGACACCACCCAGCATACGTGCCAGTTCATCGACCCGGCCATCTTCATGCAAGGAGACTACGCGGGTAGCTGTGCGATCGCCAATAATCTGCTTTTCGATCAGATATTGGTGATCTGCCATACATGCCACCTGCGGAAGGTGAGTAATCGAGAATACCTGGCATTCCGAAGACAACTTGAACAGCTTCTCGGCAATCGACTGTGCTGCACGACCGCTGACTCCTGTATCCACTTCATCAAATACAAGTACAGGTACCTGATCATGACGGGCAAAGATACTTTTGAGTGCCAGCATAATACGCGACAGCTCACCACCGGAAGCAATTTTGCCCAGTGGACGAAGCGGTTCGCCCGGATTCGGTGAAATCAGGAATTCCGCTGTATCGATACCCTGACGGGTAATACGAATATTGCGGCCATTCCAGCAAGCACCATTCAGATCTTCGATATAGTCGATATTTACGCGCAGGGAAGTACGCTGCATCTGTAGATCTTTTAACTCCGCTTCTACCTGCTCTGCAAGCTCCTGCGCACATTCGCGGCGCAGTTTGCTCAGCTGCTCGCCTGTTTCCAGCAGTTTGGTACGCAGCTTGTCACGTTTGTCGGTAAGCTCCAGCAGACGCTCATCCTTATTTTCCAGCAAATCCGTCTCATGCTGGATTTTCTCGTAATACTCCAGAATCTGTTCTACATTCTCTCCGTATTTGCGGCGTAGTCCGGAGATTAGATTCAGACGGGATTCCACCTCTTCCAGGCGGCCCGGATTGAATTCAATATTCTCCTGATAGCTGCGCAGCTGGTAAACGGCATCTTCCAGCTGGTAATAAGCGGATTGCAGCTGCTCTACGATAGGATCGAGATTCTTGGAATCATAACGGGATACATCCCCCAGACGGGATAATGCTACGCTAAGTGCTCCCATGCTGCCATCACCATTCAGATTATGGTAGCTGCCGGATACGGAATCCATCATTTTCTCGCTGTGCGCGAGGCGCAGGCGCTCTTCCTGCAGTTCTTCATCTTCACCCGGCTGCAGATTCGCGGAAGAGATTTCTTCCAGCTGAAAGCGGTACAAATCCATCATCTGATACGTTTTCTGACTGGTTTCCTGCAGATCTCGCAGTTCGCGCTCTACCTTGATGTAGGCATTATACTGCTCGTGGTATTTCATTTTGACCGGACCGATTTTCACATCGCCAAATGTATCCAGCAATCCAAGGTGACGCTCCGGTTTCATCAGAGATTGATGCTCATGCTGGCCGTGAATATTAACCAGCTGCTCGCCTACTTCACGCAGCATAGACAGATTAACGAGCTGACCGTTAATACGTGCGGTGCTTTTGCCATTTACGGTCACTTCGCGGCGAATCACCAGATGCTCCTCTGCTGTTCCCTGAATACCGAGACGAGATAATGTATCCCATACCGGATGAGTGGTACGCAGTTCGAATAGCGCTTCCATCTCTGCTTTGTCGCATCCGTAACGAACCAGATCCGCTGAGCCTCTTCCGCCTGCAATAAGACCGAGCGCATCGATAATGATGGATTTACCAGCACCGGTCTCACCGCTCAGTACATGGAATCCTTTATGAAAGTAAACGTCGATTTCTTCAATAACAGCCAGGTTTTTAATGCTCAGCATGACCAGCATGGAGCTCACTCCTCTTCGTGTACAAGACTGGGGAGCAACGCTTTTCACCACAGGACTGTAGTTCCGGCAAATCGCAGGCTGCTTATCACAACCGGCTGTATTGAAGTACGACGTTATTGATCATGCAGATTGTATGCTTAGGAGATGAATCCCATAATCTGCTCGATTACTTTCTGGCTGTCTTCTTCGGTGCGACAGATGATCAGCATCGTATCGTCACCGGAAATGGTACCCATGATCTGCGACCATTCCATGCTGTCAATCAGGGAAGCAATGGAGTTGGCTGTACCGGGTAGACATCTCATAACTACCAGATTGGTCGTAAAGTCAATTTGCAGGAAATTGTCCACCAGTGCACGTTTAAGCTTTTGCACCGGGTTATAGCGTTGATCCGTTGGTAAAGAATATTTATATCTTCCGTCATCTGTCGGAATTTTGATTAGCAATAGTTCTTTGATATCCCGGGATACTGTAGCCTGGGTAACCTGGAAGCCCGCTTGACGCAGTGCTTCAACCAGATCATCCTGTGTCTCGATATCCTGATGTGTAATAATTTCTCGAATTTTGATATGTCGCTGTCCCTTCATACAGACCTCCGTTAATGGTATGCTCTATAGTTAGCATGCAAGTGATTAGTGTCGCCAATACCTGTGAATATCCAGTCTGTCTTATGCAGTCAGACCTATAATTATTCGCTGTGGATCAGGTATAATCCTTTGTATAAATGGAAAATATTGTAGTCCATTTAACGACATTCCATCCAGCTTCGCACATTATCCTATTGTAACATCCAGAACAGCAAGGTCCAACCCTAAGCCAGATTCAGCAATGGGCGGAACGTTCGTTCTCATTATATAGGAATATCTGTTCGTAAATCAATAGCCAAATAAAACTTTAATCGTTAAATTTTTTACAACCTTATCCCTTGTCTTATAGTCGCTACAGTCCTCGGCAAAAGAAGCCTGCTGCTAGCTTGATGCTTAGCAGCAGGCTTTCCCTATGTCTGCCGACAGATAAAGTATAGCTTTATTTGATGATACAGCTACAGGTGGTTTTGCAGTCCTATAGCTGCAATTTTACTGGTGTTTGGCTGCTCCGCCTCTAAAAGTATGAGAAGCTTCTGCTGCTGTTTTGGCAGCCAGCTGCTCAATGTCCAGTATATCCAGCTGTTCGATCGTATCGTCTCCTTCGCCGGATGGCAGATACCAGTGAGCGAGGAACTCGATATTCCCTTCTCCTCCTGTAATCGGCGAGAACGTGAGATCTTTTAATACGTATCCCAATTCACGAGCAAAAGTCAGTACGTTCAGCAGTACTTCCTGATGTACTTTGGGATCACGTACCACGCCGGTTTTTCCTACTTTTTCACGTCCGGCTTCGAACTGCGGCTTGATCAGCGCAGCAATATCCGCAGGTTTGCCCAGCAGCTCCTTGAGCGGAGGCAGCATCAGACGCAAAGAGATAAACGATACATCAATACTGGCAAAGTTGGGCATAGGACCTTCCAGCTGATCGGGGGTCATATAACGAAAATTCGTTCGTTCCATCACACACACCTGCGGATGATTGCGCAGCGACCAGTCCAGCTGATTATAGCCTACATCAATCGCATAGACATACTCTGCACCATTTTGCAGGGCACAATCTGTAAACCCTCCGGTAGATGAACCGATATCCAGCATGGTACGCCCCGTCATATCGATTCCAAAATGCTTGAGTGCCTTTTCCAGCTTCAGTCCGCCACGGCTTACATATGGATGTATAGCACCTTTGACATTTAGCGCAGTATCCCGGCCGATTTTCATTCCCGGCTTTTCCAAGCGTTCGGTTCCGGCGTAGATCAGACCTGCCATAACAGCTGCTTTGGCCTTTTCCCGGCTCTCATAATATCCCTGCTCTACGAGTAATACGTCAACCCGCTCTTTATCACTTGCCATGGTAAGTAACTCCTACCTTCATTTTAATAATCATTCTTGTTGAATCCGTGCTATGTGAATGCTGTTAGTTCTCCACCTTACTCCTGGTTCTTATGCCGTTCGGCCTTCTTCTGACTTATAGAGGCAGAAAGCAAGAAAAATAGTATTCTGGAACTATTCCTGCACCCAAACAGCAAACGAAGCGGAAAGATGCCTTCCCGCTTCGTTGATATTGATTTCACTGTTGTCTGTCTGCCAGCTTCGTATAGAAACTCCCACTATATACAATCTTTTGGGGTACCTATTTCTGCTGCCATATTCGGACACCAATAGATTATACGGAATTTTTTTGGAACGTCCAGGCTTTGCCGGGAGCAAGTGCACGTAGGGATGCGGCAATATTCTCCGGTGTCAGGCCTGCTTCACATTGCTGATCCTTGATACTGCCGTGTTCGATAAATTCATCAGGCACGCCCATCAGACCTACCGTAACATCATGCAGCCCTTTGGCAGCATAGAATTCCAGTACAGCACTACCCATGCTTCCAGCCTGGGATACTTCTTCGACAACCAGCATACGTGTACCTTTGTCTGCCAATTCCAGCAGCATTTGCTCATCCAGTGGTTTCATGAACCTTGCATTGATTACTGCCACGTTCATGCCGTCACGTTTGAGTTCTTCTGCCACTTCCATACCCCTCTGTACCATCGGTCCAGAAGCAAGTATTGCATAATTCTCACCTTCACGAACTTTTTCCCAGGTACCGATCGGGATTGGAACCAGCTGCTGATCCATCGCTACACCGAGACCATTAATACGCGGGTAACGGTAAGCGATTGGTCCTTCATTATAATCAAGCGCCGTTTTCATCATATGACGCAGTTCATTCTCATCCTTGGGCATCATAATCACGATATTCGGAATATGACGCATAAAGGCGATATCATAAACGCCCTGATGAGTCTCTCCATCTGCTCCGACAAAGCCGGCACGGTCGATCGCAAACATGACATTGGCATTGTGACGGCAAATATCATGAACGATCTGATCGTATGCACGCTGCATAAAGGTAGAATAGACCGCATAGACCGGTTTCATGCCTTCCATTGCCAACGCCGCACACATTGTAGCTGCATGCTGTTCGGCAATACCTACATCAATCATACGATCCGGGAAACGCTTGGCAAACGGGAATAATCCCGATCCACCCGGCATTGCCGGTGTAACAGCTACAATACGCTCATCCTGCTCCGCAAGTTCAATTAATGTCTGACCGAATACTTCGGTGTACATTGGATTACCTGCAGCTTTGACCACCTGACCGGACTCGATTTTGTATGGCGTGATACCATGCCATTTGTATGAATCCGCTTCAGCCGGCAAATAGCCTTTGCCTTTGATCGTTACAATATGAATCAGTACCGGACCGTCTACGTTATCCGCCTGACGGAAAGTTTCCAGCAGTTTGGGCAGATCATGTCCATCTACCGGTCCAAAGTAGGTAAAGCCCAGTTCTTCGAAAAGGACACCGGATACCATGGCATACTTCAGCGTATCTTTGAGCTTTTCTGCCGTTTTGGCAATTTTTCCGCCGATCGCCGGGATTTTTTTGATCAATTGCTCAACTTCATCCTTGGCACGAAGATATCCTTTATCCGAGCGGATTTTGCCCAGATATTTGTGCATCGCTCCTACGTTCGGCGCGATAGACATCTCATTGTCATTCAGTACCACGGTCAGCTTGCGCTGCTCATGACCGATATGGTTCAGTGCTTCAAAAGCCATACCGCCGGTTAATGCACCGTCACCGATCACAGCAACGACTTTGTTATCTTCTTTTTTGAAATCACGCGCCAGTGCCATACCCATGGCAGCAGACAGCGACGTGCTGCTGTGACCAGCTTCCCACACATCGTGTTCGCTTTCATTTCGTTTGACAAAGCCGCATAATCCTTTGTATTTACGCAGGGTATCAAAACGATCCATGCGACCTGTAAGTACCTTGTGCACATATGCCTGATGTCCTACGTCAAAAATAAACTTGTCTTTGGGACTGTCATACAAATAATGCAATGCCAGGGTAAGCTCCACGACGCCGAGATTGGAGGCCAGATGCCCGCCGGTTGCCGATAGTTTTTCAATCAGGAACTGACGAATCTCTCCTGCCAGTACGGTTAATTGTTCGGTTGTTAGATCTTTGAGATCACTTGGTTGATGAATCTGTGGAAGCAGCACACCATTTCCCCGCTTTCCTTTGGACACATTAATGTACATCCAAATTGATTTTATTCAGCTATTCTTCGATATATTATTACTATTCACTATACCACAAGCGTGACTTATTTCGAAATCCTGTCACTTTTGCGAGAATGAGTGTTGTTTATCTATAGAATAGACGAACCTTCATGGCTATACGTAACCTTTAATGGTCACGTTGCACCAGATAGTCAGCAATTTCCTCCAGTCGGCTCGAATCCTGCAGACCGGCCTGCTGCAGCGCTGCCTTGGCACTCGCTGTCAGACGGGCTACTTCCCGCTGTGATTCTTCCAGACCGATGAAGTACGGATAGGTGACTTTTTGAAGTTTGCTGTCGCTTTGCGTTTTTTTGCCCAGCTTGGCTTCGTCGCCAATCACATCGAGAATATCATCCTGGATCTGAAAAGCAAGTCCGATATCCGAGCCAAATTGACGCAGTGCGGCCAGTTGTTCTTCTGTCGCTCCGGCTGTACGTGCTCCAGCGGTCAGGGAGAACATGAACAGATCGGCTGTCTTGTGCAAATGAATATACTGCAGCTGACCCAGCTCGGTCATTCCCTGTTCACCCTGCATATCCGCTACCTGACCACCTACCATACCGCGCGGTCCTGCATATTCCGCCAGATCGCTAATAATGGCAACTACCGCTTCTGCGGGCACGCCCGCCTGCAGCGCTGCGGCAGCACTATGAAAAGCATGGGTCAACAGCGCATCGCCCGCGAGAATAGCCATAGCTTCACCGTACACTTTGTGGTTGGTCAACTTGCCGCGACGATAATCATCGTTATCCATAGCCGGCAAATCATCATGAACGAGTGAATACGTATGCACCATTTCCACAGCGCAGGCGACCGGAGCAGCAGCTTCCCTGCTGCCTCCGAGCGCTTCGGCTGCAGCGATTACGAATACTGGCCGTAGACGCTTGCCGCCAGCCATCAGCGAGTACAACATAGATTGCTGCAGTGTATCCGGCACCTGCCAGCTTGCCGGCAGAGCATTTTGCAGACGTGATTCCATATAAGTGGAAATGTCCTGAATATATTGCTTCAGTTCCGGACGGTTACTCAATCGATTCACCGCTTTCTGCGCTATCAAAAGGTTTTTTGCGCAGTTCTCCGTCTTCCTCCACGATCATTTCAATTTTGCGTTCCACTTCTTCCAGTTTGGAGCCGCATACCTGGGACAGCTTCATGCCCTGCTGAAAAAGATCAATTGCTTTTTCCAGTGGGACATCGCCATGTTCCAGTTCGGAGACGATCTCTTCCAGCCGGTCCATCGCCTGTTCAAAATTAAGCTCCTGTTCCTTTGCTGCCTTTGCCATTGTTGTCCGCCTCCTCGATATGTTGTACCTGACAATTCAATTGTCCATCTTCCAGCTTGACGGTGATCATCTCACCTGTGGTCACCTGATCAACCGATTTGACCAGCTGTTCCTGCTGTTCATCGTATACCAGACTGTATCCCCGTGCCATCACTTTGAGCGGGCTCAGGGCATCCAGCTGTTTGAGGCCGAAGCCGAGTTTTTGTTGTTTTTGCCGTAATATCTGCTGCATCCGGAGCTCTAACTGACGACGTGCCGAATCTGTACGCCGCCGTGCATAGATCAGCTGTTCCTGCGGATTGTGTCTGGCGAGACGCTGATTGAAACGTCCCAGACGATCGCGCTGGACATGGGAACGACGCTGCAGACTGCTAGTCAGGCGACGCTCCAGCATATCCAGACGGGTCATATGCTGCACCAGCTGACGCTGTGGATGCAGCAAAGCCGGTGAGCGTTTGAGGCGATTCAGGCGATCACGCTGGCGCTGGGACAGGCGCAGCAATCCCTGTCTGAGCTGACGACGCATCTGCTGCACCTGTGCACGCAGTTCGATAATATTGGGCACCGCGAGTTCGGCTGCTGCTGTTGGAGTAGCTGCACGCAGATCCGCTGCAAAATCGGCAATCGTAAAGTCGGTCTCGTGACCAACAGCAGAAATAACGGGAATTCGCGACTCGGCAATCGCACGAGCCACCATTTCCTCGTTAAATGCCCACAGTTCTTCCAATGAGCCACCACCACGACCAACAATCAGCACATCGGCTTCCCCGATCCGGTTCAGATTGCGGATAGCCTTGACCACGGATGGTGCTGCTCCCTTGCCCTGTACCAGTACCGGATAGACTACAATCTTCACGACCGGATAGCGCCTGTGAATCGTCGTCAGAATATCACGTACTGCTGCACCTGTTGGCGAAGTGATAACACCGATTGTGCGCGGGTATTGCGGCAGTGGACGTTTACGCGCAGAATCAAATAAACCTTCGTGTTCCAGCTTCTGCTTGAGCTGTTCATAAGCCAGATAAAGACTCCCGATACCGTCAGGCTGCATCTGGGTCGCATAGAACTGGTATTGACCATCCCGTTCATATACCGAGATATAGCCTTTGGCGATCACACGGGCGCCTTCTTTGGGAATAAAGGGCAACCGCTGATTATAGGAAGAGAACATAATCGATTTGATACGGCTGCTTTCATCTTTGAGGGTAAAATACATATGTCCGCTGGAATGGTGAGTGAAGTTCGAAATTTCGCCTCTCAGCCATACTTCGGAGAGCAGCGAATCGGACTCCATTTTCATCCGGATATATTTGTTAATCTCCTTGATGGAGTATATACGCTGCTGTTGCTGCATAAGATCCCCTTTCTCAGTTCAAACCGTAGGCGCGTCTGGCAGCTACCAGTGTGTTCTGCATGAGCATGGTAATCGTCATCGGACCTACGCCACCCGGTACCGGAGTGATCGGACCGGACACTTCTTTGGCACTTTCAAAGTCCACATCACCGGCAAGCTTGCCATTGTCCAGACGGTTCATGCCTACATCAATAACTACTGCACCCGGCTTGATATAGCTCGCATCCACAAAATTGGCGCGACCGATCGCTACCACGAGAATATCCGCCTGACGGGCCAGTTCTTTCATATTGGTGGTACGGGAATGACACATCGTTACTGTCGCATTCTCACGCTGCAGCAGCAGGGAGACCGGCTTCCCGACAATGTTGCTGCGGCCGATTACAACGGCATGTTTGCCGGACATTTCGATACCGGTACGCTTGATCATCTCGATCACACCCGCCGGTGTACATGGCAGCAGACTGTCATCACCGATCACCAGATTCCCTACATTGATGGGATGGAATCCATCCACATCTTTTTCAGGAGAAATAGCATCGATAATCGCTTTTTCTTCGATCTGCTTCGGCAACGGCAACTGCACGAGAATCCCGTGAATATTTTCCTGATTATTTAGCTTGTGAACCATGGCCAGCAATTCTTCCTGGGAAGTGTCTGCTGACAGCCGGTGTACTTCGGAATAGTAGCCCAAATCATGGCAGGCCTTTTCTTTATTGCGTACATAAACATGTGAAGCCGGATCTTCGCCGACGAGGACAACTGCCAGACCTGGCTGGAAGCCCTGAGCTTTCATTTTGTCCACTTCCTGCTTGATGTCGTGACGAATCTCCTCGGAAATCTGTTTACCGCTAATGATTGTTGCTGCCATGATAATCGCTCCTTTATCTGTTCAGAAAATTAATTTTTGATAGGGTAACGCATACGGGTTAAGCTTACCATCATTTATTTTCATGCAGTGGGCTATTCTAGGGTGCGGATGCTATTCGTTTACTGCGGTTGATCAGCCTTTTTGGGACTTCAGTTTATCCAGATCATGAATCATTTTACCAAGTACGCCGTTAACAAACTTGCCGGATTCTTCGGTACCAAAATGCTTGGACAATTCAATCGCTTCATTGACCGCAACTTTGGCAGGTACGCCTTCGGTAAATACCATCTCATATACAGCCAGACGCAGGATCTGACGATCTACACGGGACAGACGACTAACCTGCCAGTTCTGCAAATAATCTACCAGCAGCTGGTCAATCGCTTCCTTGTTCGCCCAGATACCGTTAATTACATCCAGTACATACGTTTTGAGCTGGGCTTCATCGCTCAGTTCAACTTCGGATTCATTATCGGCTGCAGCTTCTTCCAGCAGAATCATAATCGCTTCTTCTGCTTTGACCTCGTTCATTTCCATCTGGTACAGGCTTTGTACGGTAATTTCCCGCGCTAATCTTCTTTTCATTGCTAATTATCCTCCTGGTGATTGCGTGAAGGGTTAGATATCCTAACCAGACACATACACCTTGTATTTTTCACGGTCAGGCGGCCAGCGCCTGCCGGTTTATCAAATCCGCTGTCTTCGCGAAAAAGAACACCGGTTGTTTTCCTGTGTCATATCACTATAAACCCTGTATATACCAACAAAAAAACCTGTCATTCAGCATTCCCGGTACTGCCTGCTATAAATAGGATTGCAATCCGGGAATGATGTATGACAGGGTTCAACGAAATGGACGCCAGCGGTCTGCCAGCCATTCACTGATCCGCTGCCAGGGAATGGTTGGACCCAACCGGAGATCCCGGTTACGGCCGACGATATAACCTATGAACACTAACAATGCAAAGAACAACATATCCCAAAAGCCAATGGTCAGATACAGTATGCCGCAGCCGATACCGGCCAGTACGCCAAGGATTCGTCCACCGTGAGTGTCCCAGATCGCTTTCCACATCATCAGGAGAACTCCCTTCTACTCCACTCTGCTTTTGAAGGCAGGGGACTGAACGATATTGGCAATATACACAGCAACAGACGAGACCGGAATACCGGTAATATCCTCGATCTGTTTTTGAATACTTTTCTGCATGTCTTCCGACAGACCGGGAATGGAATGCTCTCCATCCACAATCGCCCGGATCATAATCTCAAGACCTGATTCTACCACACGTACGCGTGTTTTGACATCACGAACTCCGCGTGTACGCTCTGCTGCTTTGAGCGCCATATTCTCGATCGTCTCCAGAGAGATCTGTATATCACCGAATTCTGTACGTTGATGGACAGCATTCAGATGACCACGCTCGGTACGAATCGAGACATAGAAAAAGCGAATACTCAGCAGGAACAGTATAACCGCCACGACAATGACAGTAATATAAAGGGTCTGCTCATTCCGGTAATCAAGCTCCATCGGCACCTGTCCGCTCAGCAGCAGGATCGCCAGCACAGATAAAATTCCAATACTCAGGCTGTAAATAAACAATAACAGCCGATCCATGATTTTAGCCAAGAATGTGCAGCCTCCTTACATTATAGTAAACCCCTGACAGTGACGTCGGGGGTTCAGTATTGAGCAGATTGATGCTGCTCACTTATTTCACACGTTGTGTAAATTCAGTCTCTTCGATTCGCTCAACCGTCTCCAGATGAACATCATGGATCTGTACGTTTACTTCGACAACATTCAGTCCAGTCATGGTTTCGATCGAACGTTTGACGTTGCGCTGGATTTCAGCCGCCACTTCTGGCAGACGATGTCCGTATTTGATAATCACGGATACGTCTACAGCTGCTTCGCGCTGTCCAACTTCCACTTTTACACCACGGGACAGATTTTTGCGTCCGAGCAGTTCGGCGATACCGCCGGCAAAGCCGCCGCTCATTCCGGCTACACCGTTCACTTCAATCGTAGCCAGTCCGGCAATCACTTCGATCACTTCCGGCGCAATCTGGATTTCTCCGATATCGGTCCGTTCGAATTCAGTCGGTAATGTACTCATTTTATACACCTCCTGCCAGATAAACTAAATATAACACGTCCCTGTTTGGTTGACAAACCGGATTATACCTCGTTTTCTTCGAGGAACTTGATATCAAAATCACCGCGTACAAATGTCTCATGGCTAAGCAGACGCATGTGGAAAGGAATCGTTGTATGAATGCCTTCAATCGCGAATTCATCCAGTGCACGCTTCATTTTGGCAATCGCTTCTTCACGTGTTGGTGCCCATACGATGAGTTTGGCGATCATCGAATCATAATAAGGCGAGATCGTGTAACCCGGGTAAGCACCACTGTCGACACGCACACCTGGACCGCCTGGTGGCAGATAGAATCCGATTTTGCCGGGACTTGGCATAAAGTTGCGCTCAGGGTCCTCCGCATTCACACGACATTCGATCGACCAGCCGTTGATTTTCACTTCTTCCTGGGTAAAGGAAAGCGGGTTGCCTTCGGCTACACGGATCATTTCCTGAATCAGATCCACGCCAGTGACCATTTCTGTAACTGGATGCTCTACCTGGATACGCGTATTCATCTCCATAAAGTAGAACTGGCCATCCTGACCGAGCAGGAACTCAAGCGTACCGGCACCGGAGTAATTAACCGCCTGTGCTGCACGTACGGCTGCTGCTCCCATTTCGGCACGCAGTTCCGGAGACAGTACCGGACATGGTGCTTCTTCGACCAGTTTCTGACGGCGACGCTGTACGGAACAGTCGCGCTCGCCCAGATGCACGGCATTGCCGTGACGGTCAGCGATAATCTGCACTTCGACGTGCTTCATGCCAGTCAGGTATTTCTCCAGATAAACGCCGCCGTTACCGAATGCTTTCTCGGCTTCCTGCTGGGCATTGGTAATCTGCTTCACAAGAGACTCCTCGTCTTCTGCAAGACGAATCCCTTTACCGCCACCACCGGCAGTCGCTTTGATAATGACCGGATATCCGATGCCGCGGGCGATTTTCACCGCTTCATCCAGATCTTCGACGATACCGTCGGAACCCGGAATAACCGGTACGCCGGCTTCCAGCATAGTACGCTTCGCTTCGGATTTATCTCCCATACGGTTGATCGCATCTGGAGATGGTCCGATAAAGGTAATATTGCAGGATTCACAGATCTCTGCAAAATCCGCGTTTTCCGCGAGGAATCCGTAACCCGGGTGAACAGCATCACACTCGGTCAATGTCGCTACACTCATCAGATTGGTCAGATTCAAATAACTGTCCTTGGACAGCGTAGGTCCTACGCAGTAAGCCTCGTCCGCAAGACGAACGTGCAGTGAATCACGATCGGCTTCGGAATAGACCGCTACTGTCGAGATACCGAGTTCACGACATGCGCGGATAATACGAACCGCAATTTCACCACGGTTCGCGATTAATATTTTTTGAAATTTCATTTGGCTTTTCCTCCTCCGGCCTTATACACGAATAGCACTGATTATTCCGGTTTTACCAGGAACAAAGGCTGTCCGTATTCAACGAGCTGTCCGTTTTCAGCAAGCACTTCCACGATCGTTCCGTTCACTTCCGCTTCCAGTTCGTTCATCAGCTTCATCGCTTCGATGATACATACAACGGATTTGTGGGTTACTTTCTCGCCTACACCTGTAAATGAACCCGCTTCTGGAGAAGGGGAACGGTAGAACGTTCCGACCATTGGAGACGCAATGGTATGTAGAGTCGGATCCACTTCCGGTACAGCAGCGGCAGCCGGAGCACTAGGTGCAGCCTGTGGAGCAGCAGCTGGCTGGCTTGGAGCTGGCTGCATAACAGGTGCAGCAGTTGGAGCCTGCATGTAGACAGTCTCTGCTTTACCAGGCTTGCGGATCACCAGACGGGAACCTTCGTTTTCGATTTCAACTTCCTGAACAGACGTCTCGTCCACCAGTTGAATCAGTTCTTTAATTTCGTTTAATTTAAACATCTATTAATTCACTCCTTTGGCTTCTTTGCCTGCAACCTGAGTATAATGTAAAACACTCAGTTAGGGGTAATTTCACATAACGCTATGTATTATAGCATATTCATGAAAAAGGCGGGAACATCTTCTTTAAAATGATGTCCCCGCCGTGAATAACACTATATATTATTGACTTTGTAACCAGAAATTAGCGACGATCCTGCGGTCCGCCAACAAATGCTTGCTCCTCGGTATCCAGACCATACGCTGTATGCAGGGCAGAGACCACATCATTGAGCTTGCCTGCTTCGATCACGCAGGATACTTTGATTTCGGAGGTGCTGACCATCTTGATGCTGACTCCCTGATCGGAAATCGCTTTGAACATCTGGGCAGCTACACCCGGATGGCTGACCATGCCTGCGCCGACAATAGATACTTTGACCAAATCCACTTCGGAAGTCACTTCTTCATACGGAAGCTCGCCGCCGATATTCTCGATCACATTCAGCGCGCCCAGACGATCTTCCAGGCTGACGGTAAAGGAAAAGTCTGCTTTGCCATTCATGACACCGCTCTGCACGATAATATCCACGTCGATTTTGGCGGATGCCAGTTCACCGAACATTTTGGCGAGTACGCCAGGCAGGTCGTTAACCCCTCTGATCGTAATCCGCGCTACGTTTTTATCGTAAGCGATTCCACTGACTACTGCTCCCTGTTCCATGCTTGCTTCCTCCTTCACCACGGTTCCTTCATTATAGTTAAAGCTGGAGCGTACAACGAGGCGTACATTGTTGTGCTTGGCATATTCCACTGCGCGCGGATGCAGTACAGCTGCGCCCAGGTTGGCCAGTTCCAGCATTTCGTCATAAGAAATTTCATTCAGTTTGCGTGCACATTTGACGATACGCGGATCTGTCGAATAAATACCGTCAACATCCGTATAAATCTCGCATGTATCTGCCTGAATCGCTGCAGCCAATGCAACAGCTGTCGTATCGGAACCACCGCGTCCGAATGTAGTAATCTCGCCGTCCGCCGTTGTTCCCTGGAAACCGGCAACGATAACGATCTTTCCTGCATCCAGCGCATTCAGCACTTTGGCCGGACGGATATCCACGATTCGCGCGCGTCCATGTTCCGTTTCGGTCTCAAAGCCTGCCTGCCAGCCGGTAAAGGATACGGCTTCGCGTCCCTGATGATGAATCGCCATCGACAGCATCGCGATAGAAATCTGTTCGCCGACTGTCATCAGCATATCCATTTCACGCGCAGGCGGATTCGGATTCAGTAGTCGTGCCTGGTCGATCAGATCATCTGTTGTGTCTCCCATTGCCGAGACGACTACAACACATTGATGACCTTCATCCTGCTTTTCAATAATGCGCTTTGCTACACGTTGCATGCGCTCAATATCCCCGACGGAGCTCCCGCCGAACTTCATCACGTACAAAGCCAAGACCTCTTCACTCCCTACTTGATACAGGCATACAGCACGGCCGCAGCCCGGATTGAACAGCGTATCCAGCATAACATGCATTTTTTTGCATGAAAATACTTAGTCTTTACCAGTATAATACGACAACGCGCTAAGTACTACCGCAAATTTTAAACACTCATTTACCTATAGAGAAAAAGCTGTCCCTGTCACCCTGCATGAGGGTGAAGGAACAGCCTTCCACTATTGCGGCGAAATCGCCTGTGTGCAGATCATTAGGCGCGGGATACGTATTTACCTTCGCGTGTATCAATGATCAATCTGTCGCCCTGATTGATGAACAGAGGAACCTGAACCGTATGGCCAGTCTCCATTGTTGCACTCTTCGTAGCACCAGTAGCTGTGTTACCCTTGATACCCGGCTCGGTCTCGGTTACTTCCAGCTCAACAGATGTTGGCAGGTTGATTCCGAGAATCTCGCCTTGATAGCTAACGATGTTAACGGTCATGTTTTCTTTGAGGAATTTCAGTTCCCATTCCAGCTGGCTTTCGTTCAGCTCGAACTGATCATACGTTTCGTTGTCCATGAATACATGCTCGCTGCCGCTTGCATACAGGTATTGTACGCCACGGTTTTCGATCTGTGCACGCGCAATTGTCTCACCTGCACGGAATGTGCGCTCAACAATGTTACCGTTACGCAGGTTTTTCAGCTTGGAGCGCACGAATGCAGCACCTTTACCTGGTTTTACGTGCTGGAACTCGATAACGGAGTAGATGTTGCCTTCTACTTCTACGGTCAAACCTGTTTTAAAATCGTTAACTGAAATCAAAATAACGCCTCCTCATATATGGTAAAGCCAAGTTTGATACAATATACGCCTATCTATAAAGCCGGACAATCCTGCAAAAGGTCTGCCCGGCAGACTGCCTATATATTGTACTATACCCCATAATCTACAGGATATTCTGTTTAAAGGTTAAACTCTGCGATCGACGAACGCTTGGAAAGTATACTATGACCGCTTTTACAAACGTCATTTGATCAACGTGTCCAATCGAAGCGATCCCAGTTTATTTTATTCGGCAAACATGACTCCTGATCCTGCTAACCGCAGAAAGAAGCTGCTTAGACCGGTAAAATCGTAAATTCTTTGCTGGAATGCGTCAGAATACGGATTCCATCTTCGGTGATCAGTACATCATCCTCGATACGTACGCCGCCAAATCCAGGTATGTAAATGCCCGGTTCTACGGTTACAACCATGCCCGGCTGCAGCACGGTATCGCTGAGTTTGGACAAACGAGGCTCTTCGTGCACTTCCAGACCAATACCATGACCGGCGCTGTGACCGTAGGCGTCTCCGTAACCGTGTGCGGTAATAATGTCGCGGGAAAGTGCATCCGCTTCCTTGCCGCTCATTCCCGGCTTGAGATACTGCAGTGTATGCAGCTGGGATTCCAGCACTACATTATAAATTTCACGGTGTCTGTCCGACGGCGTACCGACAAATACCGTACGTGTGAGATCGGATACATATCCATTGTAGATAGCACCAAAATCAAATGTAATAAATTCATCGTGGCCGATCGGCTTGTCGCTGGCTACTCCATGCGGCAGAGCAGAACGTACACCCGAAGCGACGATCGTCTCGAACGACGGACCGGATGCTCCCTGGCGGCGCATGAAAAATTCCATCTCCAGTTCCAGTTCCTTTTCGGTAACTCCTGGCTTGATGTAGCTCAGGATATGGTCATACGTACGGTCGGCAATGGCTGTTGCCTGTTCAATGATGGCAATTTCTTCTGCATCCTTGAAGTTACGGATGCTCTCAAGCATACCGGAGACCGGAACGAGTTCCACTGGAGCCAGATGCTGCTTGTAGGCTGCATATCTGCTGTAAGGTACTTGATCCTGTTCAAAACCGATCGAACGTACCCCCCATTTGGAAAGCAGTTCTTTGATTGTATCCACTACGTTTGGAGCATGCTCGGCCACGGTAAACGCTGCAGCCTGTTCAGGTGCCTGTGTCATATAACGGAAATCGGTTAACAAATAAGCCTGTTCTGCCGTTACGATAACATAGCCTGCCGAACCGGTAAATCCAGTCAAATATCTGCGGTTAACACTGCTTGTGATGAACATCGCTTCAAGCTGGCGTTCCTTCATGGCCTGACGCAATTTATTTAAACGTACTGTACTCATTGAACCTCTCCCCTTCGCTCCGTTCTGTCTTGCAAATAGCCAGAGATTATTTTACCATACCCTGCGTATTTTTGAGAATAGTCAGTTAAATAATTCACTTTTTGACCCCTGTCTGCAGATTCTGGTAATGGTACGTAAAATCCGCTACAATATGAGTAATAAGCATCTCTACTATATATGAAATGCTTAGTCGGCAAACATTTTTCAGCCGGTCATGGAATATGCGAAACCATCATTTTCAGGAATGATGAAGAATAATGGAAGGGTGACACTACTTGCCAAAACAATCCACTCCAGTCAGCTATGGCGGCCAGGCTGTAATCGAAGGCGTCATGTTTGGCGGAAAGCACGTCAACGTAACCGCAGTAAGACGCAAAGATGGTGAGATCACCTACCTGGAAGTTCCCAGACAGGACAAGCCCTGGGTTCGTACACTCCGCCGCATTCCGCTTCTGCGCGGTATTATTGGTCTGATTGACTCCAGCGCCAAAGGCTCCAAACATCTTAATTATGCTGCAGATGCCTATTCCGAGGACCAGATGGACCCAGAAGAATATGCGCAGCAGAAACAAAAAGAAGAATCCAAAAGAAGTCTCAGCATGGTCCTGGGTGTAGCTGTAGTCGGTGTGTTGTCCCTAATCGTCGGCAAGCTGATCTTTACAATCGTACCCGCTATGCTCGAAGGTCTACTGTTCAAAAATCTGTTCCATAACCTTTTTTTGCATACTCTGCTAGAAGGGGTTATTAAAATCATACTACTGCTTGTGTATCTATGGGGTATCTCCCAGACACCGTTGATCAAGCGACTGTTCCAGTATCATGGGGCTGAACACAAAGTGATTACCGCTTTTGAAAATGGTGCCGAATTGACACCGGAGAATGTCCAGCGGTTCAGCCGTCTGCATTATCGCTGCGGCAGCAGCTTTATTATTCTGACTGTCATTATCGGTGTTATTATTTATTCCTTGTTCCACTGGGATGGACTCGCCGAGCGAATCCTTCAGCGGATTATCCTGCTTCCTCTCGTGATAGGCGTTTCGTTTGAATTTCTGAAATTCACTAACAGCCTGCGTGATATTCCGGTACTGCGTTATCTCGGTTATCCGGGTCTGTGGCTGCAGTTGCTGACGACCAAGGAGCCTACCCTTGATCAGCTGGAAGTATCTATCGCTTCCTTTAACCGGATGCGTGAACTGGATGCGCAGCTGGCTCATGCGTCTGCATCATCTGCTGTTCCCGAAGTTTCTCCTGACCCTGTGAAAGGATGATAAAAATGAGAAGGTCATTTCCTCAATTGATTATTTTCGTCGTGATGATCCTGTTGGCTGTGATTGGACTCGCTTCGTCGGTATATCGGATGATATTCATGCCTGCCACTTTTAACTGGGGCGGATTGATTGTAACGGTAGTTATTCTGGCAATTGCGTTTATGCTGCTGCGTTCTTCCAGAGCTACTACCGGTATGGGCAAACAACCGAAAGTAAAGCCTTCTGCACGTACAATGGCCAAAGTCAAATCGCAGCAAAGTCAGTACAAAACATCAAGTAAATCGGCTCCTTTTGCCAAAAGTACTCCTTCTTCATCCGGCAAACCGAAAAAAAATTATCCATTCCAGGTGATCCAGGGCAACAAAGGCAAAGATGATGAGGATGTACCCAAGTTTCATTAAATGAACAGTTCTCTACCCCTCAGCGCCATTTTTGTTCAGCTTCTGCTTTATATCAAAAAAAACCATCAAACCTCTCTACTTATAGAGGCTTGATGGTTTTTTTGTGGTTTTCTTTGATATACAGTGAATTGGTTGCTGAGTAGCCTTTCGTTTTACAGGCCCCAGTACGAACGAAGCTTGCTGACGATATCCAGCGGATTCTTTTTCAGATCTTTGTAGCTAAAGAAGATACTGCCTTTGATATTGCTGTATTTCTCGTTATATTTCAGTTGGTTAATGATTTCATTGGATGTATTCCAGCCAATTTCCGGTGTATTGATTTTGTAAATAGCTTGACCGATATACAGATCGACTCCTGTATTCTTGGTCTCATTGGCCCACCAGTCTACGACTTTATCATAATGGGCTGCCGGCAAGGAGAAGCTCCAGTAGACCTGCGGAGCGATATAGTCGATCCAGCCATTTTTGATCCAGGTACGTGTATCGGCATACATGCTGTCATAAGCTGTTACGCCAGCTTTGGTATCGGAACCTGTAATATCATTGGATTTGTTACGCCATACGCCGAACGGGCTGATCCCGAAACGTACGGATGGCTTGGACGCATGAATCGATTTGCCCAGATCACGGACAAAACTGTTGATATTCGCACGTCTCCATTCACTTTTGCTTGTATAGCTGCCTTTGTAAGCGGCATAAGCCTTGTCATCACTAAACTTCTTGACAGAAGTCTCGGATGACGGGTAGAAATAGTCATCCATATGAACACCATCTACATCATAGTTGTTCACAACTTCCATTACTGTATCAATAATCGATTGACGGGCTGCCGGAATACCTGGATTGATATAGTATTTGCCGTCAAAATAAATTACCCAGTCCGGGTGCTGACGTACGACATGATTGGAAGCAAGTGTAGCTGTTTTGGAATCGGTCGTTGCCCGAAACGGATTGAACCAGGCATGAATCTCCATACCGCGCTTGTGCGCTTCGGATACCATGTATTCCAGTGGATCATAGCCAGGATTTTTGCCCTGTGTACCGGTCAGGAATTTGGACCATGGCATCGTTGCCGATTGATACAGCGCATCCCCCGAAGGACGTACCTGTACGAATACTGCATTCATGCCCATAGCCTGCAGATCATCCAGCTGCTTGGAGAATTCCTGCTTTTGCTTGGCTGCATTGGAACTGCTTGGCCAGTCCAGGTTAAATACTGTGGAGATCCAGGCACCACGCAGCTCTTTGGAAGCGGCTGGAGTACTGTTTGTCGGTTTGGTGGAAGGCGAAGCATTCAGTGTGCTTCCTTTTCCATTGGCACTGCCTGTGCTGGAATCCGTACCGCCGCCGGTAGTCAACGTGACAGTCTGTGTGGACTGATTCCAGTTGACGCCAAGACCGAGTCCCTCACCGATAAAGCGCAGCGGCACCATCACACGGCCGCTTTTGATCTGTACCGAAGTATCCAGCGCGACCGACTTGTTATTCACTGTAGCTGTCGGCTGTCCGGCTGCAAGTATCAATTTGTCGGTACCGTGAGTAATAGTAACTGTACTATTCTGCTGATCCCAGGCAATCTCGGCACCCATATTTTCACTGATCAGACGCAGCGGCACCATCGTGACATTCGTATCACGGGTAACATATGGAGCAGCATCTCCCTGAATACTTTTGCCATCCAGTACGATTTTGATGTTAGTATCGGCGGCGTACAATGTACTGCTCACCAACGGAAAAACAACGACAATAGCAAGAAATAATGATAAATACCGATAAATTTTCATCCATGTACCTCCAGTAAATCTTTTACCTGCTTCAATAGACTTGGCTCATCTGCTTTTGTAACGACAACTCTTCGACTCTGTCTCAATCATCTGCAATAACTTCACTTAATTAGACCTGTACCGTCCACAAAAGTTGCGGACAAAATAAAAGACATCTGCCAGATAATCGACAGATGTCTGCCCTATGAATCGCTAATCAGCTCATTTTGCAGTCTTTGCAGTTCGGCTACACGCTCCGGATCGCGGCGGAAATATTCGACCAGTGTCTCGATCTGGGTAATCGAATCCCAGCTCAGATGATGCTCGATGCCTTCAACGTCCTTATATATATAATCGGGATTCACACCGATAATACCCAGAAAATCTTCCAGCAGCTGATGACGGTCTACCAGGCGCTTGCCCATCTTTTTCCCTTTGCTGGTCAGTACCAGTCCGCGGTATTTCTCATAAATCAGGTATTCATCCTTATCCAGCTTCTGGATCATCTTCGTTACGGATGAAGGATGAACTTCCAATCCCTCCGCAATGTCCGATACACGCGCATAACCCTTCTGATCAATCAGCTTGTAGATGCGCTCCAAATAGTCTTCCATACTGGGCGTTGGCATCTTGCTCCCCCTTTGGCATACACTTTCTTATTTGTGATACAGGCGCCGTAGTATACGTATCCGGCACATAATTCATTCAATAATCATACATGGAATGTAGACAGCTTGGCAAGTTTTAACAGCGTTTTGCGCCATAAAAAGAACCTTCAATGATGCCGCAAAGACCATGCATTGAAGGTTCTCCGGTTATGACGAAAGCGGGCTTGTACGCCTGCTATTTTACTTTACAACAGCTCCATTAGGCATACCATCCGGCACAGTAGCCAGTGTCAGCTGATCTCCATGGGAAGCTGCCAGGATCATACCACGCGATTCTTCACCACGCAATTTGACCGGTTTAAGGTTGGTTACACAAATCACTTTACGACCTACCAGTTCTTCCGGTGTGTAGAATTTGGCGATACCGGATACGACCTGACGCTGCTCTGTACCGAGATCCAGCTGCAATTTTAGCAGTTTATCCGCTTTTTTGACCGGCTCGGCAGAGATAACCTGTGCTACACGCAGCTCTACCTTGGCAAAATCATCAATACTGATTTCTGCTTTTTCTTCGATTGGCTCTGCAGCTGGTGCGGTTACAGTCTGCTGCTCTGTCGCTGCCTGATCACTGGTATCATCAGCTGCTTTGAGTACGCCACCCATCGCTTCCACGATATAAGCCACTTCTTCCTTGGCATCCAGTCTTGGGAAGATTGGATCGCCTTTGACCACCCGCGTACCTGCAGGAATCTGCCCATACGTACGAATGCTGTCCCAGGTATTGAGTTCTTCGGCAGTTGCACCGATTTGCTCGCTGATCTGCTTGGGTGCACGTGTCAGGAATGGCTTCAGCAGCACGGAGATAATCCGCAGCGACTCTGCCAGATGGTACATAACCGAATCCAGCTGGGCACGATTGGCTTCATCTTTGGCAAGTACCCATGGTTGGGTCTCGTCAATATATTTGTTGGTACGGCTGATCAGCTGACTGATCGCTGTGAGAGCTACCGAGAATTCCAGTTTCTCCATCGCCTGTTCGACTTTATCAATTGTCTGTTGAACCGTATCTTCCAGCAGCCCGTCTACTTCGAGTACACGACCAGCATAGCCAGGGATCGTACTGTCACAATATTTATCGATCATTGCGACCGAACGGTTGAGAAGGTTACCCAGATCATTGGCCAAATCAGAATTGACGCGATCTACAAAGCTCTCCGGTGTAAAGGTACCATCCGAACCAAACGGCACTTCGCGCAGCAGGTAATAACGCAGCGCATCCAGACCATAGCGGTCGATCAGTGTCACGGGGTCAACCACGTTACCTTTGGATTTGGACATTTTGCCATCTTTCATCAGCAGCCAGCCGTGACCGAATACTTTTTTCGGTAGCGGGATATCCAGCGCCATCAGCATGATTGGCCAGTAGATCGTATGGAAACGTACGATCTCTTTGCCGACCAGGTGAATATCAGCAGGCCAGAACTTGTTGAATAGCTCCGGATTGTCGGTACCATAGCCCAGCGCTGTAATATAGTTAGATAATGCATCGATCCATACATAGACGACATGTTTTGGATCATCTTTGACTTTGACACCCCAGTCAAAGGTTGTACGGGATACCGCCAGATCTTCCAGACCTGGTTTGATAAAGTTATTGATCATCTCGTTCTTGCGGGATTCGGGTTGGATAAAATCAGGATGATCCTGATAATACTGCAGCAGGCGATCTGCATATTTGCTCATACGGAAGAAATAGGATTCTTCTTTGACCAGTTCGACCGGGTGGCCACTGTCCGGGCTTTTACCGCCGGTCACTTCGCCTTTATTGTTACGCACAACGTCGACCAGCTGGGTCTCGGTATAGTAGGTTTCATCCGGAATACTGTACCAGCCTTCGTATTCCCCTTTGTAAATGTCGCCCTGTTTCAGCAGGCGGTCAAAAATTTCCTGTACCACTTTTTTGTGACGATCTTCGGTTGTACGAATAAAATCGTCATAGGAAATATCCAGCTTGCTCCACAGGCTTTTGATTCCTTCAACGATTCCGTCGATAAACTGCTGTGGAGTCTGACCTTTCTCTTCGGCCTTGCGCTCGATCTTCTGACCGTGTTCATCGGTTCCAGTCAGGTAACGAACCTCGTACCCTCTCATACGCTTGTAACGAGCCATGGCATCGCCGGCTACCGTTGTATACGCGTGACCGATATGTAGCTTGTCACTCGGATAATAAATAGGTGTGGTAATATAGAACGTTTTGTTATCAGACATTATTATTCCTCCTTGGTTAGAATCAACGAAAACAGCATCAGGTATAGGCATAGCGGTATATACTGCATAATCAAATTTATCCGGCGAAAGCTCTGATGACGGCATAACAAAAAGCCCCCGTCCCTAATGGGACGAGAGCTTGTACTCACGTGTTACCACCCAACTTCCCTGCTCATTTACATCAGCAGGCTCAGCGACCTTTGCAGGCCGGCCATTAACGCTGGCTCACGCTGCAGCCTTACGTCCTACACTCTGAACAAGTGTGCTTCGCTCGACTCCAGTTCCTCCCGGACCATCTTCTACAGCGGCTCCCAGACCGGTTCACAGCTGCTCCGGCTCTCTGTACTGGGCCTAACCCGTATACTTATCCATTCACTGGAAACGTATATATGACTTGTGTAATTGAATATACCTAATTCTCCGGGAAACTGTCAAGCATTACGACGGTTCTGTATCAGCTCCGGCTCTTGTGATGAAGAAGCTGCTGCACGTTCCGAACCAGTCGTTTTCCGCTCTTTTGCGGGAGGTACCGGATCGATGCCTCCCGGATGAAACGGATGACATTTGCCGATACGTATCGCTGCCAGCAGGCTGCCTTTGAATACGCCATGAACCTCAATCGCTTCCAGTGCATACTGGGAACAGGTCGGATAGAACCGGCAGCTCGGCGGCTTGAGTGGAGAAATAAATTTGCGATATATATGGATCGGCACCTGTACGGCTCGGCGGCTCCATTTCTGTGGCTTATTCACTGGCTTTTGCCTGCCGCATATTCGGTATGTGCTACAGGCACACTGGTTTTCAGATGCAGTGCCGGTCCTTCTTTGCCGTCCCCACCCTTGCCGGCAGCCGCCTGTTCATCCGCTGGAAGATTACCCAGCTGCATCCGGCAGTCCTTGCAATAACCGAACACTTCGAACTTGTGGCGAATGACTTCAAATTGCTCAGGCATATCCGTCATATCCATCGGGCAAAAAGCGATCGGATACGTTTTCTCGCACTGCAAACAGATCATATGATGGTGATGATGATCCTGGCTGCAGTGGCTTTTGAATTTGACGCCATCTTCGAATACGATCTGCTCCAGTACACCCAGCTCCTGCATGACACGCAGATTGCGGTACACAGTATCAAAGCTGAGTCCGCTGTATTTTTGTCCCATATATTCATAGACATCTTTGGCTGTCAGATAACCCGGTGCTTCCGCAAACAGTTTGGCCAGTGTACGGCGCTGATCGGTAATCCGCAGTCCCTGTTTTGACATAATATTAATAATTTCCTCGGTAGACAGCATGAGTCGCTCCTCCTGTCATGGTTGCAGCTAATTTCTATTTTAACCATTGTTTATATTTTATTCGTAATAATAACTATTATATACCAAAACCAAAGCAATGCCGAGTTCTGGAGGCACTATTTTTTGTCAATCTATTTGATTCTAAAGGTGATTCTGATTTCATGCAACCCGGTAAGCAAAATAAAAACCGGAGCTGCAGGGCAGGCTCCGGTCGTAGTACAGGACAGCTATACGGCTGCCTTTTCATTTCGGTGGAACAATTATAAAAATGAGTGCATTTTACAGATTACTGCTTTTTGGCCGGCAGCTGATTGAACAGCAGGTTAACCGGCAGATTGCTGCCCGGTGCTGCTGTGAACCAGATCTCTACGGATTCTGTATCCAGTGCGCCGGTACGATAGATAACTACATTATCGTTGGCAGAAGTAGCTGCACCGTTGTTTTTGATTGGTGTGCTAACACCATTCACGAAGATATAACCAGAGTAACGACCACCACGCGCATTAAAGGAAATCAGCGTGTTTGGTGCTACCATATCCAGTTTGATTTTGTACAGTACACCAAAGTTACCAGCATTGGATGCTTCGGTCATGGACATTGGATCTGTACCTGTCAGGTTTGGATCACTGTTGTTGTCACCGAGTGGAATACGTACATTGGAATTACCGATCAGACCAGGTACATGCATAATGCGTGTTGCATTGTCATACGTACCACGGTTGTGGATACCGTCGCGATCCAGTTTAGGCAGAGTAGCCATGGAAGCGATCGGATCTGCATTTTCATCAACCATCATTACTGTATATTGAACAGTAGCATCACTCACCAGATCACCATACAGAGAGATAACATTGTCCGGTTTGATCGTTGTTGCATTCAGTTGATTGAAAATGATCTGACTTTGTCCCGGTTGGATAACTACAGTCTGTGCATCTGTACCGGATTGCAGAGATTTGTAATAACGATCGATAGAAACTTTACCTGCTGCAGTAGCATAAACGTTAGGACCACCAAAACCTACATCCTGAATATTCAGTGTTGCAGGTGTTGCATTGGTATTGGTTGCAATAACGTACATCTTAACGCGTTTGCCGGTTTCATTAACATGGTGAACCATAATACGTGTTGGTCCGCTTGCATTTTCCTGGTACACAATACCTTCGGACAATGTTCTTTCCGGGCTGTTACTGCGGATCAGGCGTACCGGCTCCGAAGTTACTTCAGAAGTCATTGTCTGCCATGTTGGGATCTCGGCACCATTGATATTGAAAGAATCACCGATAGGTGTGAACAGCGGATAGAACTGCTCTGCTGTATACAATGTATCATTGGTAATATTGATTGTTTTGCTGTACGTGCCTGTCGCACCATGCTTATCGGTGACAGTCAGTGTAATTGTCTGTGGTCCCGGTGTGAAGAATGCCAGTTCTTTGTTGACCCATTGTGTTTTACCGGCATCAATAGCATTTTCATCATCTGTACTCATATCGGTATAGTTGATAACTTCACCCATACGGTAGGATTCACTGTTGGTTGTGAACATCGCTACCGGCGGCTGATTGGGAGGCAGTACATTGATTGTTACCGTATATGGATCGCTCCATTGTCCGGCAGAATCCATGATCTGGTACGTTACGACATGAGAACCGGCTTCAGCGAAAATATCTTCGCGTCCTGTCCAGCGCTCATCCGCAACCGGGCCACCATCAGGTGTTTTGGTTTTGGTTGTATACTGTACGGTCGTTTGCGTAGCATAGATAGCTGTAGGTGACACGGTAAAGGAAGCCGTAGGTTTTACCTGCAGATCCATGATTACCATTTTGCCTTGAACCGTATATGGAATATTCAGTGCAGCCGTGATGGACGTCAGCGGTACCATGAATACACTTTTCTGTTGGTAAGAAGGGCCTTTCATCAGTGTACGTACACCATCTACTGTGTAATACTTACTGTCTGTTGTGAAACGCAGTTCTTTACCGTCTTTTTTCATGACGGTTTCTTTGGTCTTGGAATCATATGTAAGCGTCAGTCCAACACGCTCTACCAGTGCACGCACAGATACATAGGATACTCCATTTTTAACCGTCATCGGTTGGTTGGAATAATACAATTTACCATCACGGTAAATCTGATTGGAATTCATCATGAAAATCAGTTTGTTCGGTCCTGCAGAGTATACATCTGTTACTACGGATGGCTGGCTTGTAGTGGGCTCAGCAGGTGTAGTAGGTGCAGTTGGTGTTGGTGTAGCAGGTACAGCCGGTGTAGTCGCTGGATCTGCAGGTGACGTCGTATCTTCTGTAGTTCCGTCGTCTGCGCCTGTCTGATCATCTGTCCCGGTTGTATCTGTTGCAGGATTGATGGATGGAACCGTATAGGTATTTGGGGCATTATCATATACGTCCTGTACAATACCCGTGTCTGTATCACCTTCTGCTGCAAATGCCTGACTGGCAGGATATGCTGCAACGATCTGTGTAGAGGCGAGAACAGCCACTAGAAAACTCTTCTTGAATTTCATTATTCGACTCCTTCTTGTAGCAATCTACTGTAATTTAAATGTCAAAAAACAGAATCCCCCCGAAATGACACATTATTAAGACGCAGTACTTTTCAAAAAGTTTCTCTGTTCTTAAGGAAAGCTTGCTGCTTTTTTTGTCATTCACATTTTAGACACAAATGGACTGACAGCTGCGACAGGTATTAGTCAAAATGGATGGGAATGTATATCCCCATCCAGCTGCATTTCTTTGAAAAAGAAATAGAAAGGAACCTTTATATTTCAGCAAGATAATATGGATTCAGGCTGACAGGTAGTTTACCAGTAGGCGTCTGATTGCCTGTCAAAACAGCTGCCAGCGCTTCAATCGCATATTTACGATTCTCATAGCAGCATATATACGTATCCACTTCTGGCAGATGATTGATGTCATACGGATTACGTACAGATATTACGATAAGCGGAGTATCCGGCAGCGCTGCAAGAGCGGCAGTCAGTCTGGCCTGCCCTGCCGGAAGTTCGCCGGCTGATGTATACGTCGCCATCAGGATAAAATCTGCTGTCTGCGCACGCTGCATAACCTGCGCAATCTGTGAATCTTCCACTTCTGCATCTATAATCATCTCGTCTGTCATAACATGATAGGAACGAAGTGCCTCACTCAGACTGGCATAGTGACCGGCTGGCTCATCCACTTCGGTCTCGCGGGTAACCTGCGGCCAAATAACCAGTCCCTGCTGTTCGGTTGGCAGCGGCAGCTGACCATTATCTTTTACAACGGTGATACTGCGCAATGCTGCTTCACGAAGTACATTTTCGGATTCTGTGGTATGCAGGCGGAATGTATGATCGTCTTGTTCCGAAATCAGTCGGTTCATTTCCCTTCTGGCTTTTAGCGATAAAATACGCTGAACCGACTCATCAATACGCGCTTCGGTCAATCTGCCTTCATCTACAGCTGTACGAACCGCTTGGATAGCAGCCACCTGATCGGACATCGTATGACTGACCAGCAGCAAATCAGCACCTGCCTGCAGCGATCGTACTGCTGCTTCCGGAATAGGAAAGTGCTTGGCAATAGCATGCATTTCCAGACAGTCCGTAATGATCAATCCCTGAAATCCCATCTTCTCCCGCAGCAGACCGGTTAATACTGCCGCAGATAGCGTTGCCGGAATCTGTTCCGTCTCAAATGCCGGAAATATTACATGAGCAGACATAATCAAATCTACGCCAACGTCGATAGCACGCTGAAAAGGAAGTAATTCTACATTCTCCAATCTGTTTCTGCCATGAGGCACAGAAGCCAGCCCATAATGGGAATCTACATCCGTATCTCCATGTCCGGGAAAATGTTTGGCTGTTGCAGCGACCTGTTCCGCCTGCATAGCCATGATCGCTGCAGCTCCATGCTCGGCTACTTTGCCCGGCTTTTCGGAATAGGATCTTACCCCGATTACCGGATTACGGGGATTGTTATTCACATCGATACAGGGAGCCAGGTTGAGATTAATCCCCAGCGTACGAAGCTCTCGTGCACTGATAGCAGCCACCTGACCTGTTAGTTTTGGATCGTCTGCTGCACCAAGCGACATATTGCCCGGAATCAGACTAAGTTCTTCCCGATCAATCCGGCTAACCATGCCACCTTCCTGATCAATCGAAATTAATAAAGGAGGCAGACCTTGACGAATGGCTATCTGCTGAAGACTAGCTGATAATTCTTGAATTTGCTGCGGTGTCCCTATATTGCGGCGGAAATAGATGACTCCGCCCATCGCATACTGCTCAATCAATATTGTCACTTGCTCATCCGGCACAATATCATGAAATCCGCCTATAAATAACTGTCCGATTTTCTGGTCAAGCGTCAGATCCGATAACTGAATCCTATTCATGTATATCCTCCCTGTATCATGGACTGGTTATGCCTCTTCAGTATACGAGCAAGCTCATGTGACAACAAGAACATGTCTTCCTGCTGATTAGACTAAATAATCACCTTCCCTATTACCGCAATACTAGCAACAAACAGGAAAAAGCCTCTCTATCCCAAAGGACAGAAAGGCTGATTCCGGCACATGTCTGTTGTGATTCCCATCCTGCATCCCCCCGAATGCATTCCGACCCAATCATCTGCAGCCCATATTTCATTTTGCATATCGATCCTGCAGCAGCATGTACATTAACCTGTATCTTGTGCGTATATTGGAGCACTTATACGTATAAGTTATACGCAGGTCGCCTGGCGGCGTCCTTGTTCGATCAGGCGATAGGCACGTTCTACTTCTTCGTCAGTCGGAGAAGGCACGCCATCCAGCGGATAGATGCGGCCCAGCGACTGCCATTTGTAAATGCCCATCTGGTGATAAGGAAGGATTTCGAATTTTTCTACACCTTTGAGAGTGCCGATAAATTCACCCAATGCAATCAGATCTTCTTCAGCATCGTGAATGCCGGGTACAAACACATGGCGTATCCACATTTTGCGCTCATGATCCGATAACCACTGTGCCAGTTTCAGCGTGCGCTCATTGGATACTCCGGTGAGCTTTTTGTGTTTTTCGTTATTAATATGCTTCAGATCCAGCATAACCAGATCAGTCACTTCCAGCAGTTCATGAATCTTTTCCCCATCATTGTATCCGTTACTATCCAGGGTAGTATGCAGATTCCAGCGTTCTTTTACCGCTTTGAACAATGCTTTGACAAAAGGAGCCTGAAGAGTCGGTTCGCCGCCCGATACGGTAAGTCCACCGCCGGAGCTGCGGTAGTAATTCAGGTAAGGCTCAATCTCAGCCAGCACTTCTTCCAGCTGCATCACCTTGCCTCCGTCCAGATTCCAGGTATCGGGATTATGACAATACTGGCATTGCATCAGACACCCCTGCATAAATAATACGAAACGAATACCTGGACCATCGACAGTACCGAATGTTTCCAGCGAGTGAACACGGCCTGTTACCATGATCATTCAGCCCCTTTCCTTGTGGTGTGATTTGCCACTGCTGCTTCAGATAGAAATTAGCGGGATTTTTAGAGTGACACCGCTTCGAGTAAATGGATTGCTCTTCTGCCGCTTGTTGTGGCAGGATATCTGGAATGACTGCTGAAGCAGTCGATATCCTGGCACAAAGGCGGCGTCAGAGCAATTCCATTTACTCTCCGCTCAGTGTCGGGAGAAACACTAATTTCTAAAAGAATTGCAGTTGGCAAGCATTGGTGCGGTAATTTGAATATATTTTTTGGATGCTCTTTTGTACTTTTTATTGCATTTTGCACGTTCTATTACATTGCGTTGTGGAATGTGCGGTTGATGACATCCAGCTGTTGTTCGCGTGTCAGTTTGATAAAGTTAACGGCATATCCGGATACGCGGATTGTCAGCTGTGGATAGTTTTCCGGGTGATCCATCGCGTCGATCAGCTGCTCACGGTCAAAGACGTTGACGTTCAGGTGATGAGCGTCGCTGCCAAAGTAGCCGTCAAGCATAGCTACCAGATTGGATTTGCGGATTTCTTCTTCTTTGCCCAGTGCTTTTGGTACGATCGAGAAGGTATTGGAGATACCATCCAGGCTGTGTTCGTATGGTAGTTTGGCAACAGAGCTCAGGGATGCCAGGGCACCTTTTTTATCACGTCCGTGCATTGGGTTGGCACCAGGTGCGAATGGTTCGCCTGCTTTACGTCCATCTGGTGTAGTACCCGTTTTCTTACCGTATACGACGTTGGAAGTAATAGTGAGTACGGATTGAGTCGGTACAGCTTCACGATACGTTTTGTGCTGGCGAATCATGCCCATGAATGTCTCAACGAGTTCAACAGCAATCTGGTCGACACGATCATCATTGTTACCGTAGCAAGGGAATTCGCCTTCGATTTCAAAGTCGACTGCAATGCCTTGCTCGTTACGAATTGGTTTGACTTTGGCATATTTGATAGCGCTCAGAGAATCGGCTGCTACTGATAGACCGGCAATACCACAAGCCATAGTGCGCAGAATATCACGGTCATGCAGTGCCATTTCGATACGTTCGTAGCTGTATTTGTCATGCATGTAGTGAATGATGTTCAGCGCATCCATGTATACTTTGGACAGCCATTGCATCATTGGTTTGTAGCGTGCGATTACTTCATCGTAGTCCAGATATTCAGAAGTGATCGCCGGGAATTCTGGTCCTACCTGAGCACCGGATTTCTCGTCTTTACCACCATTGATCGCATACAGCAGTGTTTTGGCCAGGTTGGCACGAGCACCGAAGAACTGCATTTGTTTACCGATACGCATTGCGGATACGCAGCAAGCAATACCGTAGTCATCGCCATAGATCGGACGCATCAGATCATCATTTTCATACTGGATCGAGCTGGTCTCGATCGATACTTTGGCACAGTATTTTTTGAAGCCTTCCGGCAGTTTTTCGGACCAGAGGACAGTCAGGTTTGGTTCCGGTGCAGGTCCCAGATTGTATAGGGTGTGCAGGAAGCGGAAGCTGCTCTTCGTTACTCTTGTTGTTCCGTCAACCGCCATACCACCGATCGACTCGGTTACCCAAGTTGGGTCACCACTGAACAGATCATTGTAATCCGGAGTACGCAGGAATTTGACAATACGCAGTTTCATTACGAAATGGTCAACCAGCTCCTGAGCTTGTTCTTCGTTCAGTGTACCTTCTTGCAGGTCACGCTGGATGTAAATATCCAGGAAAGAAGATACGCGTCCGAGAGACATTGCTGCACCGTTTTGTTCTTTGACGGCAGCCAGATAACCGAAGTACAGCCATTGGAAAGCTTCTTTGGCGTTTTGAGCCGGTTTGGAAATATCCATACCGTGAGCGGCTGCCATTTGTTTCAGTTCATTCAGTGCGCGGTACTGCTCGCTGATTTCTTCACGCAGGCGAATGGTTGCTTCATCCATGCCTTCGCCGATTGTTTGATCATGCTCTTGCTGTTTTTGTTTCATCAGGAAGTCTACGCCGTATAATGCTACCCGGCGATAGTCACCAATGATACGACCGCGACCGTAAGCATCTGGCAGACCAGTTACGATACCGGATTTACGGGCTGCACGAATCTCTGCAGTATAAGCATCGAATACACCCTGGTTATGTGTTTTGCGGATATTGGTGAATGTATCGACGATCGATTGCGGAACTTCAAAGCCGTAAGCTTTACAAGCATCGATGACCATCCGAATACCACCGTAAGGTTGAATAGAGCGTTTGAACGGCTCGTCTGTTTGTACACCGACGATTTGTTCTTTTTCTTTGTCCAGATAACCAGGACCGTGGGATGTGATCGAACCCGGAGTATTTACATCAACGTCCCATACGCCGCCTCTTTCACGTTCTTCTTTGGAGAGTTGAGATACAATTTTCCATAGATCATTTGTATTTTGAGTAGGTCCTGCCAGGAATGATTCATTTCCAAGGTAAGGATTGATATTCTCATCAATAAAGTTTTTAGTATCAACATGGTTGGTCCATTTGCCTTTGTTAAAACCTCTCCATGCATCCTGTTGTGATTGGTCCATTACATTTCTCTCGATTACCGACATTGATAATCCCTCCATAATTTGTGAATTTAATCACAAATGATATTGTGGCTGTACCTTGACTAAACATTGGACCGGCTACTGTGTGCTCCGGCTATGTCTTTATTATGACGGACAGACCTGTTTGAGTATGTGACATATATCACAAATAAAGAGACGAAATATGATTTTTATCACTTTCTGTCACTGGTACAGCACAATTTTAAATATATAACAGATTGATATGCTGCAGCTGAAGTTCTAGATTACAGAACAACATTTTGTTGCCGACTCCAGCCAAGCAGCAGTACAGCGGGCAATGAAATAGAGATACAGTTGCTGCAAGTTTGAAGTGTTCAAAATGATACTACATCACTTTGAAGAAAATAAGCGATAAAGTTATGGCTGCGTCATTACTTTGGAAGAAACACTTTACAGATTTGTTCTGTGCAGAAATGTGGTTGAAACGCTACTGATTCACTACTCATATAGCACTCATTCACCACTCCAGAAAGGAATAAGAGCTGCTCCTCCTGTTAAGCCTGGAGATTCTGAAGTGTTAGGGCAAAGGTGAATCTCCAGGCTTAAATGTCGTCACTGCCCTTATTTCCTTTCTTCCGTTCCGTGCTTATTGCATCATTAGAAGGTGCACGGTGCGACATCATTCTATTTTACTTTCATCATGCTAAATTTCCATCTATCACCCCCTCTCTGGTATGGATTAATGAGTACAAAAATACCTATACCGCTGCACATGAATTGGACTATTCATAGACTAGACTACTCGCAGCGAAGGTAAGGCAATTCTCCTTCAAGCCGACATTTAAGAATGGATATGTACCGCTGTAAGCGGTGATTCAGACATATCCATTCTTAACCGGAGGCCGGAAGGAGAATCCCTTGCCGGAGCGCTTGCTGCCTCCGCTCCCCATTAACCAGCCTCATCCATTCTTTTATTAATAAGCTCAAAAGTTGCAGTTGCAGCCCAATGATATGCGACTAAACAAAATAATAAAAGAATTGCTTCCACCTGCTGCGTACAGCAGCTAAATGGAAGCAATCCCGATTATCAATAAACTACGTTATACAATTATATGAGGTTTGCTGCTATTTATGAGCGGCTTGCATCGATCTGTGGTCTTACTCAAATTTACCGTAGAAAGCGTTACGGTATACATCAGCCAGTTCGGTTACCAGCGGCATTTTAGGATTGGCAGTTGTACATTGGTCTTCAAATGCACGGTCAGCCAGGTAATCGACATGTGCTTCAAAGTCTTTGGCATCAAAGCCCAGTGCTTCGAACGATTCAGGGATACCCAGTTTGCGGTTCAGATCGCGAATTGCGTTGATCAGGCTGGTTACACCTTCTTCGGTAGTACGTGCCGGCAGTCCCAGGATACGGGCAATTTCAGCGTAACGTTCGTCAGCGATAAAGTGCGAGTATTTAGGGAACGATGCGAATTTGGTAGGTTTTTTCGCATTGTAGCGGATAACATGCGGCATCAGGATCGCGTTGGTACGTCCATGTGCTGTATGGTATTGTCCGCCCCATTTGTGTGCCAGACTGTGGTTGATGCCCAGGAATGCGTTGGCAAAGGCCATACCGGCTATCGTCGAAGCATTATGCATTTTTTCACGAGCCAGTTTGTCGCCTTGCAGTGCCGACTGTTCCAGGTATTGGAAGACCAATTGGATCGCTTTGATCGCCAGACCATCAGTGTAGTCATTTGCCATATTCGATACATAGGCTTCAATCGCATGAGTTAGTACATCCATACCGGTATCGGCTACAGCTACACGTGGCAGGGAGTAGACAAATTCAGGGTCTACAATCGCTACGTCCGGAGTCAGCTCATAGTCTGCCAGAGGGTATTTGGTATTGCCTTTTTCTTTGTCTGTAATAACCGCGAACGAGGTAACTTCCGAACCTGTACCCGAAGTAGTAGGAATCGCTACGAATTGCGCTTTTTGTCCCAGATGCGGGTATTTGTAGATCCGTTTGCGGATATCCATGAATTTTTGTTTCAGGTTGTCAAATTCTACATCAGGATATTCGTAGAACAGCCACATGCCTTTGGCAGCATCCATTGGTGATCCGCCACCGAGTGCGATAATGCAGTCAGGCTGGAAGCGTTCCATCATTTGACGGCCGCGTTCTACTGTAGTTGTCGATGGATCCGGCTCTACATCGGAGAATACTTCGATCGCTACCGGTGTCTGACGTTGACGCAGGTAATGTTCTACTTTTTCGACATAGCCCAGTTGTACCATCATTGGGTCAGTAACGATGATAACGCGGCTGATGTTTGGCATTTTGGCCAGGTATTGAGTCGAACCTTTTTCAAAGTACACTTTGGAAGGAATCTTGAACCATTGCATATTCACGGTACGACGCGCCACCCTTTTCACGTTAATCAGATTGACTGCTGTTACATTGGAAGATGTCGAGTTACGGCCATACGATCCGCAGCCCAGTGTCAGGGAAGGCAGGTTCGTATTGTAAATGTCGCCGATGGCGCCATGTGTCGAAGGTGAATTCACGATGATACGTCCGGTTTGCAGACGATCTGCGAACTTCTGGATCACTTCATCATTGTTGGAATGGATAGCCGAAGAGTGACCCATACCACCGAATTCTACAATTTGTGCAGCACGTTCGATACCTTGTTCTGCCGTCTTCACTTTGTAACAAGCCAGTACAGGACTGAGTTTTTCAGCGGACAATGGATATTTGGTTCCTACACCTTCCAGTTCAGCGACCAGAATTTTGGTGCCTGCTGGAACAGTGATACCGCTCATTTCAGCGATTTTGGTTGCTGGTTGACCGACGATTGCCGGATTGACTGCACATTTCTCTACATTCATGGCACCTGCAGTCAGTTTGCCTACTTCTTCTTTACTCAGGAAGTAGCAACCGTTGTCGATCATCAGTTTTTTCACTTGCTCGAATACGGGTTCTTCGATGATCACAGCTTGTTCGGATGCACAGATCATACCGTTGTCAAACGATTTGGACAGAATCAAGTCGGTTACCGCTTGTTTGAGGTCTGCACTTTTCTCAATAAAGGCAGGTACGTTACCAGGACCTACGCCGAGTGCAGGTTTACCACAGCTGTAAGCCGCTTTGACCATTGCGCCGCCGCCAGTAGCGAGGATCAATGCAACATCAGGATGATTCATCAGTGCATTCGTTTTGTCCATGGAAGGATTATCGATCCACTGGATACAATCTGCAGGAGCGCCATGTTTGACAGCTGCTTCGAGCAGGATTCTTGCAGCTTCCTTACTACATTGCTGTGCAGATGGGTGGAAACCGAAGATAATCGGGTTACGCGTTTTGATGGCGATCAGTGCTTTGAACATGGTAGTCGATGTTGGGTTGGTTACAGGAGTGATCCCCATGATCGTACCAACCGGTTCAGCGATTTTCTGGAAGTTGTCGTATGCATTGTCTTCAATGATACCAACTGTTTTTTCGTTTTTGATGCTGTGATATATATATTCAGTCGCAAAGATGTTTTTGGTGATTTTGTCTTCATATACCCCTCTGCCTGTTTCTTCAACAGCCAGCTTGGCGAGATACATATGTTTGTCCAGTCCGGCAAGTGCCATAGCCTGTACAACTTCATCAATTTGTTCCTGATTCATTTTCATAAATGCGGCTTGTGCTTTGTTCGCTTTGTCAATCATTCTTTGAATTTCTTCCTGTGCAGTAACTTCTACGGTGCGAGTGGCATCATTTTTAACAGCCATTTCTCTCATCCTCCTCAGAATGTGTGGTGCTTTCTGTCTACGCACTGATCATAGCATAGAGATATAAATCATAATGTGATTTTTTTCACAATCAATTTTTATTTTTAAAATATTAATCATTTTGTTTTTTCTTTTTGCATTTTGAAGTAACGCGCGTTATAATATAAGTGAAAATAATCACAAAGTTTAAATTTCAAAAGAATGATGATCATACTATTAAATGTATGAATTTAACACAATATGCATTCAATTTGAATTTAGTAAATTTTTCCTTAAAACATGATGCAATCCGATTATTTTCGCGTATAATTGGGAGATGAAGGGGAGGACGAACATGAATAAATCTGCAGAAATTATGAGTACGAATGTCGAAGGAAACACCTCGTGTTTTTCGGAGATGAATATGGAACGTATGCTGGCCTATGCGACAGAGCGCAGCATCCCTTCCGGATCGCATCTATTTTGGGAAGGTGATCTGTCCGACAAACTCTATTTTATCAAAAGTGGACGGGTTAAACTGACCAAATCAACCGATGAAGGTAAAGAACTTATTCTATATATGTATCAGTCTGGTGATATGATCGGACAGGCTGATCCGTTCTCCGGTACACGGCTCGGATTTACGGCAGAGACTCTCGAAGATACAGAAGTTGCGGTTATCGAGCATAAAGACCTGGAGATGATTATCTGCCAGCACTGTGACTTTGCTATCGACTTTATGAAATGGATGGGTACGCATCATCGCCTTACCCAGACCAAAGTGCGCGACCTTATGCTCTATGGCAAACCAGGGGCGCTCTGCTCGACGCTGATTCGTCTCAGCAATACGTACGGTGAAGATTATAATGAAGACGGATCGATCCTGATTAACAAAAAGATTACCCATACGGATCTATCCAATATGATCGGAGCTACACGCGAAAGCGTCAACCGTATGCTGAGTGATCTGCGCAAAAAAGAAGTGATTGAATACGAGCATGGCATGATCATTATTCATGATCTGGAAGCTCTCCAAGAGGTATGCCACTGCGAGCTGTGCCCACGAGAAATCTGCCGAATCTGATTACGCCGACTTCTCTCCCCGGCGTTGCCCGATTGCGCGATTAACTTTATAACTGATATGCAAAAAAAGCTTTCCGCTGATAAATACCAAGCGGAAAGCTTTTTAATTGAGACAGCGAATGCCGGCCCGGATTGACATGCACTGGATTAATCTACCCACTGCTCTGCCCAATTCTGAATTTGATCCATAACCGGTTGAAGTGCCCGGCCTTTGTCGGTCAGTTCATACTCGATTCGTACCGGAGTCTCCGGATACACCTGGCGAGTCAGAATACCGCTTCCCTCCAGATCCTTCATTCGCTCCGAAAGCATTTTATCGCTCATCATCGGAATAAGGTTCGAGATATCCTTAAAACGTTTTGGTCCGCTCATCAGAGACTGAATAATCAGACCATTCCATCTTTTTCCGAGAAAAGAAAAAGCGGTCTCAAAACGAGGGCATAATCCCAATTGATGCTGTTCCATGTCTTTTCACCTCTTCATCCGTCCATAGCACAATAATGGGTTGTCGTAAGCTTTGTATATATAAAATGGATGTAAGCTTACAATTAGTTAGCACATATATTTTAACACATTTTACCTAATAAGAAAACGAAAACATTATGATCATTACTTGTGTTCCACTATCTGCGACTTTTGACCAATCAGTTCTCGCAGCTGCTTGAGATCATCAGCAATAACATCGGTCAATGATCTATTATACAGCACTGCTGCAGGATGATACATAGGGAAAATGCAATATTCTTGATCGGACCAATAATATCCTTTCTCCGGATAATCTCTGTCTACCTGCTGAATCTTGCTGTAAATAGGCTGTCCATGTACAGCAGTAATAGTATATCCGTCTCCAAGCAGCCGCTGCAGACCAATATTACCCAGTGTAATCAGAATCTCCGGCTGTACAATAGCAATTTCCTGATCCAGAATCGGAGCAAATGCTAACACCTCTGCCCGGGTCGGTGTGCGGTTGGAACGACTGAGACGATCGGGATTTCCTTTGACTGGCTTGTCTTTATACGGACGGCTGCGCACCGAGCTGGTGATGTATAGATCATCTCTTGTGATCTCCAAAGCTTCGAGATATCCATCCAGCACTTTACCTGCCTGACCGGAAAAAGGTCTTCCATTCTGCACCTCGGTGGCGCCGGGTGCTTCGCCTACCATCATCAGCCTGCCAGGCCATCTGCCGAATCCTGTCAGGAATCCCTCCAATCTCAGATCCTTGACTCTCTCCATACAGGCATGAACCAATTCCGGAGACAGCGGTGCAGGTCCGATATGCGTGTCTGACTCATTGTAGTTAAACATATCCATACCCCATTTTCCGGATAATTTGTATACATATTTTATTTACCCAATTTTCTGTATTTTGCCCATATAAAAAGTACGCCCGCCAGTTTTCTGCGGACGTACTCTGTTTATTGCTATGCTTTGAATTCCAACATACAAGCAAGGCTTACCGGCAATCGTGTATATAACGGGATTCAAACAACAAGGTTGCTGGAGTATGATTAGTTATCTTCGTTTAACCGAAGAACGTATTCAGCCTGTCTCCTATGCTGAAAATGCTCTGGTTGTGTGATTATTGAATGCTTATACCAGTACTTTACCGCCGATAGCACGTTTTGGCTCAGTCCGTCCAAATGCAGGACGGGCATTTTCTGCTGGTTGTGCCCAGCGTACTGCGTTGGAGATGATATGCATGATATCCTGGTTGTAATACGTAGGATACGTTTCATGGCCTGGGCGGAAGTAAAAGATTTTACCATGACCGCGACGGTAGGTACAGCCGCTGCGGAATACTTCGCCACCTTCAAAGTTGCTCAGATATACCAGTTCATCGGGAGCCGGTACATCGAAGAACTCGCCATACATTTCTTCTTTATCCAGTGTGATGGATGGATTAACACCTTGCGAGATCGGATGATTCGGGTTAACACACCACAGGATTTCCTGTTCGTCTGCGACACGCCATTTCAGATCGCAGCTGGTACCCATCAATTGCTTGAACGGTTTGGAGAAGTGTCCGGAGTGAAGCACGATCAATCCCATGCCTTCCTGAACACGTCTTACAACAGCTTCAGCAATATCATCATCAACGAGGTCGTGTGCAGTGTGTCCCCACCACAGCATAACATCGGTAGAGTTCAGAACGGATTCTGTCAGACCATGCTCATCCTGATCCAGTGTTGCTGTGCGGCAGGCGAACCCTTCTTTGGTCAATCCGTCTGCAAGTACTTTGTGAATTCCATCCGGGTATACAGCTTTGACGTCGTCGCGGATTTGCTCATGTACAAACTCATTCCAGACTGTTACGTTAATCATACTATTATTGCCTCCCTGTTGTTAGACCCACCACATCTCGCCAAGTTCTTCTTCGATCATTACCTGCTGCAAGTTATGGACGGCTTTAGTGAAACCCTCATTTACGGACATCAGTCCGTCTTCATGCTCTATACTAACGACATAGTCATATCCAACTAATCTCAGTGCACTGACGATATCAGCCCACGTTTTTACATCGTGACCATAACCCACGGTACGGAACTGCCATGCACGATCTTGCATCTCAGCGTAGGAGTGCATGTCCGTTACACCGTTCATATTCATATTATCGGTATCTGTAAGCGTATCTTTAGCATGAAAGTGATGAATTGCGCCATTTTTCCCCAAAATTTTTATTGCGGCTACCGGATCAATGCCTTGCCACCACATATGGCTCGGATCCAGGTTGGCTCCAATCACTTCCCCAGCGGCTTCACGCAGACGCAGAAGCGTACCTGGTGTATGAACAGAGAATCCGCCATGCAGTTCCAGACCGACTTTGACATTGTGCTGTTCAGCGAACTTGCCTGTCTCGGTCCAATAAGGAATAATCTTCTCATTCCACTGCCAGTCCAGCAGTTCACGATAATCATTCGGCCATGGAGCTACAGGCCAGTTCGGATATTTGGCATCGTCACTCTCACCTGGACATCCGGAAAACGTATTAACTACCGGTACTTCCAGCTTCTCAGCCAGCTGTACGGATTTGATGAAAGAGTCGTGTGCTTCTTTGGCAATCGCTTTTTGCGGATGAAGCGGATTATCATGACAGCTCAGTGCGCTGATGATCAGACCGCGTGAATCAATCGCCTGCTTGAATGCTTTGAGCTTGCCATTATCGGCCAGCAGCTCATCGGTGTTGCAGTGTACGTTACCCGGGTTGCCACCGGTACCGATTTCGACTGCTTTTACACCTTTTGCAGCTACATAGTCCAGCGCCTCCTCGAAGCCCATATTGTTGAGCAATACCATAAATACGCCTAATTTCATTCGTTCATCCTCCTGGTTCAACTGTTTTTAGTGGTAAGGTGAATACCATGCAATATCTGCTGCCGCGAAGATTCTATATCTATTAATACGTAAAGTAAAGGTGAAAAGTTTGCATTTTAAGGAATTTTTTAAATAAAATTTACCTTAAATGGATACAAATTCTATATGAATGACTATACTCAGGATTCCAGATAAACGGCTTTACCGGTACGAGCCGATTCATAGATCGCTTCAAGAATCTGCGTCACGACCAGTGCCTGCTCCGGTTTTACCAGAGGCTCTTTATCTTCCACGATCGCTTCGAGCCACATTCTCGCTTCACGATCTGCTTCATTCTCGGAACCGCCGGAATAAAAAGCTACTCCGCCGGATCCCATATCAATTTTGCTGTCATACAGCCGGCTGTTTTTCTCGCCGTTGATATGTAGTCCATCTGTCATATCGGCTCCGCCTTCTGTACCGCACAATATGCTTTGTGCTTCGGCAAAGTTGCGTAGATTGATGGCCCAGCTCGATTCCAGGGAAATGACCGCTCCATTTTCCATGGTAATAAAACCAAACGCCGAATCTTCTACCTTGAACTGTTCCGGATCCCAAGGACCAAAAGCATTAGCGGCATTTTGACGGGAGCCCAGCTTATGGAATGTAGTTCCCATTACACTTTTCGGTTTGTAATTGTCCATTAACCAAAGGGTCATATCCAGTGCATGAGTGCCGATATCGATCAATGGTCCGCCGCCCTGTTTTTCTTCATCCAGAAATACTCCCCATGTAGGGACTGCACGGCGGCGCAGTGCAAGTGCTTTGCCGTAATAGACATCTCCCAGATCACCCTGCTCTACCATTTGCTTCAGATACAGAGTATCGTCACGAAAACGATTCTGGTAGGCAATCGACAATTTTTTGCCTGTACGCTGTGCAGCTTCTACCATCGTGCGGGCTTCTGCAGTCGATTTGGCCATCGGTTTTTCGCACATCACATGCTTGCCGGATTCCAGGGCATCCACTGTAATCACCGCATGAGAGTCATTGGGTGTACAGACGTGAATCACATCGATACTCCCGTCTTCCAGAAGCTGCTTGTAATCGGTATATACTTTGGCATTGTCGCTGCCATACTGCTGGGCTGCTTCAGAAGCGCGTTCTTCCACAATGTCACAGAAGGCAACCAATCGTGCAAGCGGCTGCTTGGACAGACTCGGCAGATGCTTGTTCTGGGCAATCCCTCCGCAGCCAATAATACCGATATTCAGTACCTGATCAGACATTAACGACGCCTCCCTTGGCGCCATAGCTTTTCACCCAGTTCATGCTTTGTTCGATACTTTGCATAGGAGCCTGGAGGCTATTATCCTGCTCGACTACGATCCACTCGGCTCCGGCTTTGTCTGCCGCATCGCCAATACGTGCTACAGGTGCTTCGCCTTCGCCAAGTTCCATCATCTGGATACCATCATCGGTATGCTTGAAATCTTTCCAGTGTACAATCGGCAAGCGACCTGCATACTTATCGATATATTCCACGGCATCATAACCGCTGTACTCTACCCATGCACTATCCAGCTCTACCTGAATCAGGTCGGCAGGGATTTCTTCGTACAAAGCATCCAGTACAGTACGTTCGCCGATTTTTTCAGTAAATTCAAAATCATGGTTGTGATACAGCAATACCACATCATTCTGATTGCAAGTTTCACCGAGTTTGCGCAGGTTTTCGAAAATTTCCGGCCAATTGCCGCGCTGCTCTTCGGTCAGATAAGGCACGATGATATAACGATTACCAATCGCTTTGTTAAAATCGATCAGGGACTGTGCATCTTCCAGCAGATCTGCGTACGGCGTATGTGCACCAACTACTTCCAGGTTATGCTTGTCCAGCAGGGTTTTGACCTGTTCTGCTGTTCTGCCGTAATATCCGGCAAACTCTACGCCCTGATATCCCAGAGCTGCTACTTTTTCAATCGTTCCTTCAAAATCGCGTTCCAGGTCTTCACGTACTGTGTATAATTGCAATCCGACTTTTAACATAGCTTCAATCACTCCTGTAGGGTAGTTTGTAATCATAAATTACAGCTATTGATGTGATATCTGGTTGTCGTTACAAATCGTATTCCTAAATTTAGGCCTGGCAGTCAACAAATGTGCTGCAGCAGCTTACTGATCACTGCTGCCCTGGCGATAGCCTGCACGACTCTGAATAATGACATGTTTGCCTTCGAGCGATGAACGCTGGAAAGCATGCATCACTTCGAGTACATGATAAGCAAGTTCGCCACTGGCACGATGCGGTCGATTCTCCTGAATCGCCTGCACCATTTCGTTGACCCCTTTGCCGCGATCATTATTGACCGGTTCAAATACCGGCGGCAACGTCTCATATTCATCCGAACCGGCCCGTCTCAGACGAACATCTCCATCAAAAAAGTTGGGGTCCGGAATATCCAGTGTTCCCGCTGTGCCATAGATTTCCATACGTGGCAGCTGCGATCCTCCCGGAATATCAAAGCTCGTTACCATCGTGGCAATCGCACCATTCTCAAAATCAACGGTTCCGGCCAGATGTGTAGGCGTCTGTACACGAATTGGTGTACCCGCTTTGGGACCGCTGTGTATTACACGATCCGGCATCTGGATTCCGGCAGAAGAGCTAACTCTTGTCATCGAACCAAGCAGGCTTGCGAGCGCTGTCAAATAATAAGGACCCATGTCGAACATGGGTCCGCCACCCGGGGCATAAAAGAACTCGGGATCGGGATGCCATGATTCAGGACCTGCTCCCATCATAAATGCGGAGGCTGCAATCGGACGCCCGATTAGGCCGCTCTCAATCGCATGACGTGCAGTCTCAATACCGGCTCCAAGAAAAGTATCCGGTGCACTGCCTACCCGCTTGCCTGCTTCCTTGGCTTTCTCCAGCGTACGCCGTCCATCGTCCAGCGATACGGCGAATGGCTTCTCGGCATATACATGCTTGCCTGCAGCCAGGGCTGCCTGATTTACGCTCGCATGTGCAGCAGGAATCGTCAGATTAATAATCAATTCGATCTCTTCCTGCTTCATCAGTTCTTCTGGAGTGAAGACGTTTACAATACCAAATTCTTCAGCCCGTTCTTTGGCTTTTTCAATCACCATGTCAGCGCATGCCACAATTTCGACAACCGGACTGGATTTGAGATTTTTGAGATAAATAGCGCTTATGTTACCGCATCCGACTAATCCGGCTTTCATTCGCTTCACAGGTAATCCTCCTCTGTTTTGCGCAATGTATGATAACCCCTTATGTATACCTGGACTTATCCATACCATTGTCCGTTTGTGTATTACATCGAAAAGATGGTGTTTTTAAGCTTGTAACCATAGTATTACTAAACCGCATCAATTAAAATGAATAATATGATCGAAACATGAACTATTTGGTCAAAATTTAAATTTGTTGCTGAAATGAGGATCATTTAATGGATGTAGATAGAAAAGAATGTAAAGTATTCACAGCCGGATATTCCTTCCACCGGAAACCTTTTCATATGCACGAACCTCAGGGAATACAGAACTATTTGTTCCGCTTTCAGACCGAAGGCGGCTGCCAGTTGCGGCAGAATGGTCAGCTGGTCAATGTGGAGGTAGGGGATCTTCATATCTATGCGCCTGATCAGCCCTATGAGCTGCGAATCGATTACACACCCGCTTCTACCGGCAAATCTATCGTAGAAAGTGGCGATTATCATATCTTTTTCGGTGGGGAATGGGCGGACGAATGGTGGCATCAGCGCAAGCGTCCAGCTCGCGTCAAGATTCCGCTGACGGATAATATTATGGATCTGATGCGCCAGATTTCAATGGAAAAACGGCGTATGGATAATCCTTATCCAGAGATCCTTTCTCATTATATGAAAATACTTTGCTTGTCTGTAGATCGCTATTTATCAGAGCAGCCTACCGGTGGGCCCAAAACTTATCTGGCATACCAGATCAAAAATTATATCGAAGAAAACGCCTCTTCTACCTTTAAATTAGAGGATATTGCGCTGCATATCGGCATCAGTGTATCGAGAGCGGTTCATCTGTTCAAGGAAGCTTTTGATACGACTATCATGCAGTACGCGCTTGAAGTAAGGCTGAATATGGCGCAGGAGCGTATCATGTTTAGTCCGATGCCACTGGAGGAAGTCGCAGAATCGTCAGGATTCGCCAACTATACTTATTTTCACCGGGTATTCCGTTCCAAATTCGGAATGTCCCCCAAAGAATTCCGCATTTCCAAACGCGAGCATATTACGTAATAGTCTTACTATTTGCTCATATGTATATAATCCCAAACAAAAAGGGCTGCACATAGCAGCCCTTTTTATTATAGATGACATATATGCTATCCGATACAAATGTATGGATTCTTTTGGACTCAGTTCTTTTTGGAAGCGTGCAGTTCGGTCAGCTCGCTGATAATACTACGGCTGATCAATTTTCCTTTAAAATAAACAAGATCTTCGGTTTCTCCTGTGAAGATGCAGGAAGGCTCATATTTTCTCAAAATGATGCGATCACTGTCTACAAAAATCTCCAGTCCATCTTTTACATCAATATTCATAATGCGGCGAAGTTCAATCGGAATAACTACTCTTCCCAATTCATCCACTTTTCTTACAATGCCGGTAGCTTTCATCATCGTGTTTCTCCTCCAATGTCAACATTCTACATTTATCTACAATTTTTTTATTCGTAATATTTATCATTAAACCATATCCCCAATCAGTTGCCAAGTTGTTATTCGCAATTATATATAATTTTTTAAATAATAAATTTTTAAATAAATTTATATCGATGTCTTAGCATGGTAAAAACTGAATAAATAATGTCTAAATGTATGTATTTCCGAAGTTTATTGTTGCTATACTGAAGTTGATAGACGAAAAAACCGGCGGCCGTATTCACCATGTGAATCGACTCGCCGGAGTTGTGCTGATTTTGTACATATTTAATTCGCAAATACTAAGGATTCATGTGTTATATCCTTTTTGTCGAAAGAAAACAGTATCATTTTCATTTAATAGTGGCTGCTGGATAACGACCTAAAAAAGTCTACTCTTCACCCTGTCTTCTACGAGCAGCTTCCTGATCTTCTAGGGCCTCGCTAATTACAAAAGCCAAATCTTCGTTACCGTATACGGATAATACACCAAACAGCGTATCATTTGGAATATCGCCTGCTTCTTCTTTGGGTACAGTCAGCCGAATACCCTGTTCCAGACGTTGATTATCCACTTGATCCGGATATGCACGCTGGTATAGATCTTTGGCATCAAATCCATTATTTACACACCACTGGGTAAATACAAGAATCATCATATCTTCATCTTGACGATAACTCTCCAACACCTGCTCTTCACGCTTCTTCATTTGCTCTTCCCGTGTCATAAATTCATAATCATCCATTGAAGTACCTCCTTTTCTTAAAAATGTGTACATAATAATAATTTAGCTTATCCAGTCTTCCTAACTTGAATATTATAATCCGGCTGTCAACTGCTCGGCCAGCATATGTGTCTTCAGCACCCGATCTGCCCGAATACTGCAATTCTCCGGAGTCTGAAGATGATTCAGGAAATGATCTACTGCACCTGCAAAACCGCGCCGCTGCAATATGGTATCCCAGCTGCCAAAACCTCCGGATTGCGGCAATTGACCTTTTTCATATAGATAAAGGCTCTCCATATTGATCACTTCTGCCGAGCGTCCACTGCCATGCAGCGATAATTTCTCCAAATCACTTCCGGCGCTGCGTGCCATACTGTAACTGGCATAACGCTGACTGCCAAGAGAGAGCATACCGGAGGCATGCAGCATTGCGCCATTTTCCTGCTGACGCAGCTGATTCGATACCAATTGATAATCATCGTTACCCAGCCACAGCAGCAGATCCAGCATATGAATCAAATCGTCATATACTGTCTCACGTGCAGCAGAGTTCTGTACAGAGGTACGATGCTTGACAGCTTCACACAGCTCCCAATCTCCTGCTTCGGCCAGCCAGGATTTTGCTTGGTTATAAAGTGGAGCAAACCTGCGATTGAAGCCGACTGCCAGCAGCAGTCCGCGTTCCTCTGCAAAAGCTGCCATTCGGCGTGATTCCTCTATCGAATAGGACAAAGGCTTATCCACATAGACAGGTAGTCCCTGCTGCAGACACTTGGTAACAATATCGTAGTGTGTAGGTGTCGGACTATGTACGAATACTGCATCCACATCCCAACCTGCGATATCCTCCGGCTGGATGCTTCCTTTGGCCAGACGGTAGGTCTCCATCGTCTGGTGCACAGTAGCTTCCGAGCGGCTTAATACACCGACCAGTTCAACCTGTGGATGATTGGACAAGAGCGGCAGATACACCTTTTGCGCTATTCCACCAATTCCGATCAGCGCCACTCGTTGACGACGTCCTGCTTGGCTTTCACTTGTCATCAGGGTTCATTCTCCTTCCATCTGAAATGATGCATTCATATTGATATGTATGCTACGGAATCTTCTCTTCTATATATAAACATAATATGCAGGATGCGTGCCAGTGTCTGCTGTTTAGTATACTAACCAGCAAGCAAATAAAATCGCATAGCAAAAGCCGCTGAATCGTAACAGGACCTTTCCGATTCTATGCGCCATACCGAAATGTACGGTGTCTGGGCAATCAATCATCAAAATCAATATCATCAGATCAGCGGCTCTTGCTTCATCAACTCTTGATTATAAATTGTAACCAGATCAAAAACAGCAAATTCTACTTACAAAGCAATTTCTTTGGCTGCTTTGGCGTCAGCATTCTTTTTCTTGACGCGCAGGCCGATCAAGACTACCAGCACAATAACAACCAGTTCAAATCCGTATTTGATAAAGCCATTTTCAAAATACGCCTTAATGAGCGGTTCTTCGATAATCATCTTGGCTGCTGTCCAGGCCAAAATAGCAGACCCGAGCGCAATAATCCACGGAAAACGCTCAATCAGTTTGAGAATCAAAGTACTGCACCAGACCATAATCGGAATAGAGATTGCCAGCCCTACCACTACCAGCGGAAAGTCTCCATGTGCCGCACCGGCAACCGCCAGTACATTGTCGAGTCCCATCATCGCATCCGCAATAATAATCGTACGGATCGCTGCCCACATCTGACTGCTGGCCGAGATATTATCTTCTTCTTTTTCTTCAACCAGCAGCTTGTAGGCGATATATACGAGTGCCAGACCACCGATCAGACGCAAGCCGGTAATATGCAGCAAATATACGACCAGCAGTGTAGCAATGGCTCGTATAACAAACGCTCCGACTGTTCCCCAGATAATTACTTTTTTCTGATTTTCCTTTGGAATATTACGGGCAGCCATACCGATAACAATTGCATTGTCACCAGCCAGTACCAGGTCAATCAAAACGATCGACGCTAGGGCTATCCAGAATTCCACAGTAAATAACTCCATACATGTAATCCCCTTTTGCTTTCGGCTTTAGCCGGAATTAGAGTCAGAAGACAGATTCCAGACATCAAAAAACGCCACCACCGTAATTGGGTGATGGCGATGCAGGCATCAAAAAAGACCTCACCCAATTACATAATTAGGCAAAGGTCTCGCTAACAGCATTATAATCTGCTGCCAATAAAGCCGGGGACTTAATCCCGTAATGACGGCTTTATCGTAGGAAGCTACTCCCCTTTGGAAACTATCTCAGAACAATAACATGATTATACAACAATGTCATCATATTGGCTATAACGATATTGTCTATATCTGTTATGCCATACTATTAATTTTAAACATTTTGATTTAAAGTAAGTGATTTTTGGTTTTATTATAGTAAATGGTTTATAATTATAATTGTATAAAATTTTATTGAACCATTCACAAAATAGATTTTATACAGCAAACCATCTTCTTTTACCTATCTCTCAAGAATGGAGTGAAACATATAATGAGTGAATCCCATTACGAAAAAGCAACCTTTGCCGGTGGATGTTTCTGGTGCATGGTAACCCCGTTTGAGGAACTGCCAGGTATTATCAGTATTCGTTCCGGTTACACAGGTGGACATACCGAGAACCCGACCTACGAAGAGGTCTGCAAAGAAACTACCGGTCATGCGGAAGCCGTACAGATCGTGTTTGATCCGGCTATTTTCCCGTATGAGAAACTGCTGGAACTGTTCTGGCAGCAAATCGACCCGACCGATGCAGGCGGACAATTCTATGACCGCGGTTCTTCGTACCGTACCGGCATTTTCTATCATAACGAGCATCAGCGCGAACTGGCTGAAGCATCAAAGCAGGAGCTGGAGGCTAGCGGCCGCTTTGACAAGCCGATCGTAACCGAAATTACACCGGCCCAGACTTTTTACGAAGCCGAGACCTATCATCAGGATTATCATAAAAAGAATACCGGTCATTACAAACGCTATCGCAAAGGTTCTGGACGCGATGCTTTTATCGAGCAGCACTGGTCCAACCAGATCGATAAATCCGATCTCAAAAACCGCTTGAGCGAAATGCAGTACAAGGTTACCCAGCAAAATGGTACCGAACCTGCTTTTCATAATGAATTCTGGGATCATCATGGTGATGGTATCTACGTGGATATCGTATCGGGTGAGCCGCTGTTCAGCTCAACGGATAAATATGATTCCGGTTGCGGCTGGCCGAGCTTTACCCGTCCGATCCGGGAGTATCATGTAAAAGAAAATATGGATGTCAGCCACTTTATGGTCCGTACCGAAGTACGCAGCCGCGAAGCCGATTCCCATCTGGGTCATGTTTTCGATGACGGTCCGGGTCCGAACGGATTACGGTACTGCATCAACTCTGCAGCTCTGCGCTTTGTACCGAGAGAAAAGCTGGAAGAAGAAGGCTATGGCGAGTATAACGTGCTGTTCCAGTAATACTTTTGAAGATGTACAATGCGCCATACATTGTCATTGATACGATGAGGTATCGTGGTTTACAGTAATATAACGAAAGCCTTGTAATATCGGGTTAGTTGCATAACAACGGTCCAAGACCATCAAATGCAACTACAGGAACCTTTCCTTGCCCTCAGGCAGGAAAGGTTCTTTTTTTGATGTGAATGCTTGAAGCAGGTTTATTGTATCTGTGTACCGCCAGCTGTAGGTTTTGTGGACTGCGACTTTTCCCGAATGAATATCCTTCTGACTGCGGCGACTGCGAATACTCTGTATCAAGGCGAACAACGGTATGCGTTTCGCTGCTTGGTCTGTAAGGGTACATGGTATACATAGAGCTGTGAAAGGGTATCCGCAGATACTCTACAATAGCTGCCCGATCCCAATATTTATCAAAGGAGCGATACTTATGCCATGGACCAAAAATGACTACCCTACTTCCATGAAAAATCTGGATGAACGCGTACGCGAAAAAGCTGTCGAGATTGCCAATGCTTTGCTGGATGAAGGGTATGATGAAGGACGTGCTATTGCAATCGGTACCTCCAAAGCCGAAGAATGGGATGCCAATCATCCTGAAGGAAAAGATAAATAAAAGAGCAAATAGCCAAAAACCCGGGTGCTCCAGGCATCCGGGTTTTTGCTATTTTTTCTGTATACCTTACTGTATATCTTATCTTGTATGAGGAAGCCTCTACGATATTGTGCAAGAAGCATCTATACATACTCGACTATATTCGGCAATTAGTTGGACAGGGATTGTACGGCCTCAGCAATAGATTGCTTGCCTGAAATAACATCATAGCCTTTACGGTACGTATGCTGCTGATCCAGCACATATACGATAACCTCAGCCACATCTTCACGCGGAATGCTGCCGCCTTCGCTGAGCTGCTCCCCTATTTCAATCTGTCCGGTACCCTCATCATTTAGCAGACCTCCCGGACGAATAATCGTATAATCGAGAGTGCTCGCTTCCAGCATACGATCCGCATAATGTTTGGCTACATAGTATGGCTTGATAGAGTCCGACCACTTGCTGCGGTTATAGGCAAACATAGCACTGATCAATACAAAGCGCTTAATACCGAATTGCTCGGCTGCTTCCATACTTTTCACTGCGCCATCCAGATCAATCAGCAATGTTTTGTCGTCTCCGGTACTGCCACCCGAACCGGCAGCAAATACAACAGCATCTGCTCCCTGAATCACCTGGGCCAATTCATCTACAGTACCTTCCAGATTGCCAATCGCTGTTTTGGCACCCATTTGTTCAAATGCTGTTGCCTGCTCCGGCTTGCGGATCACTGCAGTCACCTGATGTTCACCGGTATTAACCAGCTTTTGTGTTAATATTTTGCCGATCTGTCCATTAGCTCCGATAATTGCAATATTCATTGTTATGTCCTCCTTGTTCATCTGGCTCTCTGTATCTATAACCGTAAACAAGGGGTTCTTACACTTTTATTTGCAAATTTGCACAGACCGCATTTAATTCCAGGATGCCGGCTTGATCTCTACCGGCTCGATTTCAGCCACTTCCATATAGTTTTTGCCCCAGTTATACATTGCATCAAGAATTGGCATCAGACTCTCTCCAACCTCGGTCAGCGAATATTCCACTTTGGGCGGTACGACCGGATATACTTCACGATGAACGATCAAATCTTCTTCTAACTCGCGCAGCTGACTGACCAGCATACGCTGTGTAATACCGGGAATCAGCGATTTTAACTCGCCAAAACGTTTGGTTCCTGTTTTGCCAAGATGCCATAGAATCAGCATTTTCCATTTGCCGCCGATCACCGACAGTGTTAATTCTTTTTCACAGTTAAATATACGCTCACGCATTTATTCATTCCTCCATTATATATTCCTTATTAAAATTCCCATATTGTCTACTGTATATTTTCCAACTATGAGCTTTCGTTGCTGCCTTACCCGTGCCTACCTTCTATAGGTGTATAACAATGCGATCAGTGGGTAAGATAAGCTTGTGTATAATGATATCGGCATGATTTTGCTCCCATAGTATACTTTTAGACACTATGTAAAAAAAAAGTGCGTACTTACAAAAGTCATGTATTTTACTTTATACTAGCACTACAGCGAACGCAACATATACAGACAGAAAATCACAACCGTGTACTCTGCATGTAATTCCTATTGTTCGCATCGTACTACTATACCAATTCATGCCCATATGGCATCTTACAGGAGGAATTTGATCTTATGGAACTTCAACTCGCTCTGGATCTTGTAAATATCCCGGAAGGTATCGCACTTGTTAAAGAAGTGGAGCCTTTTATCGATATCGTGGAAATCGGTACACCTATTGTTATTAACGAAGGCCTGCATGCCGTTAAAGCCATGAAAGAAGCTTTCCCTAATCTGAAAGTACTGGCTGACCTGAAAATTATGGATGCCGGTGGTTATGAAATCATGAAAGCATCCGAAGCTGGTGCAGATATTATCACTGTACTGGGTGCAAGTAACGATCTGACAATCAAAGGTTGTGTAGACGAAGCCAAAAAACAGGGTCGTAAAGTACTGGTTGATATGATCAACGTTAAAGATATCGCTAGCCGTGCCAAAGAACTGGACGAGCTGGGCGTAGACTATATCTGCGTACACACTGGCTATGACGGTCAAGCTGCCGGTCAGAATCCTTTCGAAGATCTGGCAACAATCAAAAGCGTAGTTAAAACAGCAAAAACAGCAGTAGCTGGCGGTATTAAACTGGCAACGATGCCAGAAGTAATCAAAGCCAACCCTGATCTGGTTATCGTTGGCGGCGGCATCACCAGCCAAGACGACAAAGCGGCAGCAGCTTCCCAGATCCGCGAACTGATCGCTCAGGCGTAAGTAGATGAGTACACTGACTGGCATTTCCGGACATTTTGAACGGATTATTCAGGAACTGCAGGGTACACTGGCAGCGATTCCGGCCGATCAGGTAGAACAGCTGACCGAGCAGATTCTGAATGCACGCAAAATATTCACTGCAGGTGCCGGACGATCAGGCTTGATGGCCAAAGCGCTAGCGATGCGTCTGATGCAGCTGGGACTCGATGCTTATGTAGTAGGCGAGACAGTAACTCCGCGGGCTGGTAAAGGAGATCTTCTGATTATTGCTTCCGGTTCGGGTGAAACCCAGGGACTTCATATTATGGCCCAAAAAGCCGGCAAAGAAAATGTACAGCTCGCTGCTGTTACCATTTTTCCGGATTCTTCAATCGGCAAACTGGCGGATTGGGTCGTACAGGTTCCCGGTTCTCCCAAAGATCCGGCGGATCAGGGAAGTTATGAAACAGTACAGCCGATGGGTTCCCTGTTTGAGCAAACGGTACTGCTGTTGTTCGATGCCATTATGCTGCGTCTGATGGAAAAACGCGGCGGCGATTCGGCAGCGATGTTTACCAATCATGCTAATCTGGAATAGCCTGTCGGTATGATCAATCTCATGACCGTACTTTGTTTAAGAATATAAAACCAGAAATCCAGTTCTCCTATTCAACAGGAGGCTGGATTTTTTGGTCATTAATACATAGTGCAGAACAATATTCATAATCTCGTTCTATGAAAAGAATAAGGATACACTTTGTATTTTTCATATAAATGAACTATACTATTAGTTACGCTATTAAAGTAACATAGTATTAAAAAGTTACGAAATATCAGATCAGATAAACTTACGACCTTCTTGCACCTTTGCTGCTTTTTGCTTTTTGGCAGAGTTTTCATCTTAGCAGCACGGCCCAAATACAAATCGAGGTGAACATTCATGTTGAAATTAGGCGTGCTTGACCAGTCTCATATTAATGAAGGACATAATGCTACCAATGCATTGTCCAATACACTCCAGCTTGCTCAGGCTGCAGATGAACTAGGGTATTCCCGCTTTTGGATGTCCGAGCACCATGCTTCTCCCAGTCTGGCTCATTCCAGTCCCGAAATCATGATCTCTCATGTAGCATCCCAGACCAAGCGTATCCGCGTCGGCTCCGGTGGCATCATGCTGCCTCATTACAGTGCCTATAAGGTCGCCGAGAATTTCCGGCTGCTCGAAGCGCTCTATCCCAACCGGATCGATCTGGGTGTAGGACGTGCACCAGGTGGAATGCCGCTTGCCACACGTGCGCTGCAGGAAGGCAAATTCCCTTCTATGCACAGTGCTGACCGCTACCCACAGCAGATTGTCGATCTGATCGGCTATCTGAATGACGCTACACCATCCGATCATCGGTTTGCCGGATTGATTGCCGAACCGAGCATTTCTACGACTCCCGAGCTGTGGCTGCTTGGCTCAAGCGGCGGTACAGCAGAACTGGCGGCGATGACTGGCGCTTCCTATGCATTTGCCCAGTTTTTTGGTACAGCTGGCGGTGAAGAAGCAGTAGCCCACTACAAGGAGAACTTCCAGCCGTCCGTTATGGCTTCTGCACCCAAGTCACTAGCGGCAATTACGGTCTCTTGCGCAGAGACCGAAGAAGAAGCCGAGTATCATATGCGCAGTAATGATCTCTACTTCCTGATGCTGCGCGAGAATCGTCCTATGCCGTATCTGCCTTCTGCCAAAACGGCAGCAGAATATCCGTATACAAGCACTGAAAAAGCACATATCGAAGATACCCGCCGCTTCCGTGTAGTCGGTACACCCGATCAGGTTCGCGAGAAACTGCTGCGTTTTGCTGCTGATTATCAAACAGATGAGCTGCTGATCGTGTCGGCGATTCATGATAATGAAGCACGTATTCGTTCCTATCGACTGCTGGCTGAAGCTTTTCAATTAGGTCAACATTAATCCAGCCATCGCTTTTCTGATTGAGAATTGATACTGTCGACAAAGCAAAACCCAACCAAAAAGCAGTCGCTGATTTGTGCAGCGCTGCTTTTTTGGTTGGGTTCACCTATTTCAGAATCCTTTATGTTACAGAAGTCGGTGGGCAAAGATTAATTTTATACAATCGTCCCATGCTGCTAGACAATCCATATAAGCTTGTACAACCATTGGATGGGTATAGGCTTGATCACTGGCGCGCTTCCTGATGGAAATGGATTCATGGTCTATGACGATACTTTACTGATGCATTGTGCAGGTATCCGGTCACACAGCCAGACACCATGACCAGCATTGTAAAATAAAATATCTTCGGCTCCCTCTGCTGTTGTATTGATTTTCAGCAATACCAGCTTTCCTTTTCGTTTGCCAGCCAACTCGGCAAAATCGGTCTTTTCGGATAAATGTACATATCTTCTGCCCATTGGACGAAGTCCTTCCTGTTCAATCACTGCCCAGGCTTGTACCGACGTACCATGATACAGCATTTCAGGTGGCTGGGAAGGTTCATAATGAATAGCCGGACGGCTATGCCCATATCGTGCACGAATCCGGTTATCTATAATCTCAAAGCGCTGCTTATCCGAACGTGCTACCACATAACGGATATGCTCCTCGGTGACAAAGCTCCATTTACGCTCTTGGCCAATCACCTGTACGAGTTCACTGATCGGACAGGCGGCATCTTCATCCAATACAATGCCATACTGTTCGGGCGAGTGTCGCAGAATCAGGCTAATCCATTTGCTGAGCTGTTTTTCCTGCTGTTGTTCCAACATTCATCTTGCTCCTTTCCCGTCGAATCATGTTCATTTACAATTTGAAATGTTAGTATGAATATATCATACATATAGATATTTTTTGAAATAGGAGAGAAATCATGCAAAATACAGTATCACCGCAACAAACGGCTCCACAAAATGACCGCTTCCCTGCTGCATTGTTCTGTCTGACAGCCGGTGCTTTTGCGATTGGGATGACCGAATTTGTTATTATGGGACTGCTGCCCAATGTAGCCAATGATCTGGGCGTAACGATCCCGCAGGCCGGGCAGCTGATTACCGGTTATGCGCTTGGTGTAGCCGTAGGCGCTCCCATCCTCACTATTGCGACCAATCGTATCGCCCAGAAGCAGCTGCTTTGTCTGCTAATGGCTATTTTTATTATCGGTAATCTGGTAGCTGCTCTTGCACCCAGTTACGGCCTGCTAATGGGCTCCAGACTGGTGACAGCGCTGGCTCATGGTACATTTCTCGGTACAGGCTCATTAATCGCTGCCCGCCTGGTACGACCAGACAAACGCGCTGGAGCGGTATCTATGGTACTCGCCGGGCTTACCATTGCCAATATTATTGGCGTTCCTTTTGGTACACTGATCGGACAGCATTTGGGCTGGCGTGCTTCTTTTGGCGCAATTACGGTGATGGGCGTTATCTCGCTGTTAGGAATTATATTCCTTATTCCGCGTATCGAACAAGCAGCACAGCCAAGCCTGTCCAAAGAAGTGCGCAGTCTGCTGCAGCCACAGGTGCTGCTGATTCTGCTGACTGGTGCTTTTGGCTGCTGCAGTATGTTTACAGTATTTACGTACATTACACCGATGCTAACAGATGTATCCGGCTTCCAGGAAAGCAGTGTCACCTGGATTCTGGTTATGTACGGGATCGGAGTAACGCTGGGCAATATTGTCGGCGGCAGACTCGCTGACTGGAAACTGATGCCTTCCATTATTACCATTTTTGCTATTCTGTCCTTGATGCTGATCATTCTGTCAGGTGTGCTGCATATGCCGTGGCTGGCTCTTGTATTCATCTTTTTGTGGGGTGCGGCTGCTTTTGGCATTATGCCGGGGATACAGCTGCGCATTATGAATCTGGCTCATGAAGCTCCACGGCTCGCAGCGACCTCCAGCCATTCTGCTCTCAATCTGGGTAATGCAACCGGAGCTTTCCTAGGTGGTGTGGTGATTACCCATGCAGGACTGGTCTATGTGCCGCTGGTTGGCGGTTTGATTGCTGCTGTCGGAATGTGCGGAGCAATACTCAGTTACTATATGGTAGAAAAAAAGAAAAGACATTCGGCCTGAGCCGGATGTCTTTTGCTTATGTGTATCCTTATTTGTATATTTTACAGAGCCTTGATCAGCATTAATAATCAAACCATTTTTCCAATTGTTCCAGCTGCTTTTTGAATTCTGCTCTGGCTGCTTTTAATTTATGTTCATCCTGCAGAGCTAGTACATTTTCGAATTTGCGAGTCCAGAATTCGATCTCCCGACGCTTTTCACCGAGCGTTTCTTCATATAATCGTTCGGCCTGTGCCAGCAGCAACCGATTTTCTATACGATCGCGGGGATGAATCTTGATATCCTTGAGCTGCTCCAGACGCTGGCGGATTTCTTCTGACGAGATTTTACCCGGCTCTTTTTCAATAATAAGGGTACGAGTTACTCCGGTACTGACTACAGTTACTTCAACCTCCAGAATACCATTGATATCATACGTGAATCGTACTGCAAAGACCTGCTCTCCTGCAGCCCCCCGAGGAACATCCAGACGAAGCTCACCAATCTTTACATTATTTTTGACTTTCCGACTTTCTCCCTGGAAGATATTCAGTTTAACTTGCTGCTGATTATCATAAAGGGTACAAAATTCTTCCACTTTACTTACCGGAATTGGCGTATTACGCTCAATGATTGGGGAGAAATGCCCTTCATCATAGCCGCCTGCATCGGTAGCATGAGTTGTCTCTATCCCTAGTGTAAATGGACAGACATCGGTCAGAATAACCTCTTTGAGCGCTTCATTGCGTTCCTTGAGCGCTACCTGAATCACAGCACCCAGCGCAACCGCCTCATCGGGATTGATCTGTGTAAAAGGAAGCTGGCCGAACATCTTGCTGATCACCGAGCGAATCATAGGCATGCGTGTAGCACCGCCAATCAGGATAACCGCATCGAGATCTTCAGGAGATAACTGTGCATCCCGTATAGCACGCTCTACAGGATGACGCAGACGGAGTATCAAAGGCGCTGCAATTTGCTCAAATTCATCGCGATCTATCTCCAGCTCGTATTGCTGCTTGCCCTTTGTAAATACCATCTGTCCTCGTCCTGGATGCGTACTGATCTCGCGTTTACAGATTTCTGCCTGCTTGAATAAAGCAGAGCGCTCCTTGGAATCCAGCGATTCCTCATCCAGATTATGTATAGCGATAAAATGGGATATCAGCAGCTGGGTAAAATCTTCACCACCCAGATAATTATCTCCGGCAATTGATTTGACTTCCATTACGCCTTCAAAAAACTCAAGAATGGAAACATCAAATGTTCCTCCGCCCAGGTCGAATACCAGAAAAGTCGTCTCATCCTGTTGTTCATGCAGTCCATACGAAATAGCAGCTGCTGTCGGCTCACTGATCAAGCGTTCTACCTTCAAGCCTGCCAGCTCGGCTGCACGCCGGGTCATCCGGCGCTGAGTATCATTGAAGTACGCTGGTACGCTAATCACAGCTCCGGTTACCGGATGTCCCAGATGCGCTTCGGCATCTTCTTTCAATGAACGAATAACAAACGAGGACAGTTCTTCCGGTGTAAATGTATACCTGCCGAGCGGATAGCGCTTCTCGGTTCCCATATAACGCTTAAAGGCAGAAGCAGTGACCTGCGGATGAGTAATCATACGTTCCTTGGCGATCTGACCGACCAGAACCTCCCCGTTATCATCCACGCTCACAACAGAAGGAGTTAGATATTTACCAAGTACATTGGGAATCAGCTTTGGTCCAGCTTCGGTCCAGCAGCCTACCAGACTATTTGTTGTTCCCAGATCAATTCCGATCATTGTCATACTATGATTGCTCCTTTCGACAGAACGGTTTCTTGATTAGGCAAAGGATTGCTTCCAAAAACTTACGGTATACAATAGACTTTTCGCTGAAGTGATCATTTTGGTAAATGCAATTTTGTGCTTGGCCATATGTTCGGGATCGGCTTCTGTCTGCACATATTGGACACCTATCATATAACCGAGTACATAATCGTGGGGTCCCGTAATTTCCTGTTGAATCTGCTGTATAATCCGGGAAACATAATGATTTTTTTCGTCTTGGGTCAGATAGCCGGCCATTGCACCAGCATAAGCCGAATAAAGAGCCAAAGCATAATCATACGCTACTATCCCCGCAGCAGGAGCAGAATAGAGATATTGATAAACGACTCCTGCCTGGTAACGTGTCGTTGAATCTGCCGCAAGACGATGGATATACGCTTGGCAGGCAGAATCGGTCATCATCGAGAAGCGCTTGTGCAGCATATTGTATTCCTCGCGATATCCTGTCTCGATGATCCAGTCCATATGCCGTATCATACTTTCCTTATCCCCAATATGCCAAAAGACTTTGAGAGAATTCCGGCAATTTGTTTTATTTCTGACAAGCAGTTTTGGATTCTGCTGAAAATATTCACTATACTGCAGACTGGATGATCCGTAGATCGATAACAAAGCCAACCCGTCTTTTGTCAGCATCCGCTGTTTTTTTGCAATCATTCTATTCCCTCCTTTGCTGGTTTTGTCTAATATCTGCCAAATTTCCATGCCTGATACACACCCTGCAGGAAAAAAGTAAACAATAAAAGGATCAGAAAAACATAAAATTTGATGATCGAAGGAGCAGGCGGCAGCGTGGATAAAGCCTTGCCTTCCTTGGCCTGAATATAATAAGAGGTTAACGGATACCCTTCCAGCGAATTGGATGCATAACCCAACATTTTTTTCTTTATTACGCCTAACTGATCGGATGGCAGTGGGTATGCATTTCCGGTCAGCTCGGCTGGCTGGTTATTATACAGCTTGGTAGCTGTCTCATAATTGACACTTACCGGTACCGAATATTGTCCCAGACGAACCACATACAAGTAACCGCTGGCGTTGAATACATTGTTCGCTTTGGCTTTGGCAGAAGACATAATAAACGTTTCCCCATGTACCCAGTTCAGCAGCTGCATATCGGTATAGGTTCCGCCTTTGGCATATACGTGAACCGGATCACCGGGCTGCAGACTCGACAGATCGGCACCTGTTTTGACTTCGTGAATTTCTGTAGGCCTCAGGTATTCTGTTAGTAAATGTCCCGTAGTGGATGGATAGGTATACCAAATCACTACGCAAAGAAGTCCCATGAGCAGCATTACAGGCCACTTTTCCCTCAGCAGTATTCCGAAAAACCGCTTAACCCGAACAGCTGTCGTCCAGCGGCCAAGCTCCAGGTTCAATAAGGTGCGCTGCTCCGGTTTTCCTTTTTCCAGCAGCATGGTCTGTACTTCGGCCAACAGCAGAATGGCTTCTGCATGAGCAGGCTGAGAGCGAAGTACCGTCTGACAGAAGGACTCTGCCTGCTCCCACTCCTGTCGCTTCATATCAAGACGAGCAGCTGCAAGCAGCAGCTGCGTTTCAGTAGGATAACGTTCCAAAAGCTGCCTTAGATAGGCTTCATTCTCCTGTGCATCTTTATCCGTCTCCAGTAAACGGAAATAAAGCAGGTGAACTGTTTTGTCATCTGGTCTATTCTGAAGCCAGCTACTGCATAGCGCAGCTGCCTGTTCCCGTTCTTCATTCAGCATATGGTACTGTATCCGGATTCGGAGCAGATCGGCATCATCCTGTATTAATTCCATTGCCTGCACAATCCTGCTTCCAGCTTCTTTCATTTCACCCATCATTAATTCGGAATAGGCAGCTGCTCGACAGAATAGATAATGCTCCATATCCTTGTCCGCATAACGTCCTAACCAGGTATAGCCTTCATCCGTCTCGAATGAAGCGCTAAACATATGAAAATAAACGCGCGGATAACGAGTAGCAAAATAGGAATCATCCTCTTCCATTTGCTGCGCCCAATTGAATGTACGTTCCAATAGACTCCATACAGCCGGTGGTAGATAATGATGTTCTTCCAGGAAATCAAGCAATCGTTCGCCAATCTCCTCCTGCATACTTATATTCCATACCGCTGGACGATTCATTAGCTCCATCCAGTTCTTCAGCTCGACGCGCATCGCGAAGTTGCTGTATAACTTGGCAGTCTGCTCCATGAATTCTTTTACGATATTATTTTCCTCGATCACTGCCTGCTGCCAGTTCAGTCGGGATAATAAATGTAATTTTTTATGATTATCTGACTCATCATCCTCCGCCAGAGTGAGACCAGGTCCTTTTTCAAGATGAAGATTCTGTCGGCTATCTTGTTTATATGTAGATTGCACCAAATGATCATGTTCGGCGCTCGGTTCCTGGATTGTGCTGGAGTCTGAATCTTGATGAGTGCGTGCCCATTGAACTGCTTTGTCGTACGCTTCCCTTAATTGCTGGTAGCCTTCGGGATCGTCTTCGGGATGTGTCTGCTTGAGCAGGCTGGCATAGGCTTTTTTGATTGCGCGAATATCATTGGTTTTTTCTATCCCCAGCTGCATCCATATGTTCATTTACTTTTTCCTCATTTCCATATCTTCTCAATCGCTTTATTCTATAAGAAGTTAGCGATCAAGCTAACCATACAAAAGTCGTATTTTTGCAGAATACTATACGTTACACTATATAACTTGCATAGTTGTGCAAAAGAAAAAATCCGCCTGGACACCAGAGTCCCAAGCGGATCATACTTATTATTTATCGGTTATTCATTTAGTGCGACTGCTGAACAGATGCTGATGTTTTAACAGGAATCTGAATCGGTGCAACCGATTTGTCCGGACGCATAAAATGAGGAAGCTTGAATCCCACTTTTACATTTATCGTCCACGTAATCATCTTGCCTGCCAACCAGACTGCCAGCATTGTATACATCGTTTCTTTGAAAGGCAGGAAAAACAGGCACAAGCCCAGTACAATTACATCGCCGATAAAGAAAACATTACCGATTTTCCAGCCTTTCCATTCGCTGATTAATCTTGATAATACATCGTCGCCTCCCGTGGCCCCTCCATAACGGAGCACAATACCTGCTCCGAGACCGGTCAACAGACCAGATAGAGCTGCTGCAATAAGCAGATTCCCGTGTAAGTCCACGACAAACGGCGATAGCTGTTCGAATCCCGAATAGAAGATAGAAAATGATGCCGCTCCAATTAGTGTGTAGACCATAAAACGGTGCCCTTTCAGCCACCAGGCCAGTAAAATAACCGGAATATCCAGTACAAATGTGCTCCAGGCCGGCGACCAACCAAACAAATACTTGCCCAGCAGTGCCAGTCCTACGAATCCGCCTTCCGACAGATTGTTGTAAAAATTAATATGATAATAAGCAAACGCCAGAATAAACGTACCCAATAGTATGGCCAGGATTTGTTTCCCTGCCACCATCCAGCTTGTGTTCCAATTTGTTCTTCTCCTCATACAGGCTCCCTCGTTTTCTCGTAAGTGTGGTCTGACAAGACCTGTTCTTACGGGAGGTACACCTTGAGGACTTTGTCCTTCGCATACAATTATCTCCTCTTCCGTAAGAATAGATCCAAATAATGACTACTCTACGGAAAAGCTAAGTATAGGAGAGATCATAACGTTTCCAAATCGTCCTTTGGGAAATCATCCTTCGGGGACACATGGTATCCTGATCCTTTCTTGATTATAGAATATGAAGCTATATTTATTATACCACGCCGATGCTGTTGCTAAACAACTTGCTTGTTCTTCATTTGGGATGATTAACGACTGTAATTTACAGAAAAAGGCTGTAAACTCAGCCTAATCCATTGGATCGTTGAGTTTACAGCCTTTTATAGTGCATATACCGTGTTTCTTGTAATTAATTACTTCGCGCTTTTTACAACGTCAGCCGGAACTTCAATCTTGTCGAACTCGTTGTATTTGGAATACGTGCTGTCCATATCCATTACAAGGTTCATTTTCTGTCCCTGCTGATCCATGTCCATTGTCATTTTGACAGCAGCACCTGTCAGATTGGAAGTTGTTTTGTCCATCATATAAGTAACTTCCATATCATGAATATTCATTTGTTTCATCATTTCAGCCATTTGTGCATTGGCAGCATCACCGCTCAGGAACTTTTGAGCCTGTTCTTTTACTTTGTCACCGGTCAGCGTAGCTACCAGATTGTAGTGATCGCCTTCATCGGTTACTTTGGTGTCACTTGCCATGGACTTCATACGATCGATCGTATCTTTCAGGGTACCCTGTTGTTTGATCAGATCAACAAATTGCTGCTTGGCAGAGTCTGGAGCTTTCTGCCAGGTATCATTGGCATTCAGATACACTGCATCATTTGTTATGTACAATTCCTGCTTTTGCTCCTGATTTTGTCCACCTTGTACAACTTTAGTAGAAATATTCATGTGAGCAGACATTGGCTCTTGAACAACTTCCATTGTTGTGGAGTTTTCATTCTGCATTTTCTGTTCCTTGCCATCTACACTTACAGTGATATCCTGCTTGATGACTGCATCTGCAGCATAACTTTTTACTTTAGCTGCTGCTTCACTTGCTTTGGTAAGCAGCTCATCTGCTGTAGGTACGGCTGTCGGAGCAGTAGTGGATGCTTCTGTGCCTGCAGGTGCGGTAGTGTTAGCAGGTGCTTTTGCGGCTTCCTGATCGTTACCACAAGCTGCCAGTGATACAGCTACTGCTGCTCCGAGTAATACAACGCTAAACTTTTTCAAAACAAAAACCCCCATTTTTTATAGTCAACTTATTATACAGTAATTTAATTGGAAATAAAAGGGCGGCAAGCCCCAAAAAATTGGTAGTAATATTAATGTCAGGTTTTTATCTTTTTAATATAGCATAGACTCTTCATTTCGTGGTTAGACTATCTTGCTTGTTTATTACTTTTCCATCAGTCTATCGTCTTTCATATGTAGAAACAGCAGAATTTCCTTTTAGGAACCTTTCTGTTGTTTCTGTGTATCTCTTATCTTTGCTGTAGTCTGCTGACCGTAGTTAAGATAGGGTTCTCTTTTGGCGAAAAGCAGATCGGCTCAGTAATCCGACAACCAGCGCACATACCGACATGATACCTGCCAGCAGATACAGATTGACAATCCCGAACTGTTCGGCAATCCAGCCCATAATCAGCAGCGAGATGCAAAATGTAAAGTTGAGCGTAGCATCCTGGGCAGACAGCAGCTTAGGCAGCTGTTCTCTCGTTACACTGAGCTGCAGCAGTGTCCGCCGATTGACAGCCGCGAGTTCGGCTGCCGGACCCATCGCCACGACCAGCAGCAATGAAATATACGGATTCGTCGTTACAGCAAATACCAACGTTAATATGGAATAAATCCCAATACCCAGCAGCATCGCCCGGAACTCCCGGCCATTTAACCAGCGAACCAGCCCCACGACCAGCAGTCCTCCGCCGATCGCTCCGGCAAAATAAGCGGTGTTGATAAATCCCCACCATTCCTCACCCTGATGCAGCACCTGCACAACAAATGCCAATATAAATGCACCTACCCATACCGAGCCGCCCAGCATATCGACCATATCCATAAAGATCAATGTGCGAATTTTGGGTTTGCGCCAGATCAATTGCCAGCCTTCTGTCAATGTCTTCATATATTCACGTTCACTGTCTGCTGACGCGGATGCAATCTGTTCGTCATCAGAAGCAGCAGCTTCTCCGCGCTGGGCAATCACAGGCGCATCCATTGTATTTGCCGAATTCTCCACCTCAGCAGTTTGCGGCTCGCGGATAAAAGCAGTAAATACCATTGCGACTGCATAGAATATTCCCGCCAGCATCAGCGTGGATAGAGCTCCAATCCAGGCTACCAGAATACCTCCCATCGCCCAGCCGGCACAGCGAATAATCTGGTCGCTGACCGAGACCATACCATTGGCTCTCAGCAGCTCATCACGATGAACAAGCCGGGGAATCAGACTATTGCGCGCCGGTGTCGTCCAGCCATCCAGAAAAGACATCCCAAAAATTAAAGTGAAAATCAGAGGTAGCGAAGCCTGCTCCCGCGATACCCATAAATACAGTGCCAGCACAGCAAAAATAACAAACTGACCAAACTGGCAAAAAAGTAAAAGTCTTGCCAGCCGAAACCTCACCAGCATTAGTGATGCCACCAGACCACTGAGCAGCTGCGAAGATGAACGGAAAAAGGGAACAAACACCCCTGCCAGAATCGAGTCCGTACCTGCCATAACCAGCGAGATAATACCCATAATATAGATAATATCAGCCGCATTGGATAGTGTCTGGGTACCAATCAAATAATAAAAAGAAGGATACAATCGTATCGGCTTGTTCATTGGATGTGTGCACTCCCGCGATTGTTGTTATACAGAGGCTATTGCTGACCTGTGCCAAAGTAGTTCGATGTATCGGTTAACCAATATTTCTGCTCGGCAGGCAGCTGCTCCATAAAATTCTCGTAATGTCCTGTCCAGCCTTCCGGAACATACTGTTCAAACGAAGCCGGTTCTGGGAAATAGGAAGATAACTGCCGGTTATCAAAATCTACCAGCAGTGCAGGCACCCAGCCTGCCAACATTTCCAGATCTCCATCATGAGCGTTCGCCTGAATCGCCAGCCCTGTTCTCAGTTCCTCCACGCTAATCTGTTCTTCTTCAATATAATGCAGAAAGGAATGTACCGTCTGCTCATTCAACACCGGAATATGAAACCGGTATCCATAATCTGCATCTGAAGATATGTCGTATCCTTTATTCGTAAAAGCCTGGCTGAACCGGGGCAGATCCATAAACCAGTATTCTTTTTCCGTAACATACCAGCGCCAGCTGCCTTCGAGGCGAACAGCCACAATAATATTCTCACCATACTTGATAGAGGTACTCATACTATGTAATCACCTACCCGAATAGATTGTAGTTTATGTGGATTTGATGTACAGAATCTGTGTTTATTTACATTCTGACATTATACTATGTATTATGTGTAATATGGAAACCACAATACTGGATATGGAAGCAGAATGTTGCCATATGGAATCATGTTGCTTCTTTAAGAAGTAAAGTGAATATTGGAGCTTCTCTGTAAGCTGTGAAGCTGGTTCTAAACGTATAATGCAGGTAAGTAATTGAGCCGATTTATATTCTTGGCTCATGTGAATGTTTAGGTGTCTAGGTGTCTAGGTGTCTAGGTGTCTAGGTGTCTAGGTGTCTAGGTCGAGTATAATTACATATCGATAGGTGGAAAAGAAATGTTGAAAATACATATCCAGCATCGCTGGGATCTGAATGAAAAAGAAGCGACATCGCTTCAAAAAGAGCTTGCGAATCAGGTGATCACCCAGGATCAGCTGCCAAATATACAATATATTGCCGGAGTGGATGTCGCATACAGTGAACATACCGACCAGCTGATTGCAGCTGTTGTTGTTCTGGATGCTTTTACATTGGAAGTGATCGAATCGGTTACGGTAAAGGATGCTGTACAGTTTCCTTATTTGCCCGGTCTGTTCTCGTTCCGTGAACTACCGCCTGTGATCAAAGCACTTCAGCAGATTGAACATGAACCCCAGCTGATCGTATGCGACAGCCAGGGTCTCGCTCATCCGAGACGGTTCGGGCTGGCTTGTCATCTGGGTGTACTGCTCAATATACCTGCGATAGGATGCGGCAAGACGAGGCTGGTTGGGGAACACACAGAGCCGGATCGGTTACGAGGATCTTCTTCTGCGCTGATTGATGAAGAGCAGCAGATCGGGAGTGTACTACGTACGCAGACGGATGTGAAGCCTGTATTTGTATCTGTAGGGCATAGGATTAGTCTGGAGACGGCGAATGAATGGATATTGCGGCTCACTCCTCGCTATCGCCTGCCGGAGACGACGCGGATGGCAGACCAGCTGGTACGCAAAGCTTTGAAAGAGCTGGAGAATGAAGTTGATGTTTATAATATTTTAGAGATTGACCAATAAAATATTATTGATACTGCTAATTTAAATAAAAGCAACAGTTTCATAAACAATAGTGAAACTGTTGCTTTTATTTAAACTTTTCATTATTTGGATTTAGATTATTGATTATTTTGTATATTAAAGCTTTTGCTCAAGAATATAGATTTAAATAGCGTAGTTTTTAATTCCAGATTGTAGTCTGCATTTTAGTTGTTAATACGTTATACTTGACGTTTTCAAAGTTTCTAAAATATCCTTAATCATATTAATAACATTAGATATGATCTTTATTAACATAATCTTACCTAATTAATTTTATAGGCCAGTTTCATAATCTTCTACTAGATGTGACCAATAACCCTCTTGATCCTCCATAGCCATATAGTCATTCTCATTATATTTATTTTTTAATTCTATTGCATATTTATATGAATCGAATTTATTTTTTTTTATCATATTCTGTGCAATTTTATCTTTAATAAGATGAAACAGAAAAAACGTTTCTAAGTTTTTATTTAATATATATATATTAGAACCATGATAAGAAGAAGTCGAAAAAAGCTCATCTTCATCTTGTTTTAAAAATAACCCACTCTTACTAAAAGAGAATTCACCAATTTTTATAATATGAGCATCTTTTAATGAAATTTTTTCGAAATTATCAAATTTATAAAATGTGAAATCAGAAAAAACTTTTGGTAATCCTTTCTCACTAATAAAATTTGCATTTTCGTTACTAATACCTATATTAAGTAAATCATTTAGTTTATACTGCCATTTATCTTCGCCATAATAATTACTAATCTCTTTAATATCAAAATTCATGCTGTCACTCCTCTATTTTTTTTAGTTCTTCAGCTAAAGCAGCATTTCCTCTGTCTCTTGATTTTTTCTCTGTTCCATACTCAAAGCTGTAAGTCACTTCAGTATTAGGAAGTTCTTCAGCCAGTAGCTTTTTACAACTGTGCCCACCGAGATCACAAGGTTCTCTCTCAGTGTATACTCTATGAACTTTATAGGTCTTTCCATTTAACTCAGCAGCTTTTTTCTCTTCTACCAACACTTTTTCAGAATGTACTTTCTTTAGTTCTGTACTTCCGTCTTTTTTGATAGTAGGTAGTGCTGTACTTTCAAAAACTTTCAAAGTGCGCACTCCATCTATCTCAACCTCTGCTACTACAAGGTTTCTTAAGTCAAATGCTTTATTCTCCACACGATAGTTCTTTGCCATGGCGCTTAAATCAGAATCTCCATATTGAACTTGTATAGCAGGTTTTGTACTAACAATTTTACTTTTCGGTTTATTTTTATCAGCTTGCCATATAACATTCTCATTACCATATCTTGAACGGAAATATTCATCCCATTCTGGTCCTGTTCTAGGAATTTGCGAAGAATTACTTGCACTTGCACTTTTTGACGGAAGTTGATTTTTTGGTATTTTAATATTGGGTAACTTCATACCGTTTGGCAAACGGACAGGACCATTAATACCTATCCCCCGTCCGAAACCACCAATTCCAGGCACATTGCTCATTACATAATCAATCTGCATCAAGTGAAATTGTGCTTCACTAATCGGTTGACCATTCCACAAATTGTAGCCTGCCTCAGCCGCGTTCAATTGCTCCAGCATAATATCTTGCTGTCCTCCAGCCTCTTCAGACTGAATTGTTCCCTTCTTTATTTCTTCTTTATAGGCTTTAGTAGCACGTAGAGCATCTTGATCCAATTTACCATCTTTACTAAGATACCATTGACCATTAAGAAAAACTTTATGGTACTGACTAAAGTCATATTCCGGTTTGCTATTCGCAGCTTGGTAAGCCGCGTAACGAGCATTCCAGTATTGACGTATTTCCGGTGGTACCTGCTGATACGTTCGATAAGCATGATCCATTTCAGTATGAACTTGCCGGATATACTCTTTAGGATCAGTAATCAACTTAGAGATATGACGAGCCTGAGTAAACACTTTTCCTAATGCCCGAAACATAGCAAATCGGGCATTTTGTTCATTTTCAGTTGCTGTATTATATAAATGACTTGCTGTGGAAACGAGTTTGCCCAATACACCGAGAAGACCACCTTTTTTGCTGCCGCCTCCTCCATTTGTGTTCCCAGATACTCTTACTGGTGCTCCAGCAGAAATCATCATCATTGCACCAGTAATACCTGCCATGGGTGCACCAGTAGCCATAAGAGCAGCTCCACCTAGTACAAGCGGAATTGAACCCATTGCTTTTGATAACAAACCGGAAAGTGCAGTCGTACGAGCAGTGTCTGTAGGTGGAGTAACTTTAGCAGATACTTTAGCCTGCTGCGGCCTGCCCCGCTTTGTATGCTTCTATCGTCATTAGCGGTGGCTCTGGCACTGGGGTAAGATCGGCTACAACTACAAGGGCTTTGATTGTTCCCACCTCATGAATCGTCGGCGCATGCAAATCGGTATCGCCGTCGATAATCATGCTGCTCTGACCGCTTTTCAGACGAATCGCTTCTCTGGCTTCTACATACAGCAACTGCGAAGTATTGAACTTTACACTGACGCCCTGAATGCTGATATGACCGAGACTGCTAATCTCTATTCCGCTCTCCAGTTGCAGAGAGATTGCTCTGAAATTGAAAAAGCGAAACTTTTATTTGAAAATATGGCAATGATCCTCACTCTCTGCTTTTATCTAGTACAGGCTGTCTAAGAAATGGGCCCTAGACTTAAAAAATTCAGAATCTAAAGTTTGACGCGTTCCATTTAATAATATGTAACTTTATATAAAATTTAATCACTTTAATATTTTCACAAGAATTTTTGATGTAAAAATTTCAAAATCTCTAACCTGTTTATAACAAGTTAGAGATTTTGAAGTCATTTATTATACCTTATAATGAATTAACAATCTCTCATCACACCTTTAAATATCATAAACCTGTTTCATAATCTTCAATTAAATGTGACCAATATCCTTCAACATTCTCCATAGTATCAGCATCATATTGCATATATAATTTACGCAACTCATGTGCGTAATTCTGTGAAGTGTATATTTCTGCTTTTTTCATTTCTGTATATAATTCATATCGTATAAAATGAAACAAAAAAATATTTCTAAATTTTTATTCAATTTATAAATTGGAGGATTATGAAGAGATGAAACTGTAAACACTCCATCTCCTTCTTCAAGTAAGTAAAGCGGTTTTTGATCCGAAAATCCATGTAAGGCATGATGCCCTACCATGATAAATTTCACGCCTCCAATTATTTTTTTCATATTCTCCGCTCTGTAGAACACGAAATCATCAAATATCTCTGGTATTCCAATTGATACCATAAAATCAGCATTTGTATAAATTGTACCAAATTATAGTAAATAATAGTAATTATACCTTTATGGTTCGGAATCATAATAATCTACTATTTCATTGATATTGAAATTCATATCTTCACTCCTTTATACGTTCAAGTTCTTGAGATAATTGTTCACTATCCTCGATCTCTTGAAGCCTTATTATATAATTTGTACTATAATTTACTTCAGCAATTTTCTTTACGATTACAGACTCCTAAACTTAATATTTTCAGTATGTACTCTCCCAATTAAAATTCTATGATTGTTATTTTAATTTAAATAATTATATGAGGAAATAATATTATTTAGAATTTTAAAGCTCATGATGAGAGTTATATACTCTCATCATGAGCTTCTAAATATCAAATTTTACTATACATAAAATTTGATATTTGATATTAAAATTTAAAGTTCACTATTTTCAAAAAAATCATTTTCTACATAGGGATAATTTAAATTATTTAGATTTTTTTTAGTAATATATTTTAATTTATATTCATCTAAGTTACTATTTACATACAAAACCTTATTTTTTCTTTTCATTACTGGAAAGGAACTATCATCTATCACAATTAAATTCCCATTTGTATTCTTTAAAATCTCGCCTATCCATTCTAAAAATTTAGGCCATCCAATATCAAATTTATTTGAAATAAATTGAACACTGCAACGAGTATTGATTTCAACACTATGATCTTTCAAAATTACCTGTTTATATTCTTCTATATCATCGTCATCATCTTCTAAATCAATATCTAATGAAAAATAATGGCATTCTATATATATATACTTATAACCTAACGGGTGTTTCTCTTCTTTGATTATTACATTATTACCAATAACATTTTTTGCCGCTTTATATAGAAATTGAGCTATACTATTTTGATCAAGATTAGTATCTATAAATAAATCATAATCCATTATCAATTACCTCCCATAAGCTGTATACACTTCTCCATTTTTTACTATAATGAGTTCGTCAAGATGCTTTAAATTGGCTTTAGGATTAGTTTGTCTTACAATTTCCTTCAGCAAATCATCTATATTTTCAGAAGGATAATCATCCAAATTAAGCACAATATGTTTTGCCTGGTTCTTAGTTTTTTCCTTAATATTTCCAGTAATACTATCGAAAGATGTTTTAGCTTCAGGAGCATAACAATCAAATACCTTGTTTTCAATTAGAAAGTCAGGATTTTTATTTATTTTTAAACCATAACCATTACCTCCATCAATCTCATCTAACATATGAATATCATAACCTTTTTCAGCAAGTAAATCAGCTGCCTCATTTTGCCTTACATTACCTCTACCTCCATTAGGAGGTGCATAATTTCCTTTAGGTTTTCCTCCCTTACTCAATGAAGGAACTGTTGAATTAATATTAGGTGTTTGATTAAAACGCACATTTTTTTCGGGTATTGCATGACCTGAAGTTTTAGCAGTTGTTTTTCCTGTTCCTTTTCCAGTAGGAAGATGTTCTGAAAATCCGCTACTTATGCTCCTTGAACCTGTAAAGTCCAAAGCAAGTGTAGTAAGTAAGCTAATACGTTCCAATTTGAGCCCTTCACTCTGACTCATTTCATCCATTTCAGCTACAGTAAGCTGAGAAAGATCCTTTCCTTGCTTACACATCTCTTCTAGCTTAGGTAAAAAATAACCGCTACCATACATCGCATTATCTAAACGTTTGTACGCGTTACTACCATACATCCATAACGTATAATAGTTTTGTGTAATATAGTAACCTTCAGCTTCTTTATCAAAAAATTTCCATCCTCCAGGGTTTAACTGCAGCACCTCAGCTAAGGTTAAATCTTTGATGTCCATTTCTCCGAGCCTTTTCAATTCTCGCTCCGTATATTCTTTATTCCACTGTTTTCGGATCTTTTCTGGCACTTGCTGGTATGAATTTGTGAACGATAAAGATTCATTCCACAGTGTTTTCACAAAATCTAAAGAGTTAGAAGATGTAATTAGATTACGAGCGCTGGTAAATACCTTTCCTAAAATCCAGTGATCATAGTCGGTTCGCTGCTCTTGATCATGTTCATATTGTCTTACAATTCCCTGCCATACCGAACTGGCGATACTCGCTAATAAGGAGCCTTTTCCTCTACTGCTTCCTCCGCCACAGGATCGGCGTGCTGGCAAGGTAGAATTAACCTACATCATAACTTCAGCTACTCTTGCAAGAGGACTATTAATCCCCACCAGTGTCTTGCTCGTTATCTTGGCCGGAATAGTGGCTGTAACTTTAAATAGTAATTCCAATAATCCGCTCGCTTTCTTCTGCTCAGCAGGATACGTTATTTGGGCTTTGGATGCTTCCACTGCTGCTTATGCTTTAACCTTCGCTTGCTGTGTTAATGCCTAACTGGCTTGATATACTTTGATTATCATTAGCGGTGGGTTCGGCATAGGCACCCGACTAAAAATCGATTTCATGCAGACAAACTCAGTTGCCCCTTCTCGTAATGGACTCATAATAGCAATCTCGAACATTATGTAAATAACAAAAACAAGTATATTACAATTAATATTAGCTGTAATATACTTGTTCAAAATCTTATTAACTTTAAATAGATTTTCTCAACCAAATCTTATTTTCTTATAAAGAATCTATTCTTACAAAAAGTCTTATAGGAATTAGATGAATCGCTTTATTTTAATTGATAAAATCTATAAAATAAACGTACATAAAATTATTTTTTTATTGATTCAGCAACTTTTTGGGTTCCAATAAATATAATATCACGTATAATCTCTGTATAATTTGTATATTCCTCAGATTGGTTGATTATTATGTCTAATGCCTGTTTGAGTTTTCCATCAACCATTATTGTAACTCCTTCGATTTCTTGTCCTGTTTCTGCATTTACAAACTTCTCACTTAATAAATTCAATTTATTATTTTGAGTCACTTTGACATCTCCTTTTAATAACATTATAAACCTTAGTTTTATAATTTAAAAATATCTTTACCGTCCAATATCCAATATTTT